>CAYGQD010000028.1:12665-49126 GCA_964351855.1 uncultured Verrucomicrobiales bacterium
ACTCATAATTCCCCCGGGCCAAAACCTCGCCGACCGGCTGGGCCCAATCTGCGGACGTCTCCAGGAGGATGGTTGCGAGTGGCTCCGGATTCGAGAAACGGGCGACCAGAGGAATCGCGACCAGGGCCACGAGCGCGGCAGCGGCAGCCTGCCAGAGTCCCCGGGTCATCTGGCTCTGTTTTGGTTCGATGGGGGAAAACGCGGAGCTACTGAGGGTGTCCGAAAAATGCTCGTGCAGGGCTCCATGAATGCGGACCCCGGCGCGGAATTCGTCGCGAGCTGCCTTGGAGCGTGCCAGCTCCGTGCTGAGCCGGGCGGATTCTTCCTCGGTGAGGGACTCGTGAAGGTAGCCCTCGATCAACGATTCCAGATTCACGTGAGCCCTCCTTGGTTTTCAAGGCATTGCCGCAGGCTGGCCCGGGCTCGGGATAAGGCGACGTAGACCGCATTCGTATCCCATCCCAGCTCGTTCGCGATCGCCGCCGGTTTCAGCTCCTCCTCGTATTGCAGTTCGATCATCTTCCGGGATTTCGGGGCCAGTTTTTGCAAGCAGCGGGCCAGGGCGCGCCGCATCGCGGCTTCATGTCCGGGATCAGGATCTTCCGCCTCCGCCGCCAGTTGCTCGATCACCGTGTCAGAGAGTCGATTTCGGGATCGTTTCTCCCGTCGCAGCTGTTCCAACACCTTGAACCGGGCAATGGTGAAGGCCCACGCCTTGAAGTTGGTGCCGGGCTGGAAGTCGTTCGCCTTCGCCGTCACCGTGAGAAACACCTCCTGCACCACATCCTCCGCCTCGCTCGGATTCGGCAACAAGCTGAGGACAAAGTGCTTCAACGCCGCAATGTGCTGGACGAAAAGCTGTTGAACCTCCGTGGTGTGATCGGGACCGGGCATCTCATGCCATCATGCCCGGAACTTCCCGAAACCTTAGCGAAATTTTTCGAGAAAGTGGCTTGAGCTACCGGACGGATCTCCGGAGCTCATCCTTTTCAGTTACTCTTCTTCTTGGGCGCTCGGATCGGTTTGATCATCACGATTTCCGCGTCGTTTTTCAAATCCGGGCCCGGAGTGGTGCGGCCTCGGTCGATCAGAGCTTGGAGCTTGGCGCTGAGTTCGGCGACGATTTTGGGGTGTTCTGCCTGGAGATTGTTCTCCTCGCCAGGATCTTCGGCCAGATTGAAAAGTTGAATCGGTGGGAGGGCGGCAATGCCGGGGCTGTTCGGTCGAGGATTGCTCCAACCGCCGGATCCGGGACAGAGGCAGAGCTTCCAATCTCCACTTCGAATGGCGAATTGGCCGCCGATGGACTGGGAGACGATGGAATCGCGAATCGGTTCTTCGGCTGTGCCGAGTAAGACAGGGAGAAAGGAGACGCTGTCTTCGCCACCATCTTCCGGGAGAGAGGCCCCGGTGATTTCTGCGGCGGTGGCGAGGAGATCGATCTGACCGACGAGTTGATCGGTTCGGGAACCGGCTTCGACCTTAGCGGGCCAACGGGCGAGGAAGGGAACGCGGTGGCCGCCTTCGTAGATGTCCGCTTTGTGTCCTCGGTAAATGAAGTTCTGATCGTGACCAGCGGCTTCCAGTTCGGGGATTTTCGCCTGCGGGGAGCAGCCGTTATCGGTCGTGAATATGACGAGGGTGTTTTCCGCCAAGTCGTGTTGATCGAGCGCATCAAGCACTTCGCCAACGCTTGCGTCCACCTGCATCGTGAAGTCGGCATAGACATTGATCCCGCTTTTCCCCTGCCATTCCGGAGTCGGAAGAATGGGGGTGTGGGGGGCATTGAGCGGGAAGTAGATGAAGAAGGGCTTCTCCGATTTGGCGTGATCACCAATGAATTTGACCGTCTCTCGGGTGATCTCCGGGAGGACATCGACGGCTTCGAAGCTTTCACCCGCTGGTCCTTTGCGATGAAACGCTTTTTCCACAGTAGCGAGTTCGGTTGGGACCCGATTGCGAACGTAAACATAGGGCGGCATGTCGAGCGAGGCGCTAATTCCGTAGAAGTAGTCGAACCCGACGTCATTGGGGCCGTTCTGGATTTCGCCAGCGTAATCGACCGACCAGCCACCTTTAAAGCCGCCGGAAAAATTCCCCTCATCATTCGCGGTTCCGCCATCTTTGAGCGGCCAATCCCAGCCCAAGTGCCACTTCCCGATACAGGCGGTGGTGTAGCCCTTTTCCTGAAGGAGGGAGGCGACGGTGAGACGCCCGGGCGAGATCAGGGGAGGCGAGAAGCCGCCGAGGACGCCTTTTTGCAGGTGGGTGCGCCAGTGGTAGCGCCCGGTGAGCACGGAATAGCGGGTGGGCGTGCAGACGGCGGAAGAAGAGTGTCCATCGCTGAAGATCATCCCTTCCTTGGCCAGGCGATCAATGTGCGGCGTGGGGATTTTCGATTCCGGATTCAGGGCGGAGACGTCACCGTAACCTTGGTCATCGGCGAGGATGAAAATGATGTTCGGCGGTGAATCCGCCTGGACGAGGGCGGTGCAGGCAAGGGCGAGGAAGAGGAAAAAGGGTTTCATGGTGAGCGGACAGACTCAGGGAGGCAATTCGTCCGGTCAACTGGATCTCGCGGAGCGAACGAGGTCTTGCCGAATGATCGAGTCTTCCGTAGAAACGTGGCATGCGCTCCCTATTCGGTTTCCTCTTCCTGATCTTGGCCATGAACGCGTTCGGCCAAAATACGTCGCGAGTCTCGAAAACGGCGGACATCGTCTACAAGGAAATTGGAGAGGTGAAGCTGCTACTGGATCTCTACCGGCCTGCCGAATTTGAGGGTGACCTGCCGGTGGTAATCTGGGTGCATGGCGGCGGTTGGCTGAAGGGGAGCAAGGACAAGTGTAAAGCCACCTGGCTGGTGGAGCATGGCTATGCGGTGGCCAGTATCAATTACCGGCTGGCGGACGTGGCCCAATGGCCGGCTCAGATCGATGATTGTCACGATGCGGTGCGGTGGTTACGCCGGAATGCCGACGAGTATGGGCTGAATCCGGCGAACATCGGAGTCTGGGGTGGTTCGGCCGGCGGGCATCTGGTCGCCCTGATGGGGACGCGCCCGGTCGATGAACTGGGGCGGGTTCAAGCCGTCTGTGATTGGTTTGGTCCCAGTGAGCTTCTGACGATGCCGCCGAACAATGGCCCCAAGGCGGCGACTTCAAACGGCGCCAAACTTCTCGGTGCCACGGTGAGGGAAGTTCCGGAATTGGCGAAAGACGCCAGCGCGCTCGATCAGGTCAGCTCCGATGACGCCCCGTTTTTGATCCAACACGGCAGCGAAGATCCCGGAGTTCCCTTGGAGCAAAGTGCGAAGCTGCACGCGAAGTTGGAAGCCGCCGGAGTCGAATCCACCTTTGAAGTGATCGAAGGAGCCGGTCACGGAGGTCCTGAGTTCAACTCCGCCGAAGTCAGGGCTTCGATTCGCGAGTTCTTCGATCGCCATTTGAAGTGAGGTCGACGTCGGCGAGAAAGGTTTGCAGCCTTGGTGTTCCTTTTCTATACCTCTCCCATGAGTTCAACACTTTTTGATTTATCGGGTCGGGTCGCTCTCGTCACGGGGGGGAGCAAAGGGCTGGGAAAAGCGATGGCGCGGGGCTTTGCCGAGCATGACGCGGACGTGATGATTTGCAGCCGCAATGGCGAGGAGCTGGCGGCGGCGCAGAAGGAGATCGGCGAAGGGCTGGATGTTCGAGTCGAATATCGGGTCACCGACATGACGGATCGGAGCGAAGTGAAGGCGTTGGCCCATGAAACGATCGAGAAGCTGGGAAAGGTCGATATTTTGGTGAACAACGCGGGTTCGAACACTCCTCAACCGATCGATGAGATTCAGGACGCGGATTGGGATCGGATTCTGGAGCTGAACCTCAGCAGTATCATGGTGCTGACTCGCGAGTTGGTGCCGCCGATGAAAGAGCGGAAGTGGGGGCGGATCATCCACATTTCCTCGGTATTGGGATTGGGTTCGAAACCGGCGCGCAATTCCTATTCGGCAACGAAAGCGGCCTTGATCGGCTTCGCCAAAGCGAGTGCGCTTGATCTGGGGCCTTATGGGATCACCGTCAACTGCCTCGCGCCGGGGCCGTTTTTGACCGACCTGCCGCTCAGCCTGTTGAACAAAGAGCAGCAGCAGGAATTCGCGGACTTCACTGCGCTGGGACGCTGGGGAAATCCTCGGGAAATGGCGGGTCCCGCGCTCCTCTTGGCGAGCGATGCGGGAAGCTACATCACGGGCGAGACGTTGCTGGTCGATGGCGGCGCCTATTCGCGGGCGCTTTAAAGATGAGGGATCGGCAGCGGGGCTACTCGTAGTTCCACTTCATGATCCACGGGTCATTCATCTCCGCCTGGAAGGCTTTAAGCCGCTCCTGGTATTCCTTCAGCACGGCGGCGAATTCCGGGTTCTCCGCCAGATTCGTCGTTTCGTTCGGGTCTTTGGCGATGTGATAGAGCTCGAAGGCGGGGCGATTCACGTATTCGCCGACGGTTCGGCCGCCGTAATTCGCGTCCATCCCTTTTTCCCACTGCGCCTGCCAGGTGGAAGCGGCCCAGAGATCCGAAGCAAAGGGGTAGGGGAGTCCATGAGCGATGTTCCAGATCAGCTTGTAGTCGTTGTCACGGATAACGCGCATCGGGTAATACATCTGGATCTCGTGAAAGGTGTGCGAGGCGAAAATCGACTCCCAGTGAGTCGCGTCGGGTTTGCCAAGGATCGAGATCCAGGATTTGCCATGAAACTTATCCAGACCCTTGCGCGGGCCGCGGTTTTCTTTCATGGCGTAGGGCTTATCCTTCCAATAGAGGCTCGCGTTGACCCAGTTCTTCGGGCGATTCTTCTCCGCGTCCAACCCTCCGGCGAAATCGAGAAGGGAAGGGGTGATGTCGATGTGGCTGATGAGCGCTTCCGATTTGACCCCACGGTTGGTTTCATAGGGATTGCGAACCACAAACGGGACTCTGAGTCCGCCTTCGTAAACCGTGGTTTTCCCGCCGGGGAAGGCCATCCCGTGATCGGCCGTGAACACGATCAGCGTCTTTTCGTAGAGCCCCGCCTCTTTCAGGATCTCAACCAAACGACCCACGCCCTGGTCGATTCTGGCGCAACTCTGGTAATACTGGGCCAGCTCGCTGCGCGATTCCGGGGTATCGGGCAAAAACGGAGGAACCACGACTTTTTCGGGATCGAAGAACACTTCTTCCACGCCGGGGAAGGACCCTTGATCGGGTTTGTTGCCGAAGAGATCGGGTTTGTATTTGCCCGGGTAAGTTTCGTCCTCGCCCCCGCCGCGATGGGGATCGCTTGTCGCGAAATAGAGGAAAAACGGCTTTTCATCCTCTGCCACGATGAAGTCTATGACCTTCTCCGCCATCTCGACTGCGTTCCGACTGTTCCCTTTGAGGTAGGTCTCGAATTGGTAAACTTCTTCGGGAGCCACATGATATTTTCCGATATGGCCGGTCCGGTAGCCGGAATTCGCCATGACTCGGGGAAGGGAGAGGCTAACGACGTCAAGGTAGCTAGCGAACTTGTGGTAAGAGTGTTGGTGCCCGTATTGGCCGTTGGCGTGATTGTGCAGCCCTGACATCACCACGGACCGGCTGGCTGAGCAGCTTGCCGTCGTCGCAAACGCGTTGAGAAAAACCGTGCCATCCTCGGCCAAGGCATCGATGGCTGGAGTGACCGCTACCGGATCGCCGTAGCAGCCTAGGGTTGGGCTCTCATCATCGGTGATGATGAAAATCACGTTTCGCTCGGCGGCGAAGGCCACTGAGATGCTAAGAAGAAAGCCGAGGATGAGGTTTTTCATGGGAGCACCTTCCGAGGGATCTGATCGGCGTCAACCCTGGTCCGAGAATTGCAGCAGCGGCGCAACCGCCGAGAGTTGGGCTGCTGGAAAGGGAGTGATCCGCGCCAGTGCACAAAGGCGGCGCTATTGGGGGCGTTTGCGGCCAAGCTAGGGGATTTTTGGAATCTGATGAGGGATGATGGCGCTCAGCATCCGCTTCGTGCTGCTCTTCCCTCAATTATTTGCGTTTTTCTTTGGTAAACCGGGGATTCCTTGGTAGAAGATGGGGCCTAAATAGCTCCAAAATTGTGAAGATTTAGAGTTGTTAACGGAATGGGACAACTGTTAGGTCCCTCAAACAATCTGCTATGGTCAACATCCTCAACGCCACGCGATTTCTTACTTTAGCCGCTCTTCTCGCAGGGAGTAGCACCGGGTTTGGACAAACCGACTTGATCGAAGACGTCCAAGAAGCGGTCGAATCCGTCCAGATCGAAAGTTTAGAAACCACTTACGATCAACAACTTGGGATTGCCAGGGCTCGCGGAGAAGTTCTCATCACCTACGGTGGTGCAAAAATTTATGCGAACGAAGCGGAGTATCACCAGAATACGGGCGACATCTTCGCGAAGGACAACGTTTCCATCTTTAAAGACGGTCAGGTTTATCGCGGGAGTGAGGCGGTTTACAACATCAACACGGGCGTCATCGTCGCCAGCGGCATGCGCAGTGGTCTTGACCCTCTTTACTACGAAACCGGAGACGTGACGCTTCCCAGTGAGGACATCGATGTCATCCGGACCCAGGACACGTTTTTGACCACCCACGACGTCAAAAATCCCAACTACAAGATCAAGGCTCGCCAGATCAACATCTACCCCGATGAATACATCGTCTTCAAACATGCCGTGGTCATGTTAGGGAAATACCCGGTGATGTATTTTCCGATTTATGCTCAGCCAGTAGATGATGAACTGGGTTTTTACTTCACTCCCGGTTACAACGACGGATGGGGTGGCTTTGTTCTTTCCCAATACGGATTCCTCATCGGGGATCACACCTTGGCCACCGCCCAGTTGGACTATCGATCTGAGCGGGGACTGGCGGGCGGCATTGAGCTGGAAGCGATGCGCCACCGGGACAATGACAATTTCGGGAGGATTTACTACTACCAAGCTCAGGACAATGCTCCCAATCAAGGAACGGGTGGCGAGTTGCGCTTAACTGACTTCGATACGGAACGGTATCGCCTCAATGTTCAACATCGGGTTTACCTTCCCGGGCCCGATGAGAGTTCGCTCTACCTTGATGTGGACATCAACAAGTTGAGCGATGAGCTTTTCTATCTGGATTTTTTCCCGGGTGAATTCCGGGATGATCCTCGTCCGGACAACTTGGTCAACCTGGTGAAAAATCACCCTGTCGGAACCATTAGTTTGCTTGGGCGGTTCCAGCTCAATGACTTTTTCCGGACCGATACCAGACTCCCTGAAATCGCGATCGATTTCACGAGGCAATCCTTATTCAACACCAACCTCTTCTATGAGGGCACCACCAGCTACTCGGTATTGGAAGAACTGATCTCTGATTCGGATCGCGAATTTGCGGAAGTCCGCACTAGCGTTGCCGAAGAACGGCTTGATCTTCTTGAGCAGTTTGCCGATGAAGAAGAGCTGCCCGGTTTTTTGCAGTTCATCGATCCGGTCGAAGAGGCCGACTTGCTCGCCCAACTCACTCGACAGCTCGACGAGCGCTCGCTCAATCGCCTCTACAGCTTTCATCAATTGGCTTATCCCATGCAGTATGGAGGCTGGTTGAACATTGTTCCTCGAGCGGGATGGGGCTACGCGAACTACGATAGTGTCTCAGGAAATGGTTCGTCCATCACCTCCGCAGATCGGAATTTCTTCCACGCCGCAGTGGATGCTTCGTTCAAGCTTTCGAAAGCCTATCCAGGGATCCAGAACAAACGATGGGGCTTGGATCAGGTGAATCACGTATTCCAGCCCTATATGCGCTACTCCTATGTTTCGGCGGATGACTTGGGTTCGGATTTTCCGGCGATCGATCGTCTGGCACCTTCGACCAAGCTTCGGCCGCTGGATATGACGCGGTATGTTGCCACTGACAGTATTGCTGATTGGAATATCATTCGGGTGGGGGCCTATAACCGTCTCCAAACTAAGAGAAACGATGGAACCTATCCTTGGTTGGAGCTCAATACCTTCATGGAGTTTTACGAGGAAGATCCTGAATTTGATCGGGATTACTCCAACCTTTTCAACGAATTACGCTGGATTCCTCTGCCTTGGTTATCCTTGGTCATCGACTCTCAAGTCCCGCTGGGTGATGAATTGGACTTCAGCGAGGTGAATACCTATGCGTCATTCCAGCCTTTCAGGAATTTTCAATTCACGGTCGGCCATTTCTACTTGGATGATCACCCGTTCTTTCTCGACAGCAGTAATATGCGTTTCTCGACTTACACTCGGTTGACGGATAACTGGGGAGTTGGAACGGCTCACTTCTATGAGTTTAACGACAATACCTTGGAGCTTCAGCAGTATACTCTCCATCGTGATCTCTCCAGTTGGACGGTTGGATTCGGTGCTCAGGTTCGTGATAACCGCATCCAAGAAGAATTGGGCTTTGTCTTCAGCATGACCCTCAAGGCATTCCCCCGAGTCGGGATGCCTATTGGTTTATATGGCAATAATGGTGGCGGCTTAGGGTTCTAAATTTTATAATTACTGGCTTGCATAATAGCCATTGAGCTTTCAAGTAGGCCGCGAATCGCTCTCAACGAGCGAATCATTAAGAATTGCACACTGCTGTATGAAAATCGCTATTATTGGAACGGGATATGTTGGGTTAACTTCGGGAGCCTGCTTCGCGGAGGTGGGACATTCGGTGACTTGTGTCGATAATGATCCGAAGAAAGTTCAACTCCTGAAGTCGGGAGTCATCCCCATCTTTGAGCCTGGCTTGGAAGAGATGGTGAAACGGAACACTGCCGCTGGGCGGATGATTTTTACGGAAGATCTTCACGAAGCCGTCAAATCCGCGAGTGTGATCTTCATCGCTGTGGGAACGCCTCCTCAAGAGGATGGTAGTGTCGATCTGAGATTCGTGGAAGCCGTTGCCCGCGAGGTGGCGGAAGTGATGGAACCCGGGGATTACAAGGTGGTCGTCGACAAAAGTACGGTTCCGGTGGGAACCGGAGATCGCGTTGGAAAGACCATTTTGCGTTACGCCAAGCTGGGAGCTGAATTTGATGTGGTCAGTAATCCCGAATTTCTCCGGGAAGGAACTGCCGTGGATGATCTCATGAAGCCCGACCGAATTGTGGTTGGTGCCAACAGCGAACGGGCGAGGAAACTGATGTGGGAGATTTATGAGCCCTTTCCGGGAGATCGTGTAGAGGTCGATCTCAATAGTGCGGAACTCATCAAGCACGCCGCCAACTCGTTTTTGGCGATGAAGATTTCCTTCATCAATTGCGTGGCTGCCATTTGCGACAAAAGCGGAGCCGATGTTGAGCAGGTTGCCCACGGAATCGGTTTGGACCAGCGAATTGGTCGCGCCTTCCTCAATGCCGGACTGGGGTATGGCGGGTCGTGTTTCCCGAAAGACGTGGATGCCTTCCTCGCCGTCAGTCGGGATTTGGGAGTTCCTTTCGAACTGCTCGACCAGGTGCATCGCATGAACGCAAGGCAACTCGATCTACTGATCGAAATCATGCACGAGAAGCTCTGGGTGCTTCGCAATAAAAAAATCGCCGTTTGGGGAATTGCCTTCAAAGCAAACACCGACGACCTCAGGGAATCCGTTGCGATCAAGCTGATCAAGAGGTTGGCGGAAGAAGGGGCGCAGGTCATTGCCTATGATCCCAAGGGAATGGAGAATTTCCGCAGAGAGAACCCGGAGTTGGTGGAAAGCGGGAAGGTGACTTTGGCGACTTCTGCCCTTGAGTCGGTCGAAAATGCAGAGTGCATGGTCATCGCGACCGAATGGCCGGAATTTGTTGACGAGGATTTCGAGAAAGTGAAATCGGACCTCCGCTTGCCGATCGTGTTTGATGGTCGAAACCTCCTCGATCCTGCGAAAATGATCGGCCTTGGATTCGATTACGTTCCGATCGGCCGAGCGGGTAAGATGGAGTCGCTGCGGAATGCTGCTTCGGCGTAACCCAGAACGCGTTTCGTTCAGGAGAAGACGCCTTCTTATCGACCGCTGCTCATTGAGATTCCCCGGGAGCTTTTATCGAAGTTCGCCGCCTGAGTTGCTGTCGTCCGGGGTAACTTCGACGTCCCTCGATCCTTCTGAAGTCGAGTCCACGGACGTTGGATCGGTCACTTCTTGTCCGATCATCGTGGGTCTCAGCAATCCCTGAAGACCGTGAGCATCGTAAATGCGATAGAGAAGCGCGGTCTCTCCTCCAATCACCAGGAAAATGACTGCCGCAAAAAAGCGACGAATGCGGGTGAGGAGGCTTGGTTTTCCCTTGTTGCTCATGGATTGGATTACGTTGGTTTTGTTTTAACGGCTGAAGATCGGGTTGGCAAGCATTCCTCGGGAGAAGGAAATCTGGGGTCTCGCATTCCGAGAAATCTGCGCTAGTTTGCCCACTTAACGATTCGAATATGGCCGTAAAGTTTCACGATTATTACGAAGTTTTGGGAGTGACGCGGAAAGCGACTCAGGAAGAAATCAAGCGCGCGTTTCGGAAACTCGCTCGGAAATACCATCCCGATGTCAATGCTGATGCGAATGCAGAGGCGAAGTTCAAGGAGGTGAATGAGGCCTACGACGTGCTGGGCGATCCCGAGAAAAGGCGTAAATACGATGCCTTGGGCTCCAATTGGCAACACGGTAGTGAGTTTACGCCTCCACCGGGGTGGCAGGGTTATCCTGGCGGCGGCGGAGGTGGAACCCAGTTTGAATATGAGTTTGGCGGTAGTACGGGCTTCAGCGACTTCTTCGAAAACATGTTTGGAAGTCGAGGCGGAGATCCGTTTGGAGCGTTCGGCGGTGGCGCTGCGAGGGGGCGGCCGACCGGCCCGGTTCGGGGAAAAGACATCGAGACCGCCTTGCTCGTGACGTTGGAAGAAGTGATGGATGGAGGCACTCGTCAGGTTCGCCTGAAACGTGCCGGCGGAGAGGAACGGGTCATCCGAGTGAAAATTCCGAAGGGCGTGAGTGAGGGGCAATCCATTCGCTGCGCTGGTCAAGGCGGTGCCGGAATCAACAATGGCCCGACTGGCGATCTCCTCCTGCGCGTGCGCCTAGAAAAACATCCGGATTTCCAGGTAGATGGGAAGGATTTGGATTACGATCTAAGCGTTGCTCCATGGGAATGCGTCCTCGGCTCGGAAGTCGTTTTGAAGACCTTACACGGTAAGATGAAGGTCAAAATTCCTCCGAAAACTCAGCCCGGAACAACTCTGAGGATTCGTGGTCGCGGTTTACCAGATGGGGACGATGCCTTTGGCGACCTGTTCGTCGCGGTAAACGTGGCAATCCCGGAAACGATCTCGGCGGAGGAGGAAAAGCTCTGGAAGAAGCTCGCTTCAACCAGTTCCTTCAATCCCCGGCCAAACGAGGCATCGTAGACTGATTTTCAGGAAGTGTGACGGGGCTCCGCTTCAATGATGGGCAGGGAGCCCGGTCCAGCCGTTCACAGCGCATCAAGAATAGGCGACAATCCTGTCGCCAGCGGAGCCTGCGCCCATCCCGAACAAAACAAGAGGCCTTGGTGAACCCTAAGTTGGTTGCTCGCCCCGAGCCATAACCACCTTCCCGGTGCGAACCGTCTCGATCACTTGATAAGCAGAGAGAAGTCTCACCGCCGCATCGATTTTTGGCGTGTCTCCGCTGATCATGGCAATGAGAGAACTTTCGGTGAGATCGACCGTTTTGCCGCCGAAGTGATCGATGACCTGGAGGAGTTCGGTGCGTTCGCTGGGATTGGCTGAAACCTTCACCATGACCAGTTCCTTGGCCACGGCGTCCTGCGAGGTGTGCTCGGAACAGTGAATGACATCCACCAGCTTGTTCACCTGCATGATGATTTGTTCGAGAACGGCGGGATCGCCACTCACGCCAATCGTCATCCGAGAAAATCGCTCATCGCGACCTTGGGAAACGACCAGTGAGTCGATATTGTAGGCACGACGAGAAAAGGTAAGCGCGATTCTTGCGAGAACACCGGGCTGATTGTTCACGTAAACGCTCAGGGTATGGGAACTGCCCTTCGTCGCGGTGTCAGAGGGAAGGTTGGAATCGGTAGTAATAATAGGAGGCTTGCTCATCAGAAAGGAATCCGAGTGGGTTGATCAATGGGCGAAAGACAATCCTACGTCGATCCCACGGGCTTCGCCATCTTATGTTTCGGCTCTTCCGTGAGCATGTCTTCAAGAGCCGCTCCAGCTGGAATCATGGGAAACACGTTTTCGCTCTTGATGCACTCCGCATTGATCACGGTAGGGCCATCGCGGTGGGCCAAGGCTTTCTCCAAGATCTTGCCGATATCGGCAGGACGACGGATCGTCAGTCCTTGAGCACCGTAAGCTTCGGCCAACTTTGCGAAGTCTGGATTTCCGTCCAGATCAACGCCGCTTTCGCGGTTATCGAAGAACAGTTCCTGCCACTGGCGAACCATTCCCAAATAGTGGTTGTTCAGCACCAAAATGATCACGGGCAGCTTATGGATCACTGCCGTGGCCAATTCACAGAGCGTCATTTGGTAACCGCCGTCACCGACGATCGCGACCACGATGTCATCGGGACACGCAAATTGGGCTCCGATCGCGGAAGGAAAGCCAAATCCCATGGTCCCCGCTCCACCTGAGCTGATCCACTTCCAGGATTCGTCGGTTTTGTAGAACTGAGCGGCCCACATTTGGTGCTGGCCCACGTCCGTAGTGACGATCGCCTTCCCTTCGGTGATGTGGTAAAGCTCATCGATCACCTGCTGCATTCTAAGGCCACCCTGCCTTTTATAACCGAGTGGAAACTTCTTCTTGTAGCCATCGAGATGACTGAGCCAGGAGTCGGTCGGCAATTTTTTGACGAGCGGGATGAGATGCTTCAAAACCAGCTTCGCATCACCCACGATTTTCACATCTACCTGGATCATCTTGTTCATCTCCGAAGGATCGATGTCGATATGGATGATCTTTGCCTTGGCACCGAACTTGTCCGCTTGGCCGATGATCCTGTCATCGAATCGTGATCCGATATTGAGTATAAGATCGTTCTCCACCATCGCCTTGTTAGCGTAAGCGGTGCCGTGCATTCCGAGCATGCCCAACGACAAGTCATGCGATTCCGGGAACACGCCCTTACCAAGGAGCGTCGAAGTCACTGGAATTCCAACCTTCGTCGCCAACTCGAGCAACTCTTCCTCGGCACCTGCGATCATAGCCCCGTGACCGGCAAGAATGACGGGACGTTCCGCCCGATTGATCAAATCTGCGGCGGCTTGAATCTGGGATTCATCGATTTCGTAGGCACGTTCCGCCTTGTAGCCCGGGAGATCGATCGGAGCATTCAGATCACCATGAAACTCATCTTGGCTCACGTTCTTGGGAACGTCGATCAGAACTGGCCCTGGCCGTCCCGTTGTTGCGATATGGTAAGCTTCCCGAGCAACACGTGGCAGATCCGCCGTTTTGCGCACCAGAAAGTTGTGCTTCACGATCGGCATGGTGATGCCAAAAATATCGGCTTCTTGAAACGCGTCCTTGCCAAGCATCCAGGTCACTTGCTGTCCGGTCACGATGATCATGGGAACGGAATCCATATGTGCAGTCATGATTCCGGTGATGGTGTTTCCGGCACCCGGTCCACTGGTTACGAGAACCACGGCAGGCTTACCCGTTGCCCGGGCATATCCATCCGCCATGTGGGTCGCCCCCTGCTCGTGGCGAGTGAGGATGAACTTCATGTTGGACTTGACCGTCTCCAGGGCATCAAAGATGGGCAGAGCGGCTCCACCAGAATAACCAAAGATGTATTCGATCCCCAATTCGTCGAGCGTCATGACCAAGGCCTGCGCTCCGTCGAGTGGTTCGCTGAGTTGGGCTTCAGAGGCCGTGCTGGTTCCGGTGGTGATGTTGTCTACTAACTCCATAAGTCGGCGGTGTTAAGATTTCGGCAGAGGTTGCTTTATTTTTGGTGAAAAAGAAAGGGTAAAATTGCGAAATTTCGATCAAATCGCGTCTTATGTTGTGAATTTCGTCCCGAAGATCGTGAGGTTTTGATCAAAGCTTCCAATTTCACCAGTTGGGTTGTGGCAAAAAGGGATCATGCCTGCGAAACCTACGTCTGCCGATAGAGTTCCTGCCGCAAACATTTGTTCCTGGTCGGGATTCTCCGATTTGGAGGCGAGATCGACTCGAATCCTGAAAGAGCAATTGTCGCAAGTTCGTGATTTTACGGTGAATCACAGACTTCCCTGGTTCTGATTCAACTGCTTAAAAATCCATGTTAACGATCAATTCGACCGAATCCGGACCCTTTTGCGACGGGCTTAGCCGTAGAGGGTTCCTCCAAATTGGGGGGCTCGCGATGGGAGGAGCCAATTTGCCACAGATTTTGCAGGCGGAGTCTTTGTCTGGAACATTGGGCCACAAGGCGGTGATCATGGTCTTTTTACCCGGTGGACCTCCTCACCAGGACATGTTCGATCTCAAGCCGGAGGCACCGAGCGAGGTCCGCGGCGAGTTTCGTCCAATCTCAACCAACGTGGCCGGCATGCAGATTTGCGAGGAGTTCCCTCGCTTGGCGAAAATGGCGGACAAATTTGCGGTGGTGCGTTCGATCGTGGGGGCAACGGGACGCCACGATGCTCAGCAATGTCTCACTGGGCACGGGGTCAACAATGCTCCTCCCGGAGGCTGGCCCAGCATCGGTTCGGTCGTTTCGAAGCTACAAGGCGCGGCCAACCCCGCCTCGCCGCCTTTTGTCGGGCTTTCTCCGAAATGCGGCCATGATGAGTGGGGCGATCCCGGGCAGCCTGGATTTCTTGGGCCCAGTTACGCGGCGTTCTGTCCGTTTCGCGGTGGCGGGAAAGAAGACATGGTGTTGAAGGGGATGAGTTTGGAACGGCTGCGCGATCGCAAGGGGCTGCTAAGCAGCTTTGATCAGTTTCGCCGAACTGTGGACGCCTCGGGGATGATGGAAGGGATGGACACGTTCAATCAACAGGCGTTTGGGGTGTTGACCTCAAGCAAGCTGGCTGCGGCGCTGGATCTCAGCCAAGAAGATCCCGCGTTGGTCGAGCGTTATGGGAAAGGGAGCGAAGTCCTCCGGGCGGATGGTGCTTGGAAGCGCCTGGATCAGTTCCTCATGGCTCGCCGCTTGGTGGAAGCCGGGGCTCGGGTCGTGACCCTGGGATTTAGTCGATGGGACTGGCACAGTGAGAACTTCAAGCGGGGGCGGGAGGATTTTCCGATGCTGGATCAAGGATTGAGTGCCTTGATCGATGACCTCCATCAGCGTGGTCTCTCCGATGACGTGTCCGTCGTGGTCTGGGGCGAATTCGGGCGCACGCCGAAGATTAACGACAAAGCGGGGCGCGATCACTGGCCACGGGTTTCCTGCGCCCTTTTGGCAGGTGGCGCGATGAATACGGGCCAGATGATTGGCGCGACCGATCGTCTCGGTGGAGAAGCCGTGGAGCGACCCGTCCATTTCCAAGAAGTTCTCTCAACCCTTTATCACAACCTGGGAATCGATGCCCGGAAGGTGACAGTCGAAGATTTGACCGGTCGTCCTCAGTACTTGGTCGATCCCGAGTATGAGCCAATCAAAGAACTCGTCGTATAGGGCTCGCGATACCCCGAATTCTCATGAAAACCCTCCTCCAATTTCTGGTGTTGTCCTGCTTGGTCTCCGTGGCCCGGGGCGAGTCGCTGACGATTCACGCTCGCAATGGCAGCAGTGAACCATTTTCCCTTGTCGGGATGGATGCCCGGCAACAAATCGTGGTGGCAACCGAGAGCCGAGACGTCACTGACGAAGTCTCGTTTTCGGTTCAGCCGAGCGGTATCGTGGAGTTCATCGATACCGGTTATCTGAAAGCTATCGGGAATGGTATCGCCACGATCACCGCGCAGATTTCAGGCAGCCCTCCCGCTTCCATCGAGGTCCGGGTCGAAAACTGTCAGACCGCTCTTCCGATCAATTTTTCGAATGAAGTCGTCCCCGTTTTCACCAAGCACGGCTGTAATGGAGGAGGCTGCCACGGAAAATCCGGCGGTCAAAACGGGTTTCGCCTCTCATTGCTCGGATACGAACCTTGGAACGACTACGATTACCTCATTAATGAGGGCCGGGGGCGACGCATCTTCCCGGCCGCGCCAGAGCACAGTTTGCTGCTGACGAAAGCCACGGGCGAAATTCCACATGGTGGCGGAGCGCAGTTGGAAGTCGGCAGTCACGACTACGAATTCCTGGTTCGGTGGATTCGGCAGGGGATGCCGTTTGGTGAAGAAGATGATCCCACGATCGAGCGGATCGATGTGTTTCCCAAAGAGCGGACCCTTCAATCCGGATCCACCCAACAACTCATCGTCACCGCCCATTATTCGGATGGGACGATGCTGGATGTGACCCGCGGGGTTCAGTTTGAAGCGAACCAGCCGGAAATGGCGGAGGTGACCGAGCATGGAATGGTCGATCTCAAGGAATTGCCAGGAAGCACTTCGGTGATGGTTCGGTTTCAGGAACATGTCGGGGTTTTCATCGCGAATGTTCCCTTGGGAGCTCCGGTGGATTTGCCAGAGCCGAAGAACTTTGTCGACCACCACATTTTCCGGAAGCTGACGTTGTTGGGCCTGCCGCCTTCCAAGTTGGTCGATGACGCTTCCTTCTTGCGACGAGTCACCCTCGACATCGCCGGAAGAATTCCTACCCAAACTGAGACAGAGGCCTTTCTTGCCGATTCTCACAATAACAAGCGGGCTGCGAAGATCGATGCGCTGCTCGATTCCCCGGAATACGCGGATTGGTTTGCCAACAAATGGTCGGCCGTTTTGCGAAACAAGCGCGCTCAAGATACCTACGCCCGAGGAACGTATGCGTTTCATGACTGGATTCGGACCAGTTTTGCCGAGAACAAGCCATTCGATCAGTTCGTGGGAGAAATCGTGACTGCGTCTGGCGAAATTGGCCACAATCCCGCGACGGCTTGGTATCGCTCAGTCACTGACAGCAAAGAACAGATGCAGGATGTGGCTCAGGTGTTTTTGGGGATTCGGATGCAATGCGCTCAATGTCACCATCACCCTTACGAGAAGTGGAGCCAGGATGACTACTACGGCTTCACCGCCTTCTTTTCCACCCTTCAGAAAAAGCCGGGTCATCAACCGGATGAGCAGATCGTCTTCCACAAGCGGAAAGACGCCGCTTCGCAAAATCCGAACACCAAAGAAGTGCTCAAGCCGACTCCGCTCGGGGGAGAGGCGTTTGCGATTCCGGCGGAAGAAGATCCTCGACTCGCCCTGGCGGATTGGATGCGGGACCGAGAGAATCCCTATTTCGCCAAGATGTTGGTGAACCGTTATTGGAAGCATTTCTTCGGTCGGGGAATCGTAGAACCGGAAGACGACATGCGGGTGACGAATCCCGCGACCCATCCGGAGTTGATCGAAGATTTAGCGGAGTATTTTGTGGTCAGCGGGTACGATCTGAAAGATCTCATTCGGGTGATTTGCAATAGTCACACCTATCAGCTCAGCGCGGAGCCGAATGGGTACAACACCAATGATCGGCAGAACTATTCTCGTTACTATCCACGTCGCCTTCCTGCTGAAGTGTTGCTGGACGCGATTAACGATGTGGCCATGACCACGGAGCGGTTTAATGGTCAGGAGCCGGGAACGAGGGCGATTGCCTTGCCGGATGATCGCTACAACAAAGATGTCTATTTCCTCTCGGTCTTCGGACGGCCGGAAATGGACAGTGCTTGCGAATGCGAGCGCACCCTGGACGCAAATTTGGCCCAGAGTCTCCATCTGATCAATTCGACGACCATTCAAAGCAAACTGACCGACAGCGGTGGACGGGCCGCGAAGCTCGCCGGCAAGCCGGATGCTCCCGACGAAGCCAGAATCCGAGAGCTCTATCTCAACGCCTTTTCCCGGGAACCGAACGTGGAAGAGTTAGGGACCGCCGTTGCGCATTTGGAGACAAAACGCAAGCGAGCTATTGAAGATGAGGCGGTGAGCGAAGCTCAGGCTGAGCGAGAAGCGTTCGAAGATATTCTCTGGGCGTTGGTCAACACCAAGGAGTTCCTCTTCAACCATTAAACTCGCATCGTGATGGACCACGCCAACCAACGAGTCGTCCGAGGAATCGCGATTGGGCTGATTTTCTTGAGCCAAGCGGCATTTTCCCAGCTTCCGGCCCCGGTTCTCAACACGATCTATCCCCCGGGTGGAAAAGCGGGTTCCGAACTCACCGTGACGCTGACGGGAACGGACTTGGATGACCCCGTTCTGAAATTCACCCACGCGGAGATCACCGCTGAGCCCGTCATGATCCCTGCGGATCGCATCTGGCCGGATGCCAGGCAAGATGGGTTGAAGTTTCGCGTCCACATTGGGCCCAACGTGGAACCGGGAGCCTACGAGGCCCACGTCGTGGGGCGCTTCGGGATTTCTACACCGCGGATCTTCATGGTTGGACCTTTCGCAGGCTCCTCAGAATCCCTTCAAGGAGCAAGCAACGAGACATTGGAGAGCGCCTCTACGCTTCAACTTGAACAGGTCGTCAATGGGACGTGCCCGCCGAATTCGGCGGATTTTTACCGAATCACAGCCCAAAAGAATCAACGAATTCTCGTTCACTGCTGGGCGAGCCGGATCGATTCCCGAATGGACGCATCGCTCACCATCCTCGATTCCGCAGGCCAGGAGATCGCGAAGGTGCACGACACCATGGGACGCGATCCGATTGCCGACTTCATCGCCCCGGTCGATGGGGAATACATCGTGAAGGTGCACGACTTCTTGTTCGGTGGAGGATCATCCTTCTTCTACCGTCTCGTTGCCAGCACCCGACCTCACATCGATGCGATCTATCCGGCGGCGGCTCTGCCGGAAACGCAAACGCGCTTTACCATCATCGGGCGGAATCTTCCTGAGAGCGATCGAGCATCAACCGTCCAGTCCGACGGAACTTCACTTGAAACGATGGAGATCGATCTCGACGTCCCGAGCGAGACCGCTCCACCTCTCCTCAATGGCTCGCGGCCGATGCGCCAAGTGGTGGAAGGGTTTAACTATGGGCTCGCGGGCTCCAATTCCGTGCGAGTTGCCTTCGCGCGGAGCCCGGTCATCGAAGAGGATCGACTTGGGGATGAGCAAGTGGTGGCCTGGCCGTGTTCGGTCGCTGGAAAGTTCGACTTCACCGGAGATGTTGACTATTACCGCTTCTCCGCGAAAAAGGGCCAGGAGATTTGGATCGAAGTGATCTCGGAACGTCTGGGAGTAAGCTCAGATCCTAGTTTGCTCCTTCAGCAGATCGTTCGCGCGGAGGACGGCACGGAAAGCCATAAAGTGCTCAAGGAAGGGGACGATTTTGCGCTTGCGACGTCCATGGTGGGATTCGATGCCCGAACGTTCGATGTTGGGATTCCGTTCGTTGCTCCGGCGGACGGGGAGTATCGCGTGAGAATTAGCAACCAATTTGGAACCTACGGTCCGCTTCAAATCTACCAACTCACGATCCGTGAGGCGCATCCGGACTTCGCTCTTCTCGCGATCGCGGATTCCAACTATCAGGAAGCCAGGACGGCTGGTCCGGGGTTTCCATTCCTCCAAGCAGGAGGCACCGTCGCCGTTCGGGTCGTGGCCCTGCGTTCGGGGGGACTGGAGGGTCCGATTGATCTTGTGGCGGAAGGATTGCCTGAAGGTGTCACCGCTTCACCCGCTCAAATCTGGCCTGGGCAGACTGAAACAAGAATCGTTCTCCGAGCCGCCGAAACCGTGGCGGATTGGGCGGGTGAAATTCAGATGATGGGAAAGCATGCAGAAACTTCGCGGATGGCTTCCGTCGGAATTCTGACCTGGGCGGCGAAAGACTACTCAAAAGAGCGGCTCCGTTCACGGGTGACCACCTCCCTTCCCTTGATGGTTTCATCGGAAAAGGCCTTGTTGAGTTTAGCCCCCAAAGAGGCCAAAACTTGGGAAGTGGAGATTCAGAAACAACTGGATCTCCCCATCGTCCTGACCAAATCGGGTGAGATTAAGGGCAACGTCACCATCACTCCCTACGGACTCCCCGAATTCCGACGTCCCCCGTCCGTGAATGTCGCGGAGAAAGAACAGGAAGGGATCCTTAAAATCAGCTTTCGGGTGGATGGGAACAATCGCCCGAGTGTCAGCGAGGGCCGGTTTCTTCTCAGCGCCAATGGTGTCATCGGGAAATACCGAACCAATCCTGAAGCCGTGTCTCAGTGGCAAGCTTGGCAGAAGGCGATCGAAGAGAATGCCAAAGTCTTGGTGACGGAAAAGTCTCAAGCGGAGGCGGATCTGAAAGCGGCGGAAGCAGCTCTGGCCGAAGCCCGGGAAAACCTGACCGCTGCTTCCGCCGAATCCAAGGCGGAACTGGAAACGGCGGTCATGAACGCGGAAACGGTGTTGGCGGAAGCAAATAAGTCGGTCGCGGAACTCGTCGCGCTCACCAACGCCGCTGAGTCGGCCAAGAAAACGGCGGCGGCGGAGCTGAAGAAAGCCCAGGATCGCGCCAAGGAACGAGATGTAAAATTCACGGTCTATTCTGAGCCGATTCCTCTGAAGATCGTCGCCCCTCCTACCAAACCATGAATTGCCCCCTGAAACCTGCGATCCAGTTGCTTCAAAATCGATCCCTTCTCGGGGCCTTGCTTTTGGCGATGACTCTTGGAGCCATTCCGATTCTTCAGGCCCAGGAACCCCTTCCGGTTGCCGACCTCAATCGCGAGTCTCCCGTCGATTTCAACGAAGAGATCGTTCCTTTTCTCAAGAAAAACTGCCTCGCCTGTCACAATGAAACCAAGGCCAAGGCAAAGCTTATTTTAGAGTCTCCGGAAACGATTCTGAAGGGGGGAGATTCAGGCCCGTCCATCATTCCTGGAAACGCGGCCGACAGTTTCCTGTTCACTACGGCTGCTCATCAGGAAGAGCCGATCATGCCACCCGCCAAGAACAAATCGAAAGCGGAAAACCTTAACCCTGAACAACTCGCTCTCTTGAAGTTGTGGATCGATCAGGGGGCGAAGGGAACCGCGAAAATTGCAGCGGCTGCCCCGGACTCCTGGCTCCAGGTCGATAGCAACGCCATCTACACGGTTGCTATTTCTCACGACGGCCGCTTTGCGGCTTGTGGTCGCGGCCATGGAATCCAGATCTATGATTTGCTGTTGAATCAGTTCGTCGCGGATTTGTCGGATCCGGACCTGGGGCCGGGATTGGCCCATCGCGATTTGGTTCAGTCGCTCGCCTTCGCCCGGGATGGAACCCTGGCTTCGGGAGGCTTTCGCAATGTGAAGCTGTGGCGCCGTCCCGACGTGCTTCCTCTAGGCAAAGCCGAGGTAAAAACGAGGGAAGCGGTTGCGATCGAGGGCATGCCGGAGGAAATCGCAACCGCACCGATCCGGCTCCTCATCGGCGAGAATCAGAAGCAACTACTCGCCGCCGGGAAGGATGCGACGATTCGGATTTACGAGGTCGCGGATTGGAAACTTTCTCGGGAATTTCCAGTGGGATTGACTCCGGTTCAGGTGGCGCTCAACCAGTCGGAAACACACCTCGCGGTCGCTGCGAAAACGGGTCCCGCGAATCTGATTCAACTCAGTGACGGGAAGGTGACCAAAACCTTGGAATTGGCCCCGGACTTCAATTTGGCCATCGAGCGCATTCAACGAGAGGAAGCCAAAGAGAACCGACTCAGTGGGATCTATCTGGCTGAGATTCCCAAACTGGAAGAGGCCTGGAAAAAAGAAGGCGAAGCGGCCGATAATGCCGGAAAGGAGATTCCCAAAGCGCAACAAACCAGGGCCGAGAAACGGGCGGAGTTCGCGAAAAAGCAACGGACGTTGCAACTGGCGGAGGTCGCGTTGAACGCGGCACCGGAAGACGCCAATCTCCAAAAGGCCGTTGAGACTGCGATGACGGCGTTGGAGGCAGCCGAAGCAGAAACTACCAATGCAAATCGAGCGATCGAGTTGGCCACTCGTAATCGAGACCTTGCCTCGAAATTGACCGGGGACGCGGCACGCAAGCTGGCGGAGGCCAAAGCGAAGAAAGCGACCAGTGATTCCGCGATCGAGTTGTTGAAGGCGCAGCGTGAGGCGTTTCAAAAGCAGTTGGCCGAAGTGGTGCCAAAGCTTTCGATCGCCGGGATCGCGTTTTCCGAAACGGGCGATGAAGTTTTCACCGGATTGACCACCGGGAATGTCCTTGGGTTTGCCACCGCCTCAGGTGGTTTCCTAGAGTCGTTTTCCTGCGGCAGCGAGCTGACCGGATTCGATATCGCGGCCAACGGTGAAATGATCATTTCGACCAAGGCAGGAACGAGCACCTGGAACTCTAACCGAAGCTGGGAGAAGATCGGACAAATCGGTGACGGGGCCAATCCCGAAGTGTTGATTGATCGAGTGAGCGCGCTGGCTTTCAGTCCTGACGATCAACTGCTGGTCACCGGAAGCGGAGTTCCTTCTCGCAGCGGACGCCTCAAAGCCTGGAACGTTGGGACTTGGGAACAAGTGGCAGAGAATCTGGAAGCACACAGCGACACGATCAGTGAAGTGGTTTTTTCTCCGGATGGGAGCGAAATTGCCACTGGCGCGACCGATAAATTCGTCAAGACCTTTTCGGCAACCAGTTTGGAGCATCTGCAATCATTCGAAGCGCATACGGGCCATGTTTTGAGCGTCGATTGGAGCCCGGACGGGCGTCATCTTGCCTCCGCCAGTGCGGACAACGAAGTGAAATTGTGGGGCCTTGAAACCGGAGAGCAGGTCAAAACCTTGAAAGGGTGGATGAAGGAAGTCACCTCCGTTTCCTTCGTTTCAGGAGCTTCGGAACAAGTCATCACCACGAGCGGTGATCAATCGATCAAGCTCGATACGACCGCCATTTCCGGGTCGAGTGGCTTTCTCTTTACCTCTGCAGTGAGTGCGGATGGAAAATGGATCGTCGCTGGAGGTGCCGATGGCGTTTTGCGAGTCTGGACCAGTTCGGATCGCAAGCTGGTTCAATCCTTTGCTCCACCGGAATCCAATCGGAAAGTGGCGGCTCGTCGGTAAAGGATGTTTCGAAGGTTAGCGCCTCGATCGCAGGAAGATCAGCAGGTAGTAGAGGAGTTGCCCCAAGGACGCCAGCGCCGCCACCACGTAGGTCAAGGCCGCCCATTTAAGGGCATCGCGGGCTCCGACTTGGAGCTGACCCTGAGCGATCCCGGTTTTTTCCAGCCAAACCAGAGCGCGCCGACTGGCGTCAAACTCCACCGGGAGCGTCACCAAACTGAAAAGCGTTGTTAGCGCGAAGAGAACGATTCCAATCAAGAGGACCCAGCCGACTTTGCCTTGCGTCATTCCCATAACGACAAAGCCGCCCATGATCACCCACGTCGCCATCCTGCTGGAAACGCTGACCAGAGGAACCAGCGCCGAGCGCATCTTGAGTGCGTGATAGGCCGTGGCATGCTGGACGGCATGCCCACATTCGTGAGCGGCTACGGCTGCCGCCGCCAAACTGTCACTCCCGTAAACGGGCTCGCTCAAGTTCACCGTTTTCTTCATCGGATTGTAGTGATCGGTCAGTTGTCCGCCCACGGCGGTGACTTCCACATCGTTGATTCCGTGGTCCCGTAGCATCCGCTCCGCGACTTCCCGGCCGGTGATATTGAGGCCGATTCGAGAGTATTTCGCGAACTTGCGCTGGAGGGTGTTGCTAACCAGCCAACTGGCAAGCATGGAACCACCGACGATTATCATGTAAAGGGGATCAAACATGGTTTGGGGAGGTAAGAATTCGAAGCCTCATCTACCACATTTTTACCGATCCACCAACAGCAGGTTCAAGTTTGCAATCTGAACGGAAACCGCTACGCTTGTCTCCCCTTTTCGAAATTCCCCATTTGCCCTTTTCCTGATTTATGAGCGATCAAGACCCCTCCAAACTCAAAGTCCGCTACGAAAACACGACCGCTGTTTATGCGAATCAGATCGTGTTGAGCGCGAATCGGGAGGATTTGATTCTGGACTTTTCGTCAGGTGCCGTTCCGGATCCGGTTTCTGGAGATCCCATCTTACCAGTTCACACCCGTGTCGCTCTTTCCTGGTCAGGTGCCGCCCGTTTGCGGAGCCTTTTGGACAAGGCGTTAGAGCGTCAAGATAGAGGCGCGAGCGCATAGCGTTCCGCTCCGCTGAAAAACGAGGGGCAAGACGGCGCTCGGCGAGATCGCTGTCACCGAGCGCGCTTGAGATTTGTTGTGGTGCTTATCCGAGGAAGATCGCGTTTCGGGCCATGTTATTGAGCCGAGCGCGGACATGCTGTTCGGCCAAGGGTTTGACGTCATCGCCATGCGCCGCCAAGCCCTGGTCTTGAAGGACGAATTTTCCTTCGCTGACGAGAGATTCCACACTCGTAATCATCGCATCGAGATCATGGGTCCCATCACACAGCTGGATGAGATGTTGACTCAGGGTGTCGAGGTTGATGGCGCTGTGACGCAGAGTGGTGACGGAGGGCCCTTTCCCTGCCTGATAGCGGGCCAAGGGGCTGGCGATCGGTTGATCGGTAGCTTCCGCGACAAACGAACCCGTAAAAGTATGGAGTTCCACGATATCGGCGGTGGCGCTGGCCAGCAGCATTTCGGCCAGACTTTGAGTGGCTTGCTCCAGCGCATCGGATTCGAGCGCGGTGGATGTCCCTCCTGCGAGTTTTTGGTGGGCCAGGGTTTCCAATTCCTCAAAGCTGAGACGTTTGGGCCAGCTCTCGGCCATCACCAGCATCGCCGCTTTGGCCAGCGGATGGCGAGTGGTGACATTCGCGCCTTTAGATCCTTGGTAAGACTCCGGGCGATTGTCGAACTGTTTGGGAGCTTGATCGTACATCCCAAAGGCCGTCGCCAGCATGTTCTTGGCGACTTCCGGGCTGAGTTGACGCGATATTTCGATGTTGTCGTGGCAGATCAGAGTCTGGCGAAACATGCGAAGAACGGCGAAATCCAGCAACTGCTCTGCCTCAATTACGTCGGCATCTTCCGTTTGCAAAACGCCGAGGGCGGCCGGGTAGCGGTTGATAAACATGCTGGCTAATTCTGCCTCGCTCAAAAACTGAAGCCCTTCTTGGTTTAACTGGGTGGCGAACTCATGGAAATAGCAGGGAGAATTCTCTCGCTCTAAGTGTTCGTGGGCAATGTAGTAGTCGTCCGTCTGGTTGAGCAACTGTTGCTCGTCCACGAGAAGCGCCGCGTATCCCTGCATCGTCTGGGGAATGGCACCGGAAAGAACCGGAAGGATCTGGCGGGCGATATTCACCTTTTGCTGGGGATCTTCCACATTGCGAGTGCGGTAGAGCATGAGCTGGCGAACCAATTGCCGGAGATTCCAGCCGGGATAGCAGTTATAGCTGACAAACGCGACCCCTTGGGGCGACAGCTGGCTTTTGATCAGCGAGAGGAGTTTTTCTTGCTCATCTGCGGAGATCCAGGAGTAAACGCCGTGGGCGATGATGTAATCGAAGGGGGCTTCCGTCGCGGCGAACTCACTGAAATCTCCTTGGCGAAGTTCCACGTTGGCCAAACCGGCACCGGTAACCACCTCCTGACCTTGCTGAATTTGAGTCTCCGATTGGTCGATCCCGATGCAGGTGGCGTTGGGAAGGCTGGCCGCGATCGAAATGATGTTGGCTCCGTCGCCACAGCCGAGCTCCAAAACGCGGGACGTCTCCACCGGGGGAGGGGACATTCCAAAGATGGTCCCGTTCGCGGCGAGGAGTTCCGGGTGAGCGTGGCGTCGGGGAAAGCCACGATAGGGGATTTGATCGTAAGGATTAGGGGTTTCTTCTGGCATGACCGACAGTGAATCATAATCCGCAGAGTCCGACAATGAATTCGCGATCGATGCCGTTTTTTCACCACCGGCTGGCACTGGTATAGAAGTCCGGCTTCCAGCCCCATTGTGGCGAGCGAATCATCTTGACCGACTCCGCCATGGAGAGCCCGTTCTGAGCGCGCTGGTGCAGGTTCGCCATATAACCGCGCCAAGCCAGTTTTTCCGTTTCGCTCGGCACATAGTCTTCCCGTTGGTGAGGAACGTTCTGGCCGACCAGCATCACCAGGTAACCTTCCCAACCGAAAGGATCGTTCGATCCCATAGCCCAGTTCGCCCAGAGAGTCGCCGGACCGCAGGCCTGATAATAATCGACGATCTCTTCCGCGCCCGCCAAGTCGATCTCATTCCAGCAATGCTTCCAGAAATCCGTTTCGATCCGGGTATTGAAGCGATAATGCATCGCAAGAAAGCGTCGGATGGCCGACCACGTTTTCTGGCAGTATTGATTGTAGTAGTTGGTTGAAACGGAGTTGAATGACAAATTCGAATCCGCCAGGACGTGAACCAGCTTCGCCGCGTGATCACAAATTACCGCCAGTGCCGTTGCCTCCAGGGGCTCGACGAATCCACTGGAATTCCCGAGCGCGACCACGTTTTTGACCCAATTTCGCTGATAAGCCCCGGAATCGAATGTGATGACGCGGGTATCCGTGATTTTCGGATTCTTCTCGCGGAATTCCCGCTCGGCTTCGTCATCGCTGAGAAAGGACGAACTGTAGACGTAGCCGCGATTGATGACGTGATCGTGCTCAATCTGCCAGGCCCAGCCCGCATTCATCGTTTCCGCAGTGGTGAACGGGAGAAGGGGCTCCGTTTCCCGTTTCCAGCCACCGGCCACGGCCCGATCGCAGGGGAGACTGGATTCGTAGTTCTCGAACGGTTCCCGGAAGGTGCGGCCGAGGAGTTCCGAGCGAAATCCCGAACAATCGACATAGAGATCCGCCTTGGCCACGGAGCCATCGGCCAACTTCAGTTCCTTGATACCCTGCTCGTCTTCTTCCACGCCCTCAACCAAGTTATCCAGAATCTCGACGCCAATCGATCGAGCGTGCCCTTCGAGGAATTGGACAAAGGTTTCGTTCTCCAGGTGATAGGCGACGTTCGTGTGGACCGCCGGACCTCCGTCTGCTTGCCGTTCAAAAGCCATCTGATGGGCTGCCAAGGCCCCGGAAATGTCACCGAAGTCAAAGTCGTTCTGGCAGTAGAAACCGTTCGGTCGTGGAAGACTAGGGACAAACGCGTCAAGCTGGGGGGTAAAGGTGTAGTGAAAGCGTTCGCGAGGGCCCCAGAGGAAGCGAATCCCCAGCTTGTAGGTGGGACGAACCGTCCGGTGAAACAGACCGGGATCAATGCCGAGGTAGCCATGGAGAAAGACAGGCATGGTCAAGGTCGAACCCTCGCCGACGCCAATGATCGGGATCTTCGAGGAATGAAGCACGGTGACGTTTAAAACTGGCATCCGTGTCTTCAGAGTAATTGCAGCGAGGAATCCAGCACTGCCTCCTCCGAGAACCAGAACATCTCGGATTTCATGGGGATTTGTGGGGGTGGGCATGAGAAATGAAACAATCACCGCGATCTGTAGGCGTCAAACGAGCTTCCCGAGGATCTTTCTTCCCCCTTTGGGATAGAAACTCGGAAAGATTGACGGGAGCACTCAAAACCGAAAGGATGGTTAAAGTTGAAGGATGATAGTTGAGAACCGTCAGAAACAGTTGAAATTGGGAATTCCGTGTTAGTCGGACTGCCCCCGTCTTTTTCATGAGTTCCGTGCCAAATACGGCCACTTTGGCCGCCCAGAGTAGTAGTGCGTCGTCTGGAGTCGCGACGGGAATCGATGCCAGTCGCCCGGAACTGACGCTTGCACAGATCGAGCGAATTTTCGCGGAAACGGATGAAGATCGCTTCCAGCAAGCCGCCGTTGCGTTTGCCGCCTCGATTACGGGAGGGAAGATGGGACTGCTCTACGTTCAAGAAGGGAGCAAGCTGGTGGCGCGGGTGGTGACCACCGCAGATGGGGATCGCTCCGCCTTTACCGCACAGCAGCAGGTGGACCTTATCGCAACGACTGCAGTCAGTCACCAGGCCAGCCAACGAGCCACGGTCTCGTTAAAGAACGGTCGCTTCGTGCTCCTCTGCGTCCCTTTCACGATCACCGGGCAGGCACCCATGGCCTTGGCCCTTCTTCTCGGGCCTGACCGGGCACCCTTTGTCGAACCCGCGTTTACGGTTCTTCATCTCATCACCCAACTATTTGTCCGGCGAGCCCTCGGGGATCATTCCATCTCGCTGCGCCAGGGGTTCGATCAAGCCACGCTCATGGTCGACTTGTTCTCCCGCTCCGCCGAAGCGACCGAATTTCGGCAAGCGATGTCGATCATTTGTGACGAAATGCGCGAAGTCGTCGGTTGCGGCCGGGTCGCCATCGGCTTGGGAACGCCTCATCGCTGCAAGGTTTATGGGCTTTCCGGTGCCGGACGGATGGAGAGCAACAACAGCCAGGCGACGACGTTACTCAGTGGCGCGATGCGAGAAGCGATCGGCGTGGATGCGACCATGGTTTGGCCGGAGAGGCCCGATTTGAAGAAGGTGTTGACGTCGGCCAGCCAGGAACAGCTGTTGGAGACGCTCGGAGTCCGGGAAATGGTGACCCTACCGCTGAAAGACGCCAAAGGGAACGAACTGGGAGCCTGGTCCTTTCTTTGGGACAAGGACTCCCGGATGACCTCCCGGCAGCTCGATTTGATCGAAGCTGCCACGCCGCATGCCTCTGCTCTGGTCCATCTCAGCAGCCAAAGTCACCCTCGCGGTATTCGTGGTGCGATTCGCCGGATCCAGCGGGGCGCGAGCAAGATGAAAAAGGCGGCTTGGATCGCGATTCCCGTTGCCCTGGTCGCTTTTATGCTGATTCCGGTTCCCCACCGGATTGCCGCCGATTGTCAGTTACAGCCTGAGCGCACCCGCCAAATTGCGGCTCCGTTCGATGGAATTCTGGAGCGCGCGATGGTCAAACCGGGTGAAACGGTCGAAGCAGGCCAGCTTCTCGCGGTGTTGGATGGGAAAGAGATTCGCTGGCGGTTGGCGGAGGCGATCGCGCGGTATGAAGCCGCCCAAACCAAGCGTGACCAAGCCATGACGGACAAGCGGAACGTCGCCGCTCAGCAGTTGGCCCAACTGGAAGCGGACGGACTGGAATTGGAGGTAGCACTCCTCAGTTACCAACGCGACAACTTGGAGGTGAAAGCACCGATTGGTGGCGTGGTTCTGAGTGGAAACCTGGAACGAAGCGAAGGGGTTCCGGTCTCGACCGGTCAGAAGCTGTTCGATATCGCGCCGATCGAGACTTTGGAGGTCGAAATTGCCCTCCCGGATGCCGAAATCTCTCGCATCCAACAAGGACAGCGCGTCCAAATTCGCCTGGAGTCTCAGTCGAGCTATCGCTACGAGTCTGAGTTGATAGAAGTCTATCCCATCTCTGAAATTCAAGACGATAAGAACGTGTTCATCGGGTTGGCCTCCATTGAGAATGCCGAAGGGGAATTGCGACCGGGAATGCGAGGGAAAGCGAGGGTAATCAGCTCGCACAGACCGATTGGGTGGATCGTGTTCCATCGTTTGATCGAATCCATCCGCATGTTCTTCTGGTAAGCCGATGACTCCAGATCACGCTGTCCGAGAAATGACGGTGTCTCGACCGCGGCTGCGGCGGGACCTGAAATTTGCGTTTCAAGATTACCGGGGGCGTCCCAGTTATATTCTGGAAGATTTGACCCACCGGCGCTACTTCCAGATCGGATTGCCCGAGTATCAGTTTCTTCAAAATCTGGACGGGAAAAGGACGGCGCGAGAGGTGCTGGCCAGGAATGCTCGAGAATTTGGTGATCGCGCCCTCAGCGAAGATGAAGCCACCACGCTGCTTCGCTGGCTCATTGATCAGAGTCTGTTGGAAAGCGAAAACGCGGGTCAATCAGGTCGACGCTATGATCACGGGGCTGAACAGGCGGATAAAAAGCCAAAGCAGGCCTTCCAGAAGCTCTTCTTCATCCGCATCCCGATGGGTAATCCGGATGCCTTCCTGACAAGTTTAACCCCGTGGCTAGCCTGGACCGGAACTTGGGCGTTTTTCACCCTTTGGCTCGGGTTACTCGGCTATGCCGGGTTTTTGCTGATTCAAAACTGGACGCCGTTTGTCAATGCGAGCGCATCCGTGATCTTACCAGGGACCAACTGGCTCATTCTCGGAGGAATTTTTGTTTTCCTGAAACTGGTTCACGAAATCTGGCACGGAGTCTTAGCTAAAAAATTTGGCGGGGTGATTCCGGAATGGGGCATTCAACTGCTGGTCTTTGTCACCCCACTCACCTACGTTGATGCCAGTGCCAGTTGGCGGTTTCCGAGCCGATGGCATCGTATTTTCGTCGCCGCCGCGGGAATGTTCATCGAGCTCTTTTTGGCCTCAGTCGCCGTTATTGTTTGGGTCCGAACAGAGCCGGGAATCATCAATACGATTGCCCACAATACGATTTTTGCCGCTTCCACCATCACCCTGCTGTTCAATGCGAATCCGCTGATGCGTTTTGACGGTTACTACATCCTTTCGGACCTCCTCCGCATCCCGAATCTGGCCACCAAAGGTCAGCAATTCACCCAGTGGCTCTGGCGGAAAATCCTCTATTCGATCAAGGAACTCCCGCCTCCGCCTTCGTTTAAGGAGCAGCCCTTCGCGATCGGCACCTATGGTATTCTCTCCTTTGTCTGGAGATGGGTGATTTGGATCGGGATCATGGCCATGGCGAGCGTGCTCTTCAAAGGCGCGGGCGTGTTGTTGGTGGGAATCGCGGTGATCGGAATGGTGGCGGGCGGACTCTACAAGTCCCTGAAATTCCTTTTTATGGGAGAAAATGGACGTCGACCGGATCTGTTCAAATCCCTCGCCAAGTTGACCGCAATAGGGGCCATGCTGACCGCGATTGGCTACTTTGTGCCGATCAATCCTGCTCCAAAGGCCGCTGCGGTAATTGAGTATCCGGACAAGGCAATTTTGCGAGCGGAGTGCGCTGGATTTGTCCGCGAAGTGTTGGTCGGAAATGGCGAGATGGTCGAGGAAGGTCAAGTTTTGGCGCGGTTGGAGAACTTGGCGAAGGAGACCGAGCTGCGCCAACTGCGGCTCGATATTCAGCATTCCCGACTCCGTGGTCGCCAGTACTTCGACGAAGAACGAATCGCGGCGTGGCAGGCGGAAAATGAGAACCTGAAAGCGCTGGAAGAACGTCTGGAATCGACCGAATCGCTCGTGGATAGTCTCACGGTGACGGCTCCCATTGCCGGGAAAATCTTTGGAGAGCGGCTCGACAGCTTGGTCGGTCGCTACATTCAGCCGGGAAGTTCCATCATGGCCGTGGTTCCGGAAACGGCTCCGCGCATCTTGATTTCCGTGAAGCAGGAGAACGCGGATTCGTTGGAAGGGAAAAACGGGGAACCGGTCGTTCTGCGGCTCTGGGGCCACGAAAAGCCCATCCAGGCGACCTTGCAGAGAGCGGAAATGCAAGGAACCACCGCCGTTCCTCACCCCGCTTTGGCGTCAACGGGAGGTGGGCCGCTCTTGGTCCGGAATCGGGCGAGAATGGATTCCGAACGCGATCAAGGGCTCGCTTATCAGCGAGGAGGCATGTCAGAGGAGCTCAGTCACTTTGCCGGGATTGGCGAAGATCGCGCCCGCGCCGCTCAACAGGAACTCACGAAAACGCACTTTGCCGCTTACGCCATTCTCGATACGCCAGATATTGCCGAGCAGTTGAGCGAGGGAGAATGGGGCTACGTGAAACTGGCGAATGTGAAAGAGCGCCGTCTCGGCGTTTGGCTGTTTGAGAGTTTGGCGATTTATGTCAACCGGCAGCTTGAGATGGTCAAAGGCGTCTAACGAAGATCCATCCAGTCCGGGGTTTGCGAATAACATTTCGCTGGAAACGTCTCAGAAGTCGTTAAGGTTCGAGCAGTGACCAATCGAATGAGAACCAGGAAATCAAGATGGATGGGGAGCGGATTTGTCCTCCTGTTAGGGGCGCTACTCCCCTTAATGGCGTTCGGCCAGTCTTCGAAGGCCTACATCGTCGTCGATTCGCGGACTGGAAAAATTCTCGATGGAGCCAACTACAATGACAAGCTTCCCATCGCCAGCCTCACCAAGGTGGTGACGGCTTGTGTGGTCCTGGATTGGATCAAAGCGAGGGGCAGCGATACGAACACCGTCATCGTCGTTCCGCCGGAAGCCGTTGTCGATACAGGTGCGAATCCTCTCAATCTGCAGCCGGGAGATCGTATCACGATTCGCGATGCCCTGACCTCCGCGTTGATGGGAAGTGATAATGTGGCAGCCTACACCCTGGCGGACCACATCGGAACGGAAATGTGGCGGCATCATGGGGGGCGCTCGCGTTCTTCTGTCGAGTTTTTCGTCAGTCAGATGAACCTTCTGGCCGAAGCCCGGGGAATGAGTCGTTCGAAATTTGTGAATCCCCACGGTGTAGATGATGATCGCAACCATGGCTTTTCCTCTGCGGCGGATCTCGTGCGGATCACGGCGTATGCGCTGAATAAGCCGTCCTTCAACTTCATTGTGGGTCAAACCCAGCGTGACGTTTCCGTGATTCGGGGGGCGCAGACCCTTGCCTTTCGAATTTACAACACCAACAAGCTTCTGGGACAATCCGGAGTGGATGGCGTGAAAACCGGGCGCACCTCAAGGGCCGGGGACTGCCTCATTACCAGTGCTCGGAAGCCGGATCAAATTGTCCAGTTGGAGGGCAATCGCCAGCTACGCACGCCCTATCATCTCATCATTGTAACCCTGAATTCGGATGATCGCTTCCGCCAAACTTCGAATCTGATCGCCAATGGCTGGCTGCAATATGACGCTTGGCTTGCCGCAGGGTTACCCGCGACGTCGAAGGATCGGTTGGAGATGCCCTGACCCTACCTGATTCATGAAGATTGGTATCCTCAACGGCGGTGGAGACTGCCCTGGACTGAACGCAGTCACTCATGGTGTGGTTGGTGCGGCTCATCAACTCGGATGGGAGACCGTGGGAATTCGCGACGGATTCGAAGGGCTTCTGACCGGCGATTTTCTGGTGTTGGATCCGTTCGAGACCCCGTCCATCATGAAACTGGGTGGAACCATTCTGGGAACCGCGAATCGTGGACCCTTCTCCGCCAAAACCGGACATGGCGAGGTTCGTCAACTTCCGACCGAGTTACTGGATCAAGTGAAAGCGGCCCTCGCACAACATCAGATCGACGCTCTGATCGCGGTGGGCGGGGACGGCACCCTCACCGCCGCGCTCCAACTACACGAGGCGTCGATCCCCATCGTCGGGGTGCCCAAGACGATCGACAATGATCTGGGTGCGACGGCAATGACCTTTGGCTTTGATTCGGCCGTCACCTGTGTGGTCGATGCCCTGGACCGACTCTACTGGACCGCTCTGAGCCACAAACGGGTGATGGTTGTGGAAGTGATGGGGCGGCATGCGGGCTGGATTGCCCTTTTCGGGGGATTGGGAGGCGGCGCTCAGGTCGTCTTGATTCCGGAAATTCCTTTCAGCTTCGAAAACATCGCCAAAGTCGTTCAAGAACGCGATCAACGCGGAAAACATGCCACCCTCGTGGTTGTCGCGGAGGGGGCCAGACAAATCGATGGAAAACCCATCTACCAGCGAAGCGAAGGCGCGGGTGAGCATCGGCTGGGAGGCCTGGGAGACGTCGTTGGTGAGCGGATTCAGGAACTCAGCGGAAAAGAAACCCGTTCCGTGACCCTGGGCCATTTACAACGGGGCGGATCCCCCACCAGCTGGGACCGCATTCTCGCAACGCGCTTCGGGGTGCATGCGGTGAGGCTGATTCGTCAGCGACAATTTGGGCGAATGGTGAACTATCACAGCTACCATGTGGGCGATGTCCCGATCGCCGATGCCGTGGACCAACTCAAATTGGTCGATCCCAAGGGGCAGATCATCGACAGCGCACGCTCAGTCGGAATTTCCTTTGGAGATTGAGCGGACTCGCACGAAACTCTCACATGCACCTTACTCTTCTGCGTCACGCCACCGCTGAGCCGTGGGAACTGGCGAACAACGATTTCCATCGGGAATTGGTCGAACGCGGCATCAACGAATCGAGAGCCGCCGGGAAATTCGCCAAAGCTCAGGGTTGGAAGCCTGATCTCGTCCTCACCAGTCCCTTGGTTCGGGCCAGGCAAACGGCCGAATTATTCTGTGTCCAAGCCGAAGTGGCTGAACCCGTGGAAGCGAAGTTCCTCGCATCCGGGATGATTCCGGAAGTGGGCGCTACCCAACTGGCCGACTACCTGGAACTCGAGCATGTGGTTATCGTCGGGCACGAACCGGACTTTTCCGGGTTGATCTCTTTTCTCACCGGTTTTCCCCAGGGAAACATCGAAGTGAAGAAGGCCTCGCTCTGGGGATTAGCCTGTAAACGACTGGCGGCGGGGTCTGCCAGATTCCGATATTCCATCCTTCCGCGCCAAATGAATCCGTTAACTCCGGGCGGCTGAGTCGTCGAATTTTGGTGCCATGGGGATTGGATTTTCGCTGACCTGATGCTTCATTGCCCGCCACACAGCAACCAATTATGGGGATTCACGATCGAGATTATATGCGCGAAGAGGGCGCTTGGCAGGGCGGTGGAGGTGTGGGCCCTGGTGGTGCCCCGACCGTGATTTGGGCGTTGATCATTCTCAACGTCCTTTCCTACCTGATGTCTGGGCCCATGGGATGGGTCACTCAGCAGATCGTCGTGATTGATGGTCAGAATATCCGCGAAATCTCCCGCGCCGGGAGCATTTCCTGGGCAGAACTCGCCAATGGCGAGATCTGGTGCCTCCTTACCTATCAGTTTGTCCACGGAAACCTCCTTCATTTGGGCATGAACATGCTCATTCTCTTCTTTTTGGGCAAAGAGGTCGCCGCCCGGATCGGAACGGTTCCCTTTCTTCTGGTCTACCTAATTGGAGGAGCGGCCGCCGCTCTCTTTGAGATCTTGATTGGGCTTTTGGTGGGGCAATCCCCGGCGATGGTTGGAGCTTCGGGCTCGATTTCGGCGATCATTGGAGTCTTGGCCGTGCTCATGCCGAATCAGGTGATTCGACTGATGATCTTTTTTGTCCTCCCGGTGAACGGGCGCGTCATGAAACTTGCCTGGGGCTGGGTCATTTTGAATTTGGCTCTCGGCGTCATTACCTTGGTGGTTGGGGCAGAAGGCGTGGCCTGGATGGCTCATGCTGGAGGAACGCTCTATGGTTTCCTTCACGGACGCTATTTTCTCGGAACTCCCGGCACCAGTCGCCCAAAGCGCCCTAAGCGTACCAAGACGGCTCCCTATTCGCGGCGCGGGGAAAATCCCAACATCATCGATGCCAAATTCACCGATAAGCGGCCAGATTACAATGACGTCCTCGATAAGATCAACAATGAGGGAATCGGTGCATTGACTGCGGAGGAGCGGGAGATTCTGGAGCGCGCCAGCGAATCGATCAAAGGTCGCAAGAAACCCTGACGGATGCGAATCATCGCGGGCAGCGCCGGGGGACTTCGTCTCCAGACCCCCAAAACTTCGATTCGACCGACCGCTGATCGCGTTCGCGAAGCATTGTTCTCCATGCTCGGAGACGTGGTGATCGATGCCCGTGTCCTGGATCTTTTCGCCGGATCTGGTTCGCTGGGAATCGAAGCTCTCAGTCGGGGAGCTAAACGGGCAACGTTTGTCGAGCAAAGTCGCGAATCGTGTCAGGTCATTCGTGGCAACCTGGAGAAGGCCAGTCTTGATGGCGCGGCCAGGGTCATCTCGCAAGACGTGGCTCGATACTTGCGGGGAACCTCGGACCAATTTGACCTCATTTTCGCCGATCCACCCTACGCCAAAAAGCCGACCGACGACCATCTGGGATTCCAGCTACTGGAAGACGAACAGCTTCCCGACCGCATCACCGAGTCTGGAATCCTCATCCTGGAAGTCGCGCACCCCTCGCCCGTCCTCGAAACGACCCGGTGGCAAGCCACGGATTATCGCAACTACGGAGCTACCGGAATCTGGTTCTTGCAAAAAGCCTGACGGTCGCGAACCTCCCGTCCCCTTTACCATGAGCTTCCGCGCGGTCGTCGCCATTTACAATCTCCTGATGCCGATCGCCTTCGTCTTATCGGCCCCGGGATACTTCCTGAAAATGCGGCGACGGGGCAACTATCAGCGAAATTTTGGCCAACGCTTCGGCTTCTACTCCGCAGAGGCGAAACGGGAACTTTTCGGCGATCCACCCATCTGGATTCACGCGGTCAGCGTGGGGGAAGTCCTGCTCGCTCACAAACTGATTCGAGCCCTCCGTCAAGCGCGACCCGACCAGCGTCTTATCCTCAGTTGCACCACCTCAACCGGCTACGCCCTCGCCACGGCCAACACCAACCTGGGCTATACCGCGATTTACAATCCGTTCGACCTCCCTGGCCCCATTCGTCGCGCCTTTCGCCAGATTCAGCCTCGCCTTCTCG
>CAYGQD010000029.1:0-47461 GCA_964351855.1 uncultured Verrucomicrobiales bacterium
GAAACCGCACCGCGCGGCATCATCAGCAACGCCAATATCGATTTCCGGGCTTGCCTCGGCCAGATCGAGGAAACCGGGCCGAACCGAGTGCGACTCTCCCCCGAAGTGGCGGAAGCGCTGGAACTGAAGCCGGGTGATCCGGTACGTTATTTTTGCAAACCATGAACGCTGACGAAAAACCCCACTGGATCGGCGGAACCTGGAGCAGCGGCTCCGGAGCGCCTTTCTCTTCTCTCGACCCTGGAAACGGAGAGCTACTCTGGAGCGGGTCAGCAGCGGATACGAGCGATGTCCATGGAGCGGTGGAGGCGGCACGAACCGCGCAACCTGACTGGTCCGGCTTGTCCGTCGCCGAACGAGCCACCTGCCTGGAAGGCTTTGCCACGGCCCTGGAAAAGCGGCGCGATGCCTTCGCCCTGGCGCTTTCCGATGAAATGGGAAAACCACGCTGGGAATCCCAGACCGAAGTCGGTGCGATGCTCGGCAAGATTCGCTTCACCTTGCAGGCTTACGAAGAACGGCAATCGCCCGTCGTCTCTGAAACCAGCGCGACGCGTTACAAACCCCACGGCGTCGCGGTCGTTTTGGGCCCTTTCAATTTGCCCGGCCACTTGCCAAATGCGCACATCGCCCCCGCCTTGCTCGCCGGAAACACGATCGTTTTCAAGCCGAGCGAACAAACACCGCTCGTGGGCCGCTTGCTCACGGAAATTTGGACCGAAGCCGGGCTGCCTTCCGGCGTTTTCAACCTCGTCCAAGGGGAATTGGCAACCGGAAAAGCGCTCGTGGAGCATCCAGACATCGACGCCATTTTCTTCACCGGCAGTTTTGGGGCCGGTCGGGCGATTGCCAAGGCGCGGATCGACAATCCCGGCGTGATCGTGGCTCTCGAAATGGGGGGAAATAATCCGCTCGTGGTTTGGGAACCGTGCGACGTGGACGCCGCCGCTTACCAGATCATCCAAAGCGCGTTCATCACCTCCGGACAGCGGTGCGTCTGCGCCCGTCGCCTGATCGTGCCGGACGGACGCTTCGGCGACGCCGTTCTGGCGCGCTTGATCGAGATGACCGGCAAGCTGCGATTCGACGACCATCGCAGCGAGCCCGAGCCGTTTTTCGGCCCCGTGATTTCAGCCCAAGCCGCCCTCCAAATCCTCGAAGCCGCCGAGGATCTCCGGGAACGCGGAGCCTCATCCTTGCTCGAAATGGAGCAACGAAACGCCGCAGGAACCCTCCTTTCGCCCGGAATTCTCGAAGTCACCGGCGTCTCGAACCTGCCGGATCGGGAGATTTTCGGCCCCTTGCTCCAAGTCGTGCGGGTGCCGGATTTCGAAAGCGCCATTGCCGAGGCAAACCGAACCCAATTCGGCCTCAGCGCCGGGCTCCTTTGTGAAAACGCAGCAGATTGGGAACAATTCTTTCGCCACGCACGAGCCGGAATCGTGAACTGGAATCGCCCAATCACCGGAGCCAGCGGCGCCCAACCCTTTGGCGGAATCGGCCAAAGCGGCAACCACCGACCCTGCGGCTATTTTGCGGTGGACTATTGCTCCTATCCCGTTGCCTCAACCATGGGCGCAACGCTGGAACGCCCGAAAGAACTCGCCCCCGGGATTTCCTGGTAATCAGGCCGGATTTGGTGGTCAGCGGGCCTTTTCCGTGCTCCCTTTAGAGGCAAATCCCACCAGATCTGAGGATGAGAACCCCCACCCCACCTACTCCGATTGATCGCTGGATCGAGCTGGAAACCCGGCGCCAGTTTTTTGGCCGGACCGCCCAAGGACTCGGCATTGCGGCTCTCGGGAGTTTACTGGCCCGCGATGGACTGGCCAGTCCCAGCCCAGCGGCCTTGGGCGAAGGTCATTTTCCGGCTCGCGCCAAGAAAGTGATTTACCTCTTCATGGCCGGGGCCCCCTCCCAACTGGATACCTTCGACTACAAACCGAAGATGAAGGCGATGTACGATCAGGATCTGCCGGAATCGATCCGCAAAGGGCAACGCCTCACCACGATGACGGCGGCCCAGGCGCGATTCCCAATCGCGCCGAGTAAATTCGCCTTCGCGAAACACGGGGAATGCGGGCGTTGGGTCAGCGAGTTGCTGCCGAAGACGGCAGAAATGGTGGACGATCTCGCCTTCATCAACACCGTCTGGACGGAAGCAATCAACCACGATCCAGCGATCACCTACATCCAGACCGGAGCGCAAATTCCCGGCAAACCGAGCATGGGTTCCTGGGTCAGCTACGGCCTCGGATCGATGAATCAGAACCTGCCGGAGTTCGTGGTCCTGAACTGTGAACCTCGCGGACAGGCGCTCTATTCCCGGCTTTGGGGCAGCGGTTTTTTGCCCTCGAAACATTCCGGCGTCGCCTTCCGCTCCCAGGGAGATCCGGTGCTCTTTCTTTCCAATCCAGGGATCAGTCGCGATGCCCGTCGTATGATGCTGGACCGAGTTCAGTCGATGAACCATCGGATTTACGAGCGCCTGGGTGATCCCGAAACGCAAACCCGTATCGCCCAGTATGAAATGGCGTTCCGGATGCAGGCCAGCGTCCCGGAGCTGACGGATCTGAAGGGAGAACCGGAGAGCGTTCGCAAACTTTATGGCGAAGATGTCGACAAACCCGGCACCTTCGCGAACAACTGCCTTCTGGCTCGCCGAATGGTGGAGCGCGACGTCCGGTTTGTGCAAATTTTCCATCGCGGCTGGGATCATCACTCGCAATTGCCGAAGAACATTCTCCGCCAAACGAAGGAAGTTGATCAACCGGCTTGGGCTCTCGTCCAAGACCTGAAACAACGCGGCCTGCTAGACGATACCCTCGTCGTTTGGGGAGGAGAATTCGGCCGCACGATCTACAGCCAGGGAACCCTCACCAAGGACAACTACGGTCGCGATCACCATCCACGCTGTTTCACTCGCTGGTTTGCCGGTGGAGGAACCCAACCCGGAGTGAGCCACGGAATCACCGACGATTTCAGCTACAACGTCGCCCAAGACCCCGTCCACATCCACGATCTCAACGCCACCATTCTCCACCTGCTCGGGATCGACCACCACCGCTTCACCGTCCCCTACCAAGGGCTCGACCAGCGCCTGACCGGCGTCGAAAAAGCGAAGGTGGTGAAAGAGATTCTCGCCTGATCGGGACGTTGCCGCACGGGCCATCGCGACTCAGCATCTGATTGCCGAGAGCGGCAGCGGCGGTGACAAAGATGTCCCCGGCACCCTTGGAGTTCAGCGCTCATCGTGTGGCCGAGCAGATCGATGGTAGTGGTGACCTCCTGGTCGCCACGAATCGAAACAATAGTCGGCCTCGCCGTGAGAGGAGGGGCACGAAGCGCCCCGAATCACCGAGTTCGCCTACAACGCCGATGGGCAGATGGATCGCCTGATCCTGTTCAATGACGAAACCGGCAACCAAGTTGACCACGCCAACATTCGCCCGAAACCGGTTGGGCTGAGGGTCAAAAAGACTTGAAGCGGGATTTGATTCCCCAATTTCGGCGATGGGCATTGCATCGACGGGGAATAGTTGTTAAACGCCAGGACGTTTTAACGTTCAGTGTAAAAAAGACCCGTTCGTTTCATCTGTCCTTGTGTCCTTGGATAATCCGCGTGAAGAAACGTTTGGAAAATTCCTTAATCGTCGTTAAGTATTTGTTAGATGACGGCCTCAATGCTCAAGCGCCTTTTCACTACGGTCCAGGCGGGCCGCGATGATGATGTGGACGTATTGCTTCGCCGAATCGTTGAAGAGGAACGAAAGCGGGGACATGTTCGTGTTGCTGAAGATCTGGATCGAATCCTAAAAAAGGAACGGACCAAACCGGCACCATCCAAAGGACCAAACCAATCGCTCACACCGCTCCCAGTTAGCCAACGAGATTCGTCACCACTTGTACATGAAATTCCCCACGAACAACTCCGTCACCATGTAGTGCTTCCGAATTTGGTTGAGAAGCGCTTTTCGCGGATCGAACAGGAATTTGCCGCGAAGAGTCGGCTAGAAAAGAGCGGCTTGCGGCCTAGGCAGCGCATCCTACTTTATGGACCTCCTGGATGTGGCAAAAGTCTTGGAGCCGAGAGATTGGCTTGGAACACAGGGTTGCCTTTGCGCAAGGCCCGATTTGATACGCTTCTGTCATCCTATTTTGGGGAGACCTTGGCGAATCTTCGCCGCATCTTTGAGGATGCCGAAAAATCGCCTTGCGCTCTTTTCCTTGATGAATGCGACACATTGGCTCGTTGCCGGATGGAGCGCAACGATGTGGGAGAAATCAATCGCATTACCAACGCCCTGTTGGAAATGTTGGAAAATTACCGGGGCCAAGGGTTAGTTATCGCCGCTACCAATCTCGATACTGCTTTGGATGCGGCATTGTTTCGCCGTTTTGATGAGGTTCTCAAAATTCCGCTACCGTCGCCCGCTGAAATCGCTAAATTGCTGAACTCCAGCCTTTCCGCAATCAAGACAAAGCCAACGATTGATTGGAAGGCATTGGCACAGAGGATGGACGGAATGTCTTGCTCAGAAGTCGTTCAGGTAGCTGAAAATGCTGCAAAAGACTGCGTGCTCCAAGGCAGAAAGGTGGTAACGTTAGGGGGCCTTTCTTCGGCTCTCGAAGAAAGTCTCGAACGGAACCATTCTTAGGCTTTTAATGGCAGCGGTAACAAAATTCCCTCACCTACAGCTACAATACTCGGGAGCATTTAAGCCCATATTCCACGGTGGCCCCTCAGAAAACCCCGAAGTCAAAGCTAACAAAAGTGATCCTTCCACCCATGCAGGTGCATTGCGTGGAGCTCTAAAAAACGTCGAATCCCGTCGTCAACAGTTGGAGTTGAATCGAGGAACAGAATTGCCTCAGGTTCCGGCTGATACAGGCTTCTTAATCCGTATTCCGCACGGAAATGACGTGGATCAGATGGCGCACGAACTTGAATTGGAGTTGGTCGCGGAAACGCCAGACGGATTCATGTTGGTAAGTACCGAAGATCTTGCCTTTGGAAAGATAGAAGCGGTCCTTGCAAAATTTGAAGCGGAAAAGGGCGGATCGATAGCTGCTCAGGCGTTGCAAATCTACGATGATCCCGCAGACAATTCTCGACTGGAGCAGATCTTAGGTGAAGACGTATTTGGAATTTGGCCTTTTCCCGAAAAGAAACTCTATATTTTCGATCTTTCATTTCAAACAGGAACCAGTCTCAAGTCAATCAAGCTTCCGATCATCAGGAAAAGGAAGGCGGAAACAGAAGAGCAATTTGCTTCGCGAAAACGCGAAGCGCGAGATTCGGCTTATGAAAAAGCCAGCAATGAATGGGATGAGGCGGCGGAAAGTCAGTTTGAAGACCTATCGTCCTACATAAAGCACTACGAAGGTGAAGCACTTACTGGTGTAGTGAGCGAACCAAGTTCCGAAACTGGAAATTACGTGACTTTTCCTGACGGTTTTCAATGTCGTGTAAAGATGTCCGGAGAAGGGTTTCGGGATGTGATTTTTAATTTTCCTCACCTCTTTGAAGTCACAATTCCCGAGGACATCGAGCAACCGTGGTCAATCCCGACGGACGAAATTCCCACGGAATTGGAGGTCTTAGTTCCTGAACGTTCCGCACCTGCGGTATGTGTGATAGATAGTGGTATCCAAGAACAGCACCGCTTGCTGGAGCCTGCTGTGGATTCGGAAACCTCGCATTGTTACTTACCCGGCCGAGAACCCAATGAAGTCCAGGATGAAGTGTCACCAGGCGGACACGGAACGCCTGTCGCGGGTGCAGTAATCTATCACCGTTCAGTCACGGCTGAAGGTTCAGTTCAGCCAGTTTGTTGGATCCAAAACGCTCGTATTTTAGACCAGGACAACAAAATGCCTGAAGTGTTACTCCCAGCAAGGACGATTCAGCAAATTGTAGAACGTTTTAACTCCGGCCACCGTAGGACAAAGATCTTCAATCATTCGATCAACACGTCTGCATCGTGCCGCCTGAAGCGAATGTCAGCTTGGGCAACCAAGATCGACGAATTGTCTCACTCCAAGGATGTTTTATTCATCCAGTCGGCTGGCAACATATCTCGGGATCATATTTGTAGGCACCTTGAGGAAGGACGGGAATATCCTGACTATTTGACGTCACAAGGCATGTCCCGAATTGCGAACCCAGCACAGAGTCTACAAGCCATCACCGTCGGTTCGATTTGTGAAGAAGTGTATAGCGAGCGGGACCGGAAGTCGTTTGCCGACTACTCAGATGCCCCTTCATCATTCTCGCGGACAGGATTTGGCTTGTGGAACTGTGTTAAGCCTGACGTTGTTGAGGTAGGAGGTGATGTTTCGCGGAGCATTGAAGGAACTCCGAAATTGTTCCCTGAGCCATCATTGGCCCCGGAATTGGTGAAGAGCACTCTGCATGGGCAACCTGCTGTTTCTCGTGACGATATCGGAACTTCATTTGCTGCTCCGAAGGTAGCCCATCTGGCTGCGCACCTTCAAACAATGTTTCCAGACTCCTCGCCGCTTCTCTATCGTGGGCTGATAGTCCAAAGCGCACGATGGCCGAATTGGGCAGACAATGAAACCAATAAAGACAAAGTGCTAAAACAAGTTGGGTTTGGCGTTCCATCCCTCCAACGAGCAACGGATAACGATATATATCGGGCGACGCTAGTTACTCCTGATTCAGTGGAAATTCGGAGTAAACAGTTCCACCTCTATTCTGTGGAAATTCCTGACGACATTCGAGCAACAGGAATTGATCATACGATTCGTCTTGAGGTAACGTTGAGTTATTCATCGGCACCGCGAAGAACACGCTCCAGTCGATCGGGTTATTTGGAAACATGGCTCGATTGGCGCAGCACGAACCGAGGTGAGCCCGTAGAGAACTTTCGAGATCGAATGATGGGAAATAAATGTCGAAAATATCACGGGCTTCCGTGGACCCTTCATTTTCAGAAGCAACACGGCAAAGCCGAAGAAACGCGGAGAGAAAACGGAACCGTTCAAAAGGACTGGGCAGATTTTCCGGGACATGAACTTCCTGAGACACTCGGTATCGCTGTCAGAGCTCACAACGGGTGGAATCACCGAGAAGGTGAAGGATTAGCCAAATATTGCCTGGTGGTGTCTTTGGAGTCAATTAAGCAAGAGTTGCCCATTTATGAGCACATCGAATCTGCAGTGCAAGTTGAGACTGAGGTTAGGGATGAAATCCGAGCCTAAACGGGCAGCGTCGACCATTCGGCGCCCTCCATCTATCGCAGTTCCAACCGCACGGTTCTTCAGGGCCTACGCGACACGCCTTGAGTGTCTCTTTCAAGAATCGCTGATGAGGTCCGGTCGTCCCACTCTGAAATAGTGCACGCAATTCTTCACTGTCGCTGCTCCGCGAACTTCGCCTTTATTTCAGCGATCCAGCAAAACAAGGTTGGAACCACGAAGACGGTCAAGATCGCCACCGTCATCCCTCCAAACGTGGGAATCGCCATAAACCGATAAAAAAACAAACCGATAAAAAAACAGTTTGACTGTTGAAAAACCCACGGTTGACCGCGCCGCCATCCAGACAGGTCCAACCGGGAAGAATTTTCTCACCACACCCAAGAGCGATCGCCGTCGGTTTGTGATTGTTTGGGATGAGTGAGGTTTGCGTCAACCTTAGGTTGTCGCAACGTTCGTCGTGTTTCGGAGAGCGAAGACCGAAGGGGAACATGAGGAACAAGCCTTAGCAGATGGCTGAAACTCAATCGCCAAGAGGCTGAAAGCCCCATTGCTCAAAGCCCGGGGTTTCGAACCCCGGGTTTAGAGACTAGAAGGGACTAGAGACTTCCCCTTTTCCCCCTTCAGTTCGACTGGAAAAGCGAAACCGCTGATCAAGCTGCAATTCTTCAAAGGCAGGCTTGAAGCCCTCGTCAAAGAGAGCCCGAACAAAGGCACAGACCGCAAGTTGACCTTCTCCAAGATCGGCCTTGGGAACGACTTCGACTACGAGATCAAGTTCGAAGGCGGGCTTCTCAGCATCACGGTGAACGATCTCACCCAATCCGCTGACGTCTACGAGATGAACGCTGAAGGGCGGATCAGGAATTTTATTTCAAGGCCGGCGCCTACGTGCAGGTTCAGGAAAGCCCCGCAACCGAAGGCGGCTCCGTCACGTTCCTGAAACTGAAGGTCAACCATTCTTGAGGGTGAGGAGCGGCCTGTAAATAATAGATTGCCTCAGCGAGCGAAGTTGCCAGAGTCAAATCAATGGAAATCGACTTTTCATCAACCACCAAGTCGACATGAGATTTCAGCTCAATCTCACAACGAGATGTTGGTGTCTCGCTGCTTTGTTCCACTTTGTCAGTAATTCAGAAGGACGCTCCGAGACCTTTGCTGAAAGCTTCGCCAACCAGATAAGCACGAGTGTTCGAGATCTGACCGCAGAGAGGGATGCCTTAAAAAGTGAACTGGCAGAAACACCGGAACCCGTCCTCGTGCAGCCATCTGCTCGACTTGGGTTTCACTCACACACTTTTTTTGAGCAGGAATCTCCCGATGCAATTGTCCTGGATCTTGGAGAGTCCTATCGCGTCGATCTTGTTTCACTGGTTCCAGTCAAGATCGACAATCCTCTCTACGCAGCAAGCGACTACGGCTTTCCGCTGAGGTTCTACGTCGAGGCATCGCAGAGCGCTGACTTCTCAGAAAGCCGAATCCTTATTGATCAGCGAGAGTCTGACTTCCCGGCACCGCTCGGCTTGCCGGTGACTTTCGAAACAGAGCAAACCGATGCAAGATATATACGAATCACTTCAACGAAACATCCGCCCAACCTGGAGCACTTTGTGTGGGCGCTGGGGGAGATTTGCGTCATCTCGGGGAATCGGAATGTCACCACTGATGCTGTGGTTAAGTTTAATCGCGGCTCGCAGATTCCCCCTATCTGGGCACCGGAAAATCTCGTCGATGCCCACCACATTGCGGCAATTCCACTCTCGAGGAAAACAAGTCCGAGCAACGGCTGGCTCGCCGAACACGGAACAGATCCAGACCGCAGTAAATGGGTCGAGGTCGATCTTGAAGGTGCCTACGACATCGACGAAATCCGTCTCATTCCGGCGCGTCCTACGGACATGGCAGACACACCGGGCATGGGATTTCCTCCTAAATATCGAGTCGAGGCCTGGTCCAGTGAAACAGGGCAATGGATCAAGCTAAGAGAATCGGGTAAAGAGACAGAAATTTCTCAAGGCGACAATCCTGTCGTCATACTCGCGAGAGGGATCACCGCCTCGCGAGTCAGAGTCACTGCTGAAAAATTATGGCAGCGAAATGACCGGGCCAATTTCGCACTCGCCGAAATGCAAATCTTCGCAGACGAAATCAACATCGCGCTCGGCAAACCGGTCACCGCGAGCGATAGCTTTTCAGATCCACGTTTCCCCCGATGGGCCCCAACCTTTCTTGTCGACGGCTACTCAAGCCAGTTTCAGCTCATCGATTGGCCGCGATATCTTCTAAGCATCAACAGCTATCGGGACCTCACGAGGAAGCTGAAAGAAGTAGAGGCATTGCGATCAGAAAAGGTGGCAAAGGTGATGAAATACCTCGTATTTGCCGGCGGGGGAATTCTTGCCCTGCTGATTCTCATTCCCTCAGTTCTTCTCACCCGATCTCTGAATCAGCGTAAACGGGAAACCAAGCGCCTCCGTGAGCAAATCGCACGTGACCTCCACGATGACATCGGAAGCAACCTCGGCGGCATTGCACTCCTCAGCGAAGTCGACGAATTGCGTGAAGATCTCCCGAAGGAAGTGCGGGAAGATCTCGCTGAAATTCACTCCATCGCGACGAGTAGCAGCGAATCGATGCGTGACATCATCTGGCTGATACAAAAGGAAGAGACTAACGCGCGCCAACTTATTTTGCGCCTTCGGGAAACAGCCCTCCAGATTTGCGGGAAAATGGAAATAGACTTTCAGACATTCCCCGATCCTGTCCCAAACCTTCCCGTCAGCCTCTCCGCACGGCGCCACATCTTTCTCGCGTTTAAGGAAACCTTACACAATGTCAGGAAACACGCTGGCGCATCAAAGATTTCAATCTCTTTCCAGGTCGAACCAAGAAAGCGGACCATCAGCTTTGAGGTAAAGGACAACGGCAAAGGCTTTATCCACTCAGCCAATCTGACTGGAAACGGACTCTCTAATCTTGCCCAGCGGGCAGAGCGCTGCGACGGCGAATGCCAGGTCGAGTCCTCGCCCGATCGTGGGACTGTTATTCACTTTAAGGCAATTGTATCCTGAGTGGATAATGGAGAAACCATCGCTAATCGAAGTCTGGCTCGTCGAAGACAACGACGCCTACCGGCGGGGGCTTTCGAGAGCACTCAAATCCGTCGACGGCTTGGTCTGCGGTCGTCAATTCTCCTCTGCGGAATCGCTCTTCACGGCACTGCGTGAAAAGCACTTGCCCGATCTCATTCTCCTCGACGTGCAACTTCCCGGGATCGACGGCATTTCCGCGATCGCTGAGATTCGGCTGCAATCACCGGATCTGAAAACGCTGATTCTGACTGCATTCGACGACGACGAGAAAATCTTTCGCGCGGTTTGCGCGGGAGCTTCGGGCTACCTTCTAAAATCTTCCGACCGAGCTACCATCGCTGCTGCCGTGAATGAAGCGGTCGAAGGCGGCGCTCCGATGACGCCATCCGTCGCGCGAAAAGTCCTCGATCATTTTGCGGCCACGAAACCGGCTGCCGAGCGTGAGACTTATTCCCTAACGGAACGCGAGAAAGAGATCCTCCGGCTCATGGCGGACGGATTCATCAAAAAGGAAATCGCAGTCCAACTCGAGATCAGCGCTCACACAGTGAATACCCACATCCGCAATATTTACGAAAAGCTGCATGTGAATACCAACACTGGAGCCGTGGCAAAAGCCTTGCGGGAGGACTTGATCTAAGGAAAAGCGCCTCGCACGAAAATGCGATTTTGCTCTCGATAGAATTTGGCAGAGTAAGGCCATGAAATTATTCCGGGAGCACACTTTGCTGATCACATTGGTTTTGGGAGCTGGTTTCTCGCCGGCGATCGCAGTCGATTTTGCCAGCGACATTCGGCCGCTACTCTCGGATCGATGCATCAAATGTCACGGTCCCGGTGACAAGAAGGGAGGCCTGAGACTCGATTCCCGTGATGCGATTCTCGAAGCGATTGATCAGGATGACCTCGCCAAGAGCGAGCTGCTCTACCGCCTCACGACTGACGTGGAGGAGGATCACATGCCTCCCAAAAAGGGTGGCACAAAAAAGCTCACCCCGAATCAGGTCGAGCTCTTCACTGAGTGGGTCATGGACGGCGTTCCGTTCGAGCAACACTGGGCCTACATCGCTCCGGAAAAAGCAGAGATTTCCGGCGATGAGCATCCGGTTGACCACTTCATTGGAAAACGCCTCGCTGAAGAAGGGTTCGAACCGAATCCGGCTGCTGATCCTGCCACTCTGCTCCGGCGGCTTTCACTCGACTTGACTGGACTGCCACCCAGTGTCGCCGAAGTGGACGCCTTCGTCTCGGATCCATCTGAGGAGAACTACGAGGCACAGATCGACCGCCTTCTCGCTTCGCCGCATTTCGGAGAAAAATGGGCACTTCGCTGGCTCGATCTTGCCCGCTACGCCGACTCCAACGGCTACCAGCACGACGACCTCCGGTCAATGTGGCCGTGGCGGGATTGGGTCATCAACGCGATCAACGACGACATGCCCTATGACCAGTTCACGATCGAACAACTGGCTGGTGATCTCCTTCCCAATCCGACGAAAGATCAACTGATCGCGACGGCGTTTCACCGCAACACGCCAACCAACTTTTCGGGCGGCTCGAAAGTTGATGAAGTCAGGGCGACTCTGATGATGGATCGCGTCAATGTGACAGGTCAAGTCTGGCTGGCGGCCACGATGGAATGTGCGTCCTGTCACGACCACAAGTTCGACCCCATCACTCACCGGGATTACTTCGAGATGTATGCCTTCTTCAATCAGAGTGTCGAGGAGATCGCCGTGTTGGGTGAAGGTATGTTTCGCAAGAAATTTATCGGAGAGACTGTCGAGGTTCCTACCGGCCGGGAGAATCCTGAGCAAGCATCGAAGCTTCAGGCTGAGTTGGACGAACTCGAGGCCCGGCTGGCTGAACTCAAGCAGAGCTCCAACCCCGGTATCAAACCGCAGATATGGAGCACTCAGAAAGAGATCAGAGCACTCAAAGCGGGTGTCGCAGAACTCGAGCCTGCCGTGGTTCACGTCCTTCGCGATTCCAGGACTCCTCCGGAAACCCGGATCTTCGAACGCGGTAGTTACCTCGCTCCCGGCGAGCTGGTTTCCACGGGAACGGTCGATGCCCTTCACCCCTTCCCGGAGGACGCTCCGCAGAATCGTCTTGGCTTGGCCCAATGGCTGGTGGCGGATGAGAATCCGCTTGTCGCCCGCGTCGCCGTGAATCGCTGGTGGGCTGAACTTTTTGGACGAGGTATCGTGGAGACTCTGGACGATTTTGGAATGCAGAGCGCACCGCCCTCTCACCCGGAACTGCTCGACTGGCTTTCGGTCGACTTCGTCGAAAACGGCTGGTCGCTCAAGTCTCTGCTCCGCACTCTGGTCACTTCTCACACCTACCGGCAGAGTGCTGTCATCCGCGAAGAAGTCGCCCTCGTCGATCCCGGGAATCGCCTCCTCTGGCGTTCGCCCCGGCATCGACTCACCGCAGAATTGGTTCGCGACAATGCGCTTGCGATCTCAGGTCTGATGAACCGCGAAATGCACGGTCCTCCTGTCTTTCCCGCCCAACCCGAGGGTCTTTGGGATGAAATCGGCGGAGCGGATATCAAAACATACCCCACGTCCACGGGAGCGGATCAATATCGCCGCGGTATTTATGTGATGCTGCGTCGCGGGAACCCACACCCCTCCATGCTCAACTTCGATGCCGGTGACCGCTCTCTCTGCGTCGCGAATCGCCCCCGCACCAACACGCCTATTCAGGCCCTGACGCTCCTAAATGACCCGAACTTTGTCGATGCAGCGGAGGGTTTCGCCGGACTCATTCGCGACCGCGAGGGAGACGAATCAGCGAAAGCTCACTGGGCCTTCCGCCGGGCACTTTCGAGGGAACCTTCTGACGCCGAATTAAACGTTTTGCTTTCACTGCACGCGACCGACCCGACCTGGTTTGATGTCGCGCAAGCACTTCTCAATACCGACGAAACCATCTGCCGTTAACCCCTAATAAAATATGAATCCCTTTTCTCTTAACCCTGGATCCAGTCGCCGTGAATTCCTCCGGAACGGAACTGTCGGCATCGGAGCGATGGCGCTCGCTTCCCTGAACCGGGCGGAGTCTGCGACCAACCCGTATTCCTTCGGAACATCCAAAGGAGTGCATGCTCTCGATCACGCGCCGAAGGCGAAACAAGTGATCTTTCTTCACATGGTCGGTGGCCCGTCGCAGATGGATCTCTTCGATCCGAAACCTGCCCTTGCTCAGTATGAGGGCAACTCATTACCTTCTGAAGTGACCAAGGGTCAGAAGTTCGCCTTCGTCGGACCGGACGCTAAAGTGATCTCTTCGCCCTATGAGTTCCGTCAACACGGTGAGTCCGGCATGGTCATGTCCGATCTCCTCCCGCGGATGAGCGGTGTTGTCGATGATCTCTGCATGATTCGCAGCATGAAGACGGATGAGATCAATCACAGCTCCGGCGAGCTGGTTCTCAATACTGGTCACCGTCTCATCGGTCGTCCCTCTTTCGGCGCCTGGGCCAGCTACGGGTTGGGCAGTGAAAATTCGGACCTTCCCGCCTACGTCGTTCTCACCAATGGAATTCCTGTCGCGGGATCTCCGGTCTGGGGTGCGGGGTTTCTCCCGGCTCAACATCAGGGAGTTCGTTTCCGCGGAGGGGCGAAACCCGTCTTCTACCTTGATGATCCCGAGCAAATCAACCGTGAACGCCGCAAGCGCATTGTCGACGGAACGAACGCGCTCAACCAGCTCTCTTTCGACCGGCTCCGTGATCCCGAGATTTCCGCGAGGATCAAACAATACGAACTGGCCTATCGAATGCAAACGGCGGTGCCGGACATGGTGGACTTGAAAGACGAGAGCCAGTCCGTCCTCGACCTCTACGGAGTGAAAGATCCAGCGGAAGACACCTACGCCAAGAACTGCCTCCTCGCTCGACGTCTCGTGGAAAGCGGCGTGCGCTTCGTCCAGATTTTCGTCCAGGGATGGGATCATCACGCTGACATCTACAAGAATTTAAAAGGCAAGTGTGACGAGGTGGATCAGGGAACATCGGCGCTCATTACCGATCTCAAACAGCGCGGATTACTCGACGAAACTCTCATCGTCTGGGGCGGCGAGTTCGGGCGCACACCGATGGCCCAGGTCGTCAGTGCGGGAGGTGACCCCACTGGTCCCGGTCGGGATCACCATAAGGAAAGCTTCACCGTGCTCATGGCCGGTGGCGGCGTGAAGGGCGGGCTTACCTATGGATCGACCGATGATTTTGGATTCGGCGTCAGCGAGAATCCCGTCCACGTCCACGACTGGCATGCGACCTGTCTGCACCTGTTAGGAATCGATCATGAGCGGCTTACCTACAAATATCAAGGCCTCGATGCACGACTGACTCAAGTGCACGGCCACGTGGTCAAAGACCTAATAGCATGAAAACCCGACGACAATTCATCAACACCAGCCTCGCAGCAGCAGCGGGCGCCTCCGTGACATCCTCTCAAGCTGATTCGTTTGGAGAATGGAAATCACTTTTCGATGGCAAGACGCTCAACGGCTGGAGAAAGATTCCCCGCATCAGTGTCGGCGGAGCGCTAGACAAAACCAGCACGCCGGAAGAAGTCGAGGCGGCCATTGAGAAAACACTGTCATGGCACCGCTCTCAGAACTCACCTGCTCATCAGCACCTCGGCGATTGGCGGGTCGTCGATGGAGTGATCGAGGGCGGACAGGATCCTCCCGGCAGCCGTCTTGGCGCTTACCTTCAAACTGAAGAGACCTATGGTGATTTCGAGCTTGAGTACGAAATGCGTCCGGATTGGCAAACGGATACCGGCGTGCTCGTGAGACAGCATCCAGCCGGCACGGTCGGTTTCCAGGTCCTCTGCGATCATCGTCCCGATGGTGGTATCGGTGGCTTTTTCACCAACGGTGTTGGCAGCTACCTCGCCGCACCCGTTGTTGTCGATGGCGATATGGATCAAGATTTCAAGGTCAAGAATCTGCGCGAGGGAAAAATCGAATCGAGATTTGCCCACGCCAAAGTCTCGAACGCAGCGACCTATGATCAATTCCGCGAGATCTGGAACGTGAACGACTGGAACCGTTTCAAAGTTAGATGTGTTGGCGCAAACCCGGTTCTCACCGTCTGGATTAATGATCTCGAAATGGCGACGCTTGACTCCTCCAACACGGGTATCGAAGGCTATGATCCGTCTATCATTGAATCGCGAATTGGCAGACGTGGCCACATCGGTCTCGAAATTCACGACAACAATCCGAAGAAGGGTTGGAACCAGTGGGCAAAAGGCGCGGTGAGCCGTTGGCGAAATATCCGGGTCCGGGAAGTCGTCTGAGGTCTGTTGCTCAAAGGCAGTAGTGGAACCACAGCGCCAGTTCTTCTCCGTGTTTACGGATCGTGACATGCGATCGAGAAGCAGCTCACACTAAGAAGATGCGCTGTTTCTTCACCCTTCTCTTTCTTACCTGCGGAATTTACCACTCCGTCGTCGCCGACCAAAAACCAAACATCGTCATCTTTCTCACTGACGATCAGGGTTGGGGTGACCTCAGTGTTCACGGCAATACTAATCTCGAAACGCCGAACATCGACTCGCTCGCGCGTGACGGAGCCTCGTTTGAAAACTTCTACGTCTGCGCCGTCTGCGCCCCGACCCGAGCCGAGTTTCTTACCGGCCGATATCATGCCCGCACCGGCGTGAGCGGAGTCAGCGAGGGGACCGAGCGCATCAACACTAACGAAACAACGTTAGCAGACCTTCTTAGGGGGGAAGGTTACGCGACCGGGGCCTTCGGCAAATGGCATAACGGCACGCAGGCACCCTATCACCCGAACGATCGCGGCTTCGACGAATACTATGGATTCACTTCCGGCCATTGGGGGCACTACTTCAGCCCTCCCCTCGATCACAATCGGAAAACCGTTCGAGGCAATAGCTATGTCGTCGACGACTTCACCGACAAGGCGATCGACTTCATCAAAGCAAATCAGGATTGGACCCCCTCCAACCCGGGCCAATAGTGACCCGGACGCGGCAGGGCCAAAAGCAAATCCCTATCAGTGAAAGTCGCTCTACGAAACGCCATCAACGAGTCAATCCGCCCTGGTTGTTGAGAAGTTGAGAACCCGCTTGAAAACCGCCTTGCCTACCAAGACCTCAATCGGACCGATGCAGACAGATTGCAAATCTGTCCTACTGCCCGCAACAGCCATGCCTCCGCTCCTTCGAAATCACCAACGAATATGGCGCGAGCGTCACGTTCTAAGCCTGCCTTATTCATGAACTTCAAGGCGAGCGTCACGAAATGGCATTTAGAACCGGGAAAATCAAGTTTGACGCCGTTATGGATACCATTTCGTGGCTCATAGCGGAAGGATCATGAATCAGCCAGGCTAAGCCAGATTCTCCTTTTCCCGGTGCTCCCAAATCACTTTCTCCGGCGCTTTCCCGTCGATCGAAACGACCCGCATTTCGGTCGGTGAGGCCCAGCCGATTCTTCCGTCCGCCGTCGTGAAGCAGACTTGTTGGGTGATCTCCAAGACCACAACACGTTCTCCGGTTTTGACGTTTTCCGCAATGATGACCATGGTAGGAACATGGAACCAAAAACCGATTTTGTCGATCTCACAGATCAGCGCGCCTTCTTTCGGCTGAGCGGCGGGGATCGCGTGCGCTATCTCAACGGTCAGGTGACCAACGACGTGCGCAAGGCGACTGCGGAAGCAGCCATTTACGCCCTCGTCACCACGGCCAAAGGGAAAATCGAGGGCGATGTCTTCGTCTCGCCGATCCCTGACGACGACGCCCTGCTCATCGATGCTCCGATGGACTTGCAGGAAGCCTTGTTCACCCGGCTGGATCGCTACATCATCGCGGATGACGCGGAATTGGAGGACGTCACCGGGCAGCTTGGCATCGTCCATCAACCGGGTGTGACCGATGCGAGTTGGGAGCCGGAGAACGCGAAGTGGCAACGTGAGGCGAACCGATTCGGACCGGCCGGGCGGGATATCCTCACTGCGGGGCCGCCCCATCTGCCCGAAAACCTGGTGTCCAAAGGGATGTCGCCGGAACAGCTCGAAGAATTGCGGATTTCGCATGGTTTCGCGCGATGGGGCGCGGAGTTAGGGCCGAATGTCCTGCCCCAGGAAGCGAATCTGCAGGATCGCGCGATCGATTTTCACAAGGGATGCTACATCGGTCAGGAAGTGATTTCGCGGATCAAAAGCGTGGGCCGGGTCAATCGCTACCTCGTCGCACTGGTTGCGAACGAACCGGGTAGTCTGGAAGCCGGTTGGGAACTCTTTCACGAGGATGTGGCCGTCGGGACGATCACCAGCCTGGCATTTTCCCAACAATTCGATCGAATAATCGCGCTGGGGTTCGTCAAACGAGGCCACGAAGCCGCCGGGACTAGCCTTGTGGCGAAATCGCCTGAAAATAATCTTTCATCTTGGTTGGAAATACGGGAAACTCCGTTTAGCTGACCTTCGACTGTTTCCTCACCTCTCCTCAATTCTATGAAGCGTTTTTCCCTTGCGATCACGTGTCTCCTCGCCGCAGGAGCCCTAACGGCCCCGGCCCAAGACACCGTCGAACTCGACCTGGTCGTTAACGATCAAATCCGCAAAGTTGTGATTTTACTCAACAACGAAGCGGCCCCTCAAACCTGCGAGAACTTCCGCAAGCTGGCCCAGTCCGGTTTTTACAAGGGCATGGCCGTCCACCGCGCAATTCCTAATTACGTGGTGCAGATGGGCGATCCTTACACCAAGGACTCCAGTCAAAGGGAGCTCTGGGGAACCGGTGGACCGGACTACACGATTCCGGCGGAGATCAAATTGCCCCACATTCGCGGGGCAGTGGCCATGGCACGCTTGCCCGATTCACGGAATTCTAGCCGCGCCTCCAACGGGAGCCAATTTTACATCGCTCTGGACGATCTGGACAACTTGAACGGGCAATACACTGTGTTCGGACGAGTTACGCGAGGAATCGAACACCTCGACTTCATTTCCGAGCAGACGGTCGATACGAACGATGTTCCGATCAATCCGATCACGATTGGTTCGACCTCGGTCGGCGGCTCCAAAGCAGCGCCTGACGTTTTCACCCCGGTGGCCAGCGCCGCGACGGGAGCGGTCCGCAGCGTCGGGAATTCCATCAACGGTGAGAGTGCCGGAAAGATGCTGGGAGCGGCGGGAGACGGCGTCCGCAACGCGGGTGAGATGGTTGCTGGAGTGATGCCCAAATTTGGTCGCGGTGAGGATCAACCGAGCGGCGACGGAGCTGTTCCGGAAATCCCCGTGACCGAGGCTCCGGTTGATGAGATCGAAGATGAATTGAAAGAGAAGCGCAATTGGATCCCTCGCCCGGATCTTTCCGGAATCTCGATGCCGAAAGTTGGTTTTGGCCGTTCCAAAGATGCCCCGGCCGAAGAAGCAGCAGCTCCTGTTGAGGCTCCAGCAGAGTCCACCACGTTGGCTCCTGCGATTCGCGCCGCCGTCATTTCCGAAGATCAAATCGCGGCGCCACCGGAAGAGAAAGAACTTTCCAAGCGCGAGAAGAAGAAAATGTCGATCCCGGTTCCGGAAAAAACCGAGGAACCGGATGGTCGGATCAATCGGATGATTAAGCGCATTTGGTAGTCAGCGGAATCTGCGGCATGGTTGCGGCCTACCGCCATGCTCGATTCCCTCACCATTCGCCAACTTCGCTGCTTCGAATCCGCCCAGATCCCGATTGGTGAAGGCGTCACCCTCTTCGTTGGAGACAACGCCCAGGGCAAGACATCGATTCTTGAGGCGATTTGCCTGGTGATGCGATTGCAGTCGCCCCGGGCCTCTTCCATCGCCGACGTGATCCAGTTCGGGAAGAGGGAATTCGTTGTCACCGCCGGGTTCCGCCAACAGGAGTTGCTCTTTGGCTACAGCAAAACCCAACGCAAAATGCGAGTGGATGGCGAGAATCAGGGGAAATCCGCCGAGTATCTACGCTACACCGCTAAAGTCGTCTGGATGGCGAACGACGACCTCACCCTCGTCACCGGAGGCGCGGAAGCCCGACGCCGTTATCTCGACTTCATGGGATCACAGCTCTACCCGACCTATCGAGCCGCGATGCGCGCTTACGACCGAGCCTTGCGCTCTCGCAATTTTCTCCTCAAACGCGATGCTCAGCCCAATTGGCGGCAAATCGACGCCTACACCCAAATTTTGGCCGAACACGGTGCTGAATTGACCAATCGACGCCGTGAAATGATCGCCGAGCTAGGTCCGGTCACTTCCGCAGTCCAGCGAGAAGTGAGCACCTCGTTCCGGGGAACCGGGACCGACGCTCATCCCGGCGAAACCCTCGAAATCTCCTATCAACCCGCCGATGGCGATCGCTTGCTCGAAGCCTTGGCAGAAGCACGGGCTGTCGAAACGCGGCGTCGCTCGACCGCCGCCGGTCCTCATCGGGATGACCTTTTGCTTCAGCTCAACGGCATGCCGGCGGCCCAATTCGCCTCGGAAGGGCAACAGCGCACCGTGGCTCTGGCTCTGAAGCTCGGTCAGGCCCGCCTTTTCCGAGAGCGCACCGAAGAATCCCCGTTGCTCCTGCTCGACGACATTTTCGGAGAACTGGACCCAGCTCGTCGCAATGCCCTGATGGCCTGTCTCCCCGCCGAATCCCAGAAGTTAATCACCACGACCAACCTCGATTGGCTTCAGGATGATTTGAAGCCGGAGCGTTTATTTCAGGTAAAAGCGGGCAGCGTCGCGGCAGCATAGGAAAACGGGCCGCCCTTAAATAGAAGAAGCCCGGTCTATTCGACCGGGCTTCCGCCATAACAGCACACACAAAGCTACTTCACCTCATTTCGACTCCAGTCGTAGTTCTGGAATTCGATTTTTGTTTCCTTTTTCAGCGGATTTTTTCGATATTCATTGATGAACGACTTCACGTCGCCGTCCTTGAAGTCCTCGCTGAACCAGTCAAAGATTTGGGAAACTTTTGCGACCTTGCCGTCTTTCTCCAGCTTCACGCCTTCAGGATTGTCATTGATATAAGCGACCGTCACTTGCTGGAGATCTTCTTCCAGGGTCGCGGCGGAAAAGGGCGTTTCCAACAGGGGCGGGCAACTGGCACTGGCGCAGTTGAGAGCAAAATGAATGCGCGGTTCATTGAACTGCGGACGAATGATTTCGTGCTCCAGATGATTGAAGCTCATTTTCTCACCAGCGACCGTGATCTGATCGCTGCTGAAAAAGAAATTTCGTTTGATGAAGTTATCGTTGTGGTAGGGATGTCGCTCCAGGAAATGATACAGGGTCCAGGCATTGTAAGCGTTAATATAAAAGGCCAGCTTCTCATCACTGCTTTTCCCGGAAAGCGATTCGGCAGCAATTCCATCAACGACCGACTGGATTTTTTCCATATCGTCTGAATTCCCATTCCAACCGGTGTAGTTGACGCCACTCGGCTTGGCGTATTTCTGGAGTAATTCTCCATAGGTTACGGTCCAATCTGCCGCCAAAAGACTGGCGTTGCAGAGAACAAGAGAGAAAAGGATCGATAGTGGTTTTTTCATGAGCTTCGAGCGTTGAACGTCGGTGAGTTGGACCTCCATTTCGCAAAGATCTTACAAAGGAGGGGTTTAGACCTCTTCATCCCAAGAGTCAGGACGAAGCGTTTGACGCAACTTGCGCCGGTCTGAACGATGTTGAATTTGGCGCTTTTGCTTGGGGGTTAGGATTTCTTCGTCGCGCCCTGGCCCATTGCCAGCCATGACCGAGCCAAGCGGCTGGATTTCTGCGATGACTTCGGCGAGTCCAAACTGATCGATCTGTGCTCGCACCTGTTCCGCAGGTTTATATCCCAGCGGTCCTTCTGAGTAATCCGCTCTTCCCTGAAACCAGCGCACGCCGATTCCTTCTACCGCCGCTTCGAGGGCCTGATCCATCGCTTGTTGATCGTAGCTCCCGTCTTTGCGGCGAAACTGTCGAATCAGCGTTCGCCGAGATACATTCCGCCCTGCGCCGTGAGGAGCAAACGAGAGGAACTCGGAATTATCGCGACCGAGGACGAGGAGAATCGGACTCGCCATGTTCAGAGGAATCAGCCCCAGCAAGGGACGCCCGGCAGCGTCATTCCAAGCCGGAGTCGCTCCTTTTCCATGAAGATAGAGATCCCCACGCTTCCAGACAAAGTTGTGCTGATTTCCGAACGCCGTGACGGGGACGCCTCCGGACCGTTCCAGAAATCGAGCGTGAATGCTCTGGTGGTTGGCGAGCGTCCATCGGCCAATGTATTGCAGTGCGTCCCAATAGTCGGCGCCTTCTTCGGTCCTGACATCCAGCCAACAGGCCGCCTCGGGGATGTCCGAAGCCACTTTGGCTGTTTGCTTGATGGCAGCCTGAAGACCGCGTTTGTAGACATGAGCCCCGAGCCCGCGCGAACCGTGATGGGTCACCAGCACGCGCCATTCGCCCTTGTTCCCGTGGTCTCGGATCGCCCTGGCCAGTTCATCATGGCCGGTTTCTTCCAGCCGACACAACGCTTCCTCGCCCAGCTCCATTCGCCCCAAAAAGGCGAAGTGATTTCCGTCGCCTTGATCTGCCATGTGCGCTCTGGCGTGATCCTGAAGACCACTGAGAAAGCGATTATTCCAGACCGGTTCATCGTTCACGGGATGCGGAATCCGCTCGCCAGGAGGTCGGCCTCCGGGCCCGAAACGGGTGCTGGCCACGAGTTGATCCAGCATCGCTTCAGTCTCGCCGCCTTCGCGAAAAATCGTCGCATACATCGAGCAACAGATATCGGAGCCATGTCCTCCGGGAAGAATCGCGTTCCGAGCTGCCACCGCCCCACCCACCGGAATATTCGCCGGGGCACCTCCCGCCGGGCAGGCATCCGGCATGATCGCCCCCGCCTCAATCACCGGACAAGCCATCAGCTCCTTCATGAAGCGCCTCACCGCTCCGAGGTTCTTCTCATCGACGGGGTTGGTCGCCTCAATCGCTTCGGCAAACGGAAGCGGCTCGGCTCGGAGACGGAGTCGTAAATCCGGTTTCGGGAAACGGCGTTCCAGCAGTTTGAGAAGGTATTTCCGATCCTCAATACCTTTGGCCTCCAGGATCAACGCTTCGGCCCGAATGGGTTCCAAAACGTCTTCCTGATCTGGCCAACCCGCGTCCACAAGGTCCTGTGAGGTGAGAGACGTCACCCTGACAAGATTCCCTCATCCGCCAGTTTCCGCAAGGATTCAGTTCAACCCTAAATCGTTGTCTCGCAAGTCAGCGAGCTTCTTCGCCAGCTTCGCCTTGAGGCGATCGACCTCCGCTCGATATTCCGGATTCTCGGCCAGATTGTGAAACTGTTTCGGGTCCTTTTCCATATCGAACAATTCGATCCCGGCCGACGCATCCTCGCCATATTGAAGGTAAGACCACTTGGCTTCGCGAAGGAGAAAGCCTTTGCGCATCGGAGCCACACTGAAGGCCGCATCGCGGACTTCGTGCTTGGGATTGTCGAGCATCGGAGAAATATCGAGCCCTTGAAGCCGCTCCGGGACCTCCAATCCGCACAAACTGGAAGTCGTCGGGAAGAGATCGACCAACTCGACCAAGGAATCGCAGACGGCGGGCTCTTTTCCGGGAACACTGATGATCAGCGGCACACCGGCGGATTCATCGCGCAAGCTCACCTTGGCCCAGAAATCGTGTTCTCCCAGATGGAAACCATGATCGCTCGTGAAAATGACGATGGTGTTCTCCCGCAAACCCGATCGATCCAGCGCATCCAACACTTTACCAACCTGAGCGTCCATGTAGGCGACCGAGGCATAGTATCCGCCGACGGCTTTCTTCTGCCGACGGATATCCATCTTCATGTTCACGCTGGTCTTGTAGTTGATTCCCGCCTTGGGAATATCATCCCAATCCCCGGGGAATTTCTCCGGAAGGACCATTTTCTCATAGGGCAGAAAGGGATGGTAATAGGGCTTGGGCGCGACAAACGGAACATGCGGGCGAACGAACCCCACACCCAACCAAAACGGTTGATCCCGGTCCTTGAACGTTTCGATCAGCTCCACGGCTTTCGCGGCAGTTTTACCGTCTGAATGCACCAGGTCGTCTCCGTCGGCTTCGACGACCACAAACGTGTTTCCTCCCACGGCCGGCTTTTTCCCATCCGGGTTATTCTCCAGCGTCTCCCCGATTCCCGGCGCTTTCCATTCCGGACCCGGGCTATTGTATTTCTCGTTCCACGAAGCCGGATCATCCGCGCCGTCGCCTCCATCTTCGATGCCCCCCGGCACTCCCATGTGATAGATCTTGCTGACGCGAGCCGCGTGGTAGCCATGATTCATAAAATGCTGAGACCAGGTTGCTCGATCGCCAATTTGGGATCGAGGACTGCTATATCCCAATACGCCGATCGCGTGGGGATAATAGCCGGTCATGAATGAAGCCCGAGAAGGCCCGCAATAGGTTCCTTGGCAATACGCTTGAGTGAAGCGAACGCCGCGCTCGGCAAGAGCATCGATATTCGGAGTCTGGCAGACGGTGTTGCCGTAGCACGACAACGCCGTGTAGGTGAGATCGTCTGAAATGAGAAAGAGGACATTGTAGCGAGCAGGTTCCCGCTCCGCGCCTAACGCCACGCTCCAGCAGAGAGCCACCAAAAACCATGCGATCCGGAATTTCATCGGCGCTAAACACGCTAACGGCTCCGCCATCTTTCAATCCGACGAAGAGACGGCCCTAAACGCTACTTTCTACCAGTGAGTGCTCTTCCAGCTCGTTCTCGCCTCGAATCAATTCCAAGGCAGCTTGGGCGACTTCGCTGGGAGGGATGGAAGTCATGCAGCGAAAATCCAAGGGGCAGCGTCGCAAGAAACAGGGACTGCATTCCACGTGGCGTCGAATCACCCGATGCCCGTGGCCCAAGGGAGCGGTCAAGCTCGGCTCTGTAGAACCGAAAATCGAGACCGTCTTGACCCCGAGCATCGCCGCCAAATGCATGGTTCCGGTATCGTTGGTGATGAGAATGTGGCAATGCCGCAACTCTTCCATCAGTTCCGCGATACTGGTTTGGCCGACCATGTTGTTCAACTCCACTTCGCATTGCTGCTGGAAATAGTAAGACATCTCGTATTCCGCGGGGGCACCGTAGACCCGCCAATCGACGCGCCCTTCCAAGGCTTCGTGAATCTCTTCCACCGCTCTGGCGAAGCTCTCCGCAGGATAACGCTTGGCGTCACCGTAGACCGCTCCCGGGCACAAGCCGATGCGCCACCGGCCATTGTTCTCCGGCTCATTGTCGCGCATCGCATACAAATCAGGGTCCGTCTGATCCGCTCCAATTGTCTGAGCGATGCGCATGTAGCGCCATGCCTGATGCTCCGGAGGGCCTGAAATGCGGCGCTCAGGCACGACTTGATCGAGATAGCGATCACGATTGTGTCCCCGGTAACCCACCACATGGGGGATGCCCGCAAACTTCATTTCCATGGCCGAACGCAGCGAGTTCGGGAACGTGATTCCAACATCAAACGCCTCCCACATATTGAGAAGGCTGCGAATCTTGAACAACGAAGCTCGTCGCGGAGCCGCAATCACTTGATCCACGTGGCGAACCGCATTCCAGAGATCCGCTGTTCCATCCGTACAAAGGACCGTTATATGGGCATCCGGTCGTCCATTCTTGATCGCCCGAACCGTGGGGACTGCCATGCAGGAATCTCCGAGCGGATTCGGCGCGCGAATCAGAATGCGAAACGGCTTGAGGTCTTTCTCGACGTCAAAACCTGGCGGGAAATCGATTCCCCGTCGATAACCACTTAGAAGGAACTCGGGATTCGGCGTCTTCCACCGATCATGTACCCAAAACCATTCTTCGGGAGCGCGTCGGATCAGTTGCTCCGTCGCTTGATTGATCTGGGCGGTGACCTGCCCGCTATCCAGCTCTGCCCCATTGCTATCGATGTGCCGAATCGGATCTGAGTAGACCACGCGCCACTTTGCGATACCATCGGGATAAAGCGCGACCGGAACCACGGGGGATCCTGTTCGAATCCCGATCAAGGCCGCCAAATTCGTGGTCGAAGCGAGCCGCCCAAAGAACGGACACCAAACACCGCGCCCCCCCGCATTCTGATCCACCAGAATCCCCAAGCCGCCGCCATCGCGAAGATGTTTCATCGGGCCATAAAATCCTTTGCGGCGATCAAACAAGGTCAACCCGGTCTGGGCTCGACTGGTGACGAGGTGCTTGTTGATGAAGGGATTCGAGAGCGGCTGATAGAGGCTGGCACGTTCCACGCCGACACCGAGAGACGGAATCTGGCTGAGAAGTTCCCACGGTCCCATGTGACTGATCGCAATAAGAAGGCCGCGATTCTCTTCCAGCACGCTGAAGACGATTTGTTGTCCTTCGTAACGGACTCGACGCTCAATCGCGGCGGGTCGCATCAGGGAAATCTTCATGCCGCATAAGAGATTCCGCCCCAAGGCGGAAAAGTGACGATGAGCGATGCGGCGACATTCTGATGCCCCCATTTCATCACCCAAAGCGATGAGAAGATTTCGGCGAACGACCTTTCGATACTGCGGAAGGAACCAGTAGGCCCACCAGCCGACGAAACTTCCGATGAACCAACAGATCTGAATCGGCACGAAAACAAGGACCGATTCGACCGCGCGGAGAGCCAGGTAGGCCAGATACTGAGGAATGCGTATCATGGGATTTCCGACTATGAACCGAATCTCCCAGAAAAAGAAAGCTGGAATCTAATGTTCCTGTCAGCCACCTGGCACCACAGGACGTTCGCTACTCTGAACGCGGTATGGCATCGCCCTCGGTCTCCGCGCTTTCAGGAACCGAAGCACCTGCTTCCGAAGTCTCCACCGCCGCGCCTTCTGCCGGAACATCGGGCTCTGCACCCGCTTCAGCTTCGACTGCTGGAGCAGCATCTTCGGTCGTGGCAGCTCCTTCAGTCGCTGGAGCGTCCGGAGCGTCCTCGGTTGCGGGCGCCGTTTCGAGGCCTGCCGGCATTTCAGGAGTTCCTAAACCAGGAAAGTCAGGAAGATTTTCCAGATCCAATCCGCCGGGAAGGGTTTCGGCCGGAGCCGGACCAGCTGGAATCGGGACAATGAAATTTCGGTTCTGATGGGCTTTGATCATCGCCAGCCCGATCGACAGGACGAAAAAGCAGATGGCGAGGAAACGCGTCCCTTTCTGGAGGACATCGGTCGCTTGGGCACCGAACGACTCGGACATCATTCCGGAAGCAAAAGCAGCACCCAGTCCATCTTGTTTGGGCCGCTGCATCATTACTAAAAGAACGAGCAGCAGACAGACCACAACATGGAGGAAGAGCAAGATATTGAAAAGGATGGTCATAATCAGGGCGGCCACTCTATACTGAGGGCTAAGTTTGTAAAGTGCTTCGGGGAGTTGGTTCGAGTCACGGAAAAGCGGCGGATCATTCTCGAAAAAGAGAATCCGAAGCGGGCTGCGGAAAGGGACGATGAAGAGATCCGGTAAAAACAGGGGAAATCCCGGGGAAAACTCTGGCTTGGAACGGGAATGCCGTTGTTTCCGAATGACACGGTAAGAATTAAATTAAGGAATGGTTGAATATTTGATTCTTACTCAATGTCTGACAATCCAGAAAGCGATACTAACATGATGATAAAGATTCTCAAATTTGACAATTTATCGCATTTGACTGTTAAATTTTGTAAAACACGTCTTGATTACCGACATCTTTTTACCTAAGGTCACCTTGAAGCTATTATTTAATCTGAAATTTATAGAAATTCTAAACAAAGTCTTGTAAACAGTCCCTGGAGCATCTAAACTATTAGCTCCAGCATACTTCTCAAATCCAACACCCTTGGAGGTCAATCCCATGCAGGTAGTGAACGAAAACGAAACAAAACAAACATCTGAAGCCGGTCGCTTGGCCGACTTTATCATGTTCACCCAAAGGTCCTTTCTCCTCGATCTTTCGAAAGAGTTAAACAAAGGCAACATCTCCTACGCACAGTTCTTCTTGCTAGGATATCTCGCCAAAGAGGACTATCTCACCATGACTGATATTTCCAAAAAAATGGGTCATTCCACGGCTGCTGCCACTGGATTGGTCGATCGCTTGGAAAAACTCGGCTACGTCCAGCGTCTCCACGCCGCTGATGATCGCCGGAAAGTCATGGTCCAAATCACCCGTAAAGGTCTTGATCTCGTCAACCGCATGCGGGACGGAATCGCTCATGACATCGCCGCCTTGATGGCCGATCTTGATAAGAGCAGCAAAGACACTTCTGGGCCCCTCGCTGAAATCAGCCATTTTTTGATGCGCGACCGTTAAAGCCCGCTGGTTGCGAACCGTCTTCGACTCGTTTCCCCCTTAGATCCTCGACACCCCCTAGGATCCCTCAACCGACTCCAGTCGTCCGACTGAAAATGCTCCCGCCTCGCCTTTGCGAGCGGGAGCTTTTTTTGTCGATATTCTGAACCATCTGTGAGGGAATAGGTCTGTGACTGGACCTCAACATGCAATTTCTTAATCCCTGGCTCGCTTTCGGCCTCCTGGCGGTAGCGATCCCGATCATCATCCACATTCTGACCCGCCAAACGGGTAAAACCGTGGATTGGGGGGCGATTCTTTTTTTGCAGGACTCCTTGGTGATTCGCAACCGGAAGATCCGGCTGGAGGAAGCCTTGCTCATGGCGGCCCGTTGCCTGTTGTTTGCCTTCATCGCGATGGCGCTTGCACGACCGTTTATTCCTCCGGGAACCAGCACGCCTTGGTTCATCGTCCTGCCGCTGTTTTTCCTGGGGGCCGTTTGTCTCGGGATCGGAGTGGTGCTTTGGGACATGGTGAAATGGCGTTGGATTTTGTTGATCGCGGGAGCGACGATCCTCGCCCTCTGCGTCACGCTGATCTGGTTTGAGAAAGTGTTTAACCTGAGCCGATTCAGCAAAGGTGGAAAACAAGACATCGCATTGATTGTCGATTCCTCGACCTCAATGGCCCTGAAGTTTGAAGGCAAAAGCAATTTCGAGCGCGCAATTGAGGAAGCGAAGACCATTGTTCAGCGCAGCCCGCGCGGAAACTCGTTCAGCTTGATTCTGGGCGGCCCAACGCCCTCCGCCCGCGTCCTCACCCCGACGTCCGATCGCGAATTCATCCTCCAACAACTGGACGATATCCAGCCTCTGGAAGGCGGAATGGCAGCTTACGATTGCCTGACTCTGGCGTCCCTCGGCCTAGCCCAAGGGAGCAACCCGGCCAAGCAAGTCGTGGTCATCACCGATGGCCAAAACGTGGGCTGGGAGACGAACAAGCCGGCGCGGTGGGCGTTCCTGAAAGACGCCTTCGAAAACCTTCCTTCCACCCCTCAGGTCATCGTTCGAGAAATGCCCCTACCGGGGAATTTCCGCAACATCGCTCTCGCGGACATTTCGGTTTCTCGAGACATCGTCGGAGTGGATCGACCCGTGAAGATTACGGTCATGATCGAAAACACCGGGACCGAAGCCGTTTCGCCCCGCCAGGTGGAGTTGGAAGTCGATGGGAAGAAAATGGTGGATCATACCCTCGGCCAAATGATGCCGGGAACGAAGGAAGTGATTCACTTTTCCCATCAGTTTGAGAATCCCGGAGCTCACGAAGTTCGGGCAGAAGTTTTCGTCGATGACGAGATTGTCCAGGACAATACTTCCGTGAGCGCGGTGAACATTGTTGGCAAACTGCGCGTTCTGCTGGTCGATGGCAATGCGGCCGGGCGATTTTTTGATCGAGCCACTTCCTTTGCCGCTTTGGCCCTGGCCCCGGGCACCCAGATCGCCGCTCCGGGCGCTGATCCCGACGACGAATCCGCGAAACGGTTTCTCGTCGATCCGGAGGTCATTTCCGCCATCCAACTGACTCAAATGCCCTCGCTGGAGGGCTACGATGCCGTCATTATGGCAGATGTGCCCCGACTTCCGCGGGAGACCTCCGACATGATGGAGCAATTCGTGAGCCAAGGCGGCGGTTTGTTGATCGCTGCCGGTCCCCGAGCATTACCCGATTTTTACAACACCTGGGTCTCTGGAGACGGTCAGCCGATTATGCCGGCCAGCCTTGTTGAACCCGTGGTCCCCAACCCGGCGGGCGATCCCATCACGGCATCTTTGGAAACGTTCCGCCATCCATCGGTCCGGGTCGTCGCCAATCGGAAGGAAAGCGATCTCGAAACCGGAACCTTCGCCCAGTATTGGAAGTTGAGGGAGAACACCGGGATTGATGCCGTGATCGGCGGTCGATTAAACAATGGAGACCCTTATCTAGCCGCGCGAAAGATCGGTTTGGGAAACCTGGTCATGCTGGGATCGTCCTTGGATCTTCGCGCCGGAAATCTCCCCAGTCGGCAGGCGTTTGTCCCGTTTATCCACGAGCTGGTCTACTTTTTGGCGAATCCAGGGAATTTTAATCTCAACCTCGATCCCAAATGGGAACTGGCGCTCCACCTTTCGGGCAACGAACACGCATTTTCCGGTCACGGCCTCCGTGGTGAATACTTCGCGAATCGGAATGATCGCGAACCAACGGTTACACGGATTGACCCAGCCATCCAATTCAACTGGCGCGGCGGCAGCCCGGTATCCGGAATCTCCTCGGACAACTTCAAGATCCGCTGGACGGGAAAAATTCAGGCTCCTCGATCCGGGAAATACCGCTTCTCCGCCCAAGTCGACGACTTGCTTACCGTTTACATCGATGGACGCGATGTGCTGCGAAGCGAATACGGTCGATCCGGTCGGACCCGCGAGGTCTGGCTGGATGCCAACCGCTTTCACGATATCCGGGTCGAATTTCAGGAAGATACCGGGGAGGCCGTTGCAGTCCTCTCCTGGGAGAGCAAGGAAATGGGCCGTCAGATCATCTCACCGTCCTCGTTCCGCTCGATCACCAGCGAGGAAGAGAGCGTCATTGCGAACTACCGTGTCACGGGACCACGGGGTGAAAAGCGCATCGCCAAAATCGAAGCGAGCGCCGGTGGAGCCGTCGCCAAAATCCAAGGGGACGTTGCTGCAGGAACCTACCTGATTCACATTCCGGACGACGAACGGGAAAAGTTTTCCGAATTGCTCGGAGAAAATCGCGATACTATTCCTTTCACGGTTCGCCGGGATCCCGCAGAAAGCCGATTGCAGCCGCTGAGCGGGCCGGACAAAGAATTCCTCGCCAACTACATTGGTTTGGTTCAGCCCGAAACTCCGGAAGACGTCATCCAGATCCTCAACGGAAAATCGTTTGGTGAAGAGCTGTGGAAGTATCTGGCGCTAGCCTGCCTGTTCTTCCTCTTGCTCGAAATTGGCCTTTCGCGCTGGATTGCGACTTCCCGTCAGATGGCAAAGGATCAGCGGATCCAGTTCGATAGCACAGACGGTCCCGGAGAAGGCTTTCAGCGGCACTTGAAGCAGGTGAAGAAGATCGCTTGATCTTCCGTTCCGGGGTCAGGTGCGATCTGGAAACTTCACGACCCAAAAGGCGTCTTGTGAGGATTTTTGCGGCGAAATATAATGTTCGCCTTCCTTAACCATCAATTTTTGACGATTTTTTAACTTTTGCCCTTGAACTGTTCGAATGAACACTTACAATGTTCTCATGAACAATACATCGAACAACACTTTCCCGCAAGCCTCTGATCGCATTCAATCTCTTTTCAGCGACGCCAAACGCTACCGCGAGGCTCGCAAACAGCGCGAACGCAATGAGCGGCCAACCAACTGCGAGCAGCAAATGCAGCTCAGTTTAAAGGTCGCAGCGGGGTAATTTTTTCAATTTGTCAGGCTTTGAACCGTGGTGGGTTCTTGGTGTGTCCTGACGCGTGTGAGCAACGTCAAATCGTCCGTTTTTCTGAACCTCCGTTGAGTATCGGTTCAGGGAGGCGGGCGATTTCTCGTTTGAGATTCGGGGTTTGCCAGAGTCGGCCCTCTACAGCTCTTCCCAAGCGCGAATGATGCGCTCCTCCTTGGACATAATGTGCTCGCACATTCGTTTCTGAGCGAGATCCGAATCCCGCGCAGCGATCGCATCCACGATTTCGAGGTGCTCGCGACTGATGTCTTCCGGCACGGTGCAGGCATGGAGATCGATCCCGTAAAAATAGGGCTGGTTGTCTTGATCGAGCGTGGTGATGACGATTTTCTCGAGAATTTCATTCTGCGCCGCTTGTGCCACCAAATGATGAAAGTCGCGATTGACCCGAATGCACTCTAACGCGTCCAACTCCGGATCTTCGTGTTCGGGAATAAATGGCGCGGCTTCTCGCAACTTTTCGATCGCTTTCGGCGTAGCACGTTGTGCGGCCAAGGCTGCGATTTGCCCCTCGACCAGTCGGCGCGCTTCACAAACCACCTTGAAGCGCTCCAACGTAAGTTCGGGAACCCGGTATCCTTTGTTCGGAATCTGATCGAGAATATGTTCGTGAGCCAGGCGCGTGAGCGCTTCCCGCAGACTGGCGCGCGAGACACCGAGTTCTTCACAAATGTTCTTTTCGATGAGGCGTTCTCCAGGCTTGAAGTCGCAAGTCAGAACACGCTGACGGATGACGTCGGCGATTTGATCGGTAATTTTGATGGGGCGGATGGACATATGCTTTGTCGGATAGTCTGACAAATGATCGATTGTCTCGATTCTACGCCATTTCGTCAAGTTACGTTTCGAACCGGTTTTTGGGGTGGACTTTCGCAGCAGGCTTGGTCAGTTGCCCTTCATGACCCCTAAGTTCTCTGTGGCTGTTTTCCTGGGACTCGTGCTGAGTCCGCTTTGCTCCTTCGCCCAAGATGGCGAACCGACTGACGTTCGCCTCACCCACGGCCCCATTTTGGGACGCCCGGGAAGCGATACCATGACTCTCTGGGTTCGAACCCAAAAAGAGGGCGAAGTCCGGGTCTTCTACGGAACACACCAACACAATCTGGATCAGCTGAGCGAGCCCGCCCGGACCAAAGTCGAGGATGACAACACCGGCTTAATCGAGCTGACCGGCCTCCAGCCGAACACCCGCTACTACTATCGTGTCTATGATCATCAGGATGCGGGCTCTTTCCAGACGCTGGCTCGGCCCGAAGATTTTCGCAACGGAGCCTACAATCCTGAAGGTCTCTTCAACCTCCGGTTCGAATTTTCCTGCGGCAACAACCAAACCGGCGGCGGCAACAGCGTCGGCCCGACCCTACCGGTCTTTGACGTGCTGAACCGCGACGTTCGCGACACGATCGACTTCGCGATCCTCAATGGCGACTGGCTTTACGAAGTTCAGCGCGATCATTCACCCCAAGCCTGGCTCCACAGTGTCGGACTGACACCGGACGAAATGCCCCGCGTGGTCGAAGACATGCCGACGGTGGTGGGCGTCTGGGAGAACTACAAAACCTACCTCTCCCGCGGGAAAAACCTGAGTGAGTGGCACCGTCACGTGCCCTCCTTCTACACCTACGACGATCACGAAACCATCAACGACATCTATGGAACGGCGGAGACCGGCTACGTCAATCGCCGCGCGGTCTTTCGCGATATCGGTGTCGAAGCCTGGTACGACTATTTGGCCTGGTCCAATCCTCAAGCGCATCAAGCCCCGATTCACTACGGCTCCGCCACCCTGGTCGCCGGAAGCGACGTCTTGACGGATCAAAACGCGGATTTCACGAAGCTGAATCTGGAAGATCAGGCGAATCTTCACGTTCACTGGGGAACCCCCACCGCCGGGGTGCCTGATGCAGCCCTGGATTCCGAACCCGGCGATCCCAATTCGAAAGTTTACCGGATCGAAGAAGTGCTCGGGCCCCATCAAGTGCGTATCCATCCCCCAGCCGTCGCCAATACCGAGTCGAAATACTCGATCGGGCGGCGTTGTTACGGCAAATGGACCTACGGGAATTGCGATTTCTTCTTCGTCGATACCCGGAGCCATCGCGACCTTCACGACGTCGATAATCCCAGCAAACCCGGTGCTTCGATGCTCGGTAAACAGCAGTTGAAGTGGCTGAAAGACGGCATTTCCAATAGCGAAGCGGATTTCATCTTCGTGGTTTCCAGCGTCAACTTCATGGTTCCCCACGTCGGCAGTGGCGGCGGGGATGACAAGCAACTCACGCTGAAGAAAGACGATGCCTGGACCGTATTCCTCGAAGAACGCGAAGAGCTGATCGAGTTCTGGGATGCCCTGGAGCAGCCCGTCTGCGTCCTCACCGCAGACCTCCACAACAGTTTTGCGATCAAGATCACCGACAACGTCTGGGAATTCGCCAGTGGCCCGCACAACAGCATCAACCACGCCCCACAAGACGACGAGGGAGATCGTCCCGCCAATGGCAAATTCAAGTATGGACCGCGCGAGTGCGACATCCGCTGGTCCAGCTACGTCCTCAACGACATTCCTCGCCCAGAGCGGACCTACCCCCACTATTGCGTGGTCCAGGTGAACAACGTCTTCAACAATCCCGTGAAATTCGGCGATGAGCGCTGGGTCGCCTACCCGCATCCTCAAGTCATCTTCCAGTTTTTCGACGGATTGACCGGGGAACTGCGTTACAGCGAGACGATTCTCAAAGGCATGGAGTGACGCCGAGCTAATTCGGCACCACGAATTCCACCTCCGCCACTTCCCTCCCCTTCAGCTCGAAGGTCAGATATCCGGCCTGCTTCTCGATGTTGCTGGATTCCATCCCGGCAGAACCGCAGTTCAAGCAGACGGTATCCGGCGTCGACTCCGGGCGGAGTTCCCAGCGCACATGCTTGTGGCCGTGGAGGTAGACAACGGGCCGATGCTTTTTGACGAGCGCCGTCAGCCGTTCCTCCCCCAGTAAACGATGCTGCCACGCTTCGGGATGCTCGGGTGGATTCACGTAAGGATAGTGGCCGATCAGCACGACCTGCTTACCGGCTTGCCGCGCCAACTCCGCATCGAGTTTCGCCTCCAGCGCATCGGTGAGATCGCCATTCGAACGAAACGCAAAGGGTCGAGACGCATCATAGCCTACCACGACGGTCTGCGCGTCTATGCTCCAGGTACGCACGCCATCGATGCACCCGTTCGGAAACCAGCGATCATAGCGAGTTTGCGATTTCGGCGTGTAGCGATCGTGATTACCGGGAATCTCGATGAATCGATCACCCCACTTTTCCCGAATCGGAGCCACTAGCTCGGCCACTTTCTCGAACTCGGAATCCAGTCCCATCGTCGAATAATCCCCCGTGAAAATCACGAGATCCACATCCTGTTTTAAGATGTGTGCCACGACCGCTTCCCCGAGGTGAGGCGGGAAATGGTGCCGCCGTCGAAAGGCCAAATTCAGCCACCCTAACCAGCGTTTCGGATAAAACGGATCACTCCAATCAAACTCACATCGCCAAACGTGGATATCGCCGAAATGAAGAACTCGCATCATCAGGAAACAGCCACCGAAGCATCGGAACGCACATGGACAAGGCGAACTTGAATCTACCGCCGTCTACCGGAGCCATTGCGGCCCACGCTACGTCTTCATCCTAACCTCCGGTCGCTCCGCGACGGCAGGGTCAGCAAATCCGATCAATCTTCGGGTGTCGAACTGGCGGCCAGTTGAGGAGATTCTTCAGCCTCGGCAGCCTTCTTTTCGGCCTTGGCAAGCTCGCGTGCCATGCGCTTATCTTCCTTCTTTTGCTCACGCGCGCGGCGCTTGTAATCTTTGCTGGGTGTAGAAGCCATACTCCCGCTACCTAGGTTCAACTAGGGGTCGAGGCAACCATTTTTGGCCTGAAAACCCGGTCGATCAGGCTGCGGCACGGACTTCCGGCGCGTCAAGTGCATGCGTGATCAGAAGGAAATCTCCCATCCGTTGCCCAAGGATTGCGTGAAGCGTTAGAGCTCCCATCAGTCGTTTTGGACCTTCCGAATGGAAAGACATTTCCTCTCTAAAGCATTCCTTTGAGAAACGGCGCGGTTCGGCTTTCGGCGATGCTTGGCAGCTCTTCCGGGGTGCAGGCGGCCACGAGTTCGCCGCCGTGCTCTCCCGCTTCCGGGCCGATTTCGATGACGTGATCCGCTTCGGCGACGATATCGAGATTGTGTTCGATGACGACGACGGTGGCTCCGTCATCCACCAGTCGATGGAGCACATCGAGGAGCTTCTCGACGTCTTCCATGTGGAGCCCGATGGAGGGCTCTTCGATGAGATAGAGGAAGGAGTTGGGCTGGCGATTCTGACGCAGTTTCGCGGTCTGGCTGCGTCCGACGCCTCGGGTGAGCTCGCTGACGAGCTTGATGCGCTGGGCTTCTCCGCCACTGAGCGTCGGACTGGGTTGGCCAAGTTGAAGATACCCGAGTCCTGTATCGCGCAACAGGCCGAGAGTGCGGGCAATTCTGGGGCTGGCTTCGAAAAACTCCGCCGTTTCGTCGATACTCATGCGCATGACGTCCCCAATATTCTTGCCGTTGTAGAGTATCTCCAGAGTGGCTTCGTTGTAACGCATCCCATGGCAGTCTTCGCATTCTACATAACTGGTCGGAAGAAAATTCATCTCCAGCTTGATGACGCCGTTGCCCTTGCAGGTTTCACAGCGTCCGCCTTCCGTGTTGAAACTGAAACGGCTAGCGGTATAACCTCGGGCGCGAGCTTCCGGAACCTGTGCATAGAGTTTCCGAATCTCATCAAAGACTTTGATATAGGTTCCGGGCGTGGAGCGACTGGTCTTTCCAATCGGTGATTGATCGACTTCGTAGACGGCTTCGAGTTGTTCGACCCCTTTGATCGACTTCCAGGTTTTCTCGACCGGCTTGGAGCGATCCTTGGGTAGGTTCGCGCGCACGGCAGGCTGCAAGACGCCGCGCATCAGACTGCTTTTCCCGGAACCAGAGATCCCGCAAAGAACGGTGAGCCGACCAATCGGGATGCGAATGTTCAGATTCTTCAAGTTGTTGGCCTTCGCCCCGTTGATCCGAATCCAGCCGAGCTTGGCGTTGGCAGCCGGGAGATCACGACGTTCACCGCGCATCGGATGGCGGAGAGGCGACTTCAGTTTCCGCCCTGTAACAGAATCCCCATTTTTCTTCATCGCGGCCAGGGTGCCTTGTGCGGAAACTTCCCCGCCAAATCGACCCGCCCCGGGCCCGAGATCGATAATATGATTGCTTCGCCGCATCGTCTCCTCGTCGTGTTCCACAATCACCAGAGAATTTCCCTTATCGCGTAATGCACCCAAGGTATCGAGGAGGCGCGAGTTATCGCGAGGATGGAGACCAATGGTCGGTTCGTCCAAAACATAGAGAACCCCGCGCAAATTCGAACCGAGCTGAGCAGCCAGGCGAATCCTCTGACTCTCTCCTCCACTCAACGTTTGGGCACTGCGATCCAGTTGGAGATAACCCAGGCCGACTTCTTCCATGAAACGAAGCCGCTGGGTAATCTCCGGCAAGATGTCTCGAGCGATGATCGCGTCCTTACCACTGAATTGAAACTCGGACATCGCCTCCCGCGCATCGATCACGCTGAGCCGGGCCAGTTGATCGATGGATCGATCCTGAATACGGACAAACCGGGCCACCTCATTGAGTCGCGCGCCGTGGCACGAGGGACAGGCGATGAGTTCGTCCGGTTCGACCCATTTGCGCTGACGTTCTTCGCGCAATTCGGCTTCCAATTGCGATTCCCCGTCGTCTTTATCCCACTTCGGCTTGATCTGAATCTCCCCGTAACCACGACAATTCGGGCACCAGCCGTGAGGCGAGTTGTAGCTGAAGAGCCGAGGATCCAATTCCTCGAACGAACGCCCGGTATCGGGACAACTCATACTCGTGCTTACCACTTTGACTGTGCCTTTGCGGTCGAGAAACTTGGCCGTTTGCTTGCCGATTTTCAGAGCAGTTTCGAGGAACCCGCGAATCTCCGTGCTTGGCGTCTTTTTGTCGATTTCCGCAATGACGACGTCAATGGTGTGCTCTTGAAATCGGGTCAGCGGCTTGAAGTTGGCGGAGGGAAACAGGTTTCCGTCCACGAGCAGTTCCACAAACCCCTGCTTCTCGGCCCATTTCGCGACATCGGTGTGGAAACCTTTTCGCGCTTTGATGACCGGGGCCATGATCTTGACCGGACCGCCCTTCACCGCCGTCTTCAGTTGGGTGATGATCGAGGTGACGCTTTGCATCACGACCGGCTTGCCGGTGGCGGGAGAGTGTTGGGTGCCGACCTTGGCAAACAGAAGGCGCAGAAAGTGATAGACTTCGGTGACCGTGGCCACGGTGCTCTTCCCTCCCCCACGGGAGATACGCTGCTCGATCGCAACCGTGGGAGGCAGACCGGTGACGTGGTCGATGTCCGGCTTCTCCATTTGCTCGACAAATTGACGAGCGTAGGTGGACATACTATCCAGGAAACGTCGTTGTCCTTCGGCAAATAAAATATCAAACGCGAGCGTCGATTTCCCGGAACCGCTCAGCCCGGTGATGACGACCATTTCATCACGCGGAATTTCGACATCGATGTTTTTGAGGTTGTGCTCACGCGCTCCTAACACGCGAATCATGTTCCCATCGGCCGCGGCGACGGCTGCGGCGCGGCTCGTCGTTTGGGATTGGGTCTTCGACTTCGGTGCAGCAGAAGGATTCATCACCTCGCGCAAGGCTTTGCCAGTGTGAGAGGCTGAAACCTTCGCAACGGCTTCCGGCGTCCCTTCGGCGACCAATTCGCCGCCGTAGGCTCCGGCCTCTGGTCCCAGATCGATGACCCAGTCCGCGCACTTGATGACTTCCATATTATGTTCAATCACGAGGATACTATCCCCGCCTTCGACCAATCGCTGAAAGACGCGCAACAACATCGCCACATCATCAAAGTGGAGCCCCGTAGTCGGTTCATCAAAGATGAGCAAGCTGGATTTCGCCTGTCGCTTGCCGCTGGATTCGAGGAGATGACCAACGAGTTTGAGCCGCTGGGCTTCGCCTCCGGACAGGGTATTGAGCGGTTGCCCCAGGCGAAGGTAGCCGAGACCGACGTCCTGGAGCACTTCCAGACTGGAGACGATGTTCTTCGCCAACTTCCCTCGGTCCATCACCTCAAAGAAGGGAATCGCTTCGTCAATCGTTAAGCTGAGTGCATCGTAGATCGATTTGCCGTCGAGGAGAACTTCAAGCGTCTCGGGAGAATAGCGCTTCCCTTCGCACTCAGGACAGGTCACGTAAACATCGCTGAGAAACTGCATCTCCACTTTCTCGAACCCCGTCCCCCAGCAGCGCTCACAGCGTCCCGCGCCGGAGTTGAAGGAGAAATAGCCGGGGGTAAGACCACGGGCCGCCGCATCCGGACATTCCGCGAAGAGTTTGCGAATCCCTTCGAACACACCGGTGAAGACAGCGGGTGTGGAACGAGGCGTTTTGCTAAGAGGTGATTGATCCACCATCACGATGTGGTCCACTTTTTCGACACCGCGCAGTTCCTTGAGCTTACCCGCCTCCGTCTCAGCGACTTCTCCCCGAGCGCGGAGCACATTCTGATAAAGGACGTCGTGAATCAGGGTGGATTTCCCGGAACCAGAGACACCCGTGACGACGGTGAAGGTGCCCAGCGGAATCCTGACATCGATTCGCTTCAGGTTGTGTTGACGCGCGCCGATGATTTCGATCCAATCACGAGCGGAACGCCGCACCGTTGGAACAGCGATGGTTTTTTGACCCGTAATATATTGGCGCGTCAACGATGCCGAATCCATCTCCGCGTCATTGGCGACATAGAGCGCGTTTCCGTTCCTGCCACCAGCTTCTTGAACTCGCGAAGTTGCTAAATGGGCACCGCCAATTTCGGGACGAAGCAGTTCGTCGCTCGGCCCCGCGAAGATGATCTCTCCCCCGCCCTCTCCACGCCCCGGACCAACATCGACGAGGTAATCTGCGGCTCGAATGACCGCTTCTTCGTGCTCGACCACGAGCAGGGTGTTCCCCTTATCGCGCAACTGTTCCATGACCTCGATGAGCCTCCCGATGTCTCGGGGATGAAGACCGATGCTGGGCTCGTCGAGAACGAAGAGCGTGTTCGTGAGGGAAGCTCCGAGGCAGGTGGTCAAATTCACGCGCTGGACTTCCCCACCGCTGAGCGTACGTGTGGCGCGATCGAGGTTCAAATAGCCGAGCCCAACCCGCTCCAAATAGCCGAGCCGAGAAACGATCTCGCTCTTGAGCAACTCCGCAGAATGATCATTGGTCGGCGTAGCGACGCCCTGGAAGAAGGCGAGCAGTTCATCGACCGAAACGCTCCATAACTCGGGCAAGGTTTTCCCCTGAACGCGGAAGTTCAGCGCATCCGGTTGGAGCCGATTCCCTTCACAGGTTTCACATTCGGTGTAGCTGCGGAACCGGGAAAGGAAGACACGAACATGCATTTTGTAGGCTTTCGATTCCACCCACTTGAAGAAGCCTTTGACGCCATACCAGCTTCCGATGGCGTGAGCTGCTTCCGGATCACCGCCATCGCCTTTCAGAATCCAATCCTGATCGCTCTTCGGCAAATCCTCGAAGGGCGTGTCCAGATCCACATCCTGCACCCGAGCGCATCGCTCCAGATCCACCTGGCATTCCTGATATTTGTCGCCTTGGAAGGCTTTGACGACGCCGTCCTGAATCGACAGAGTTTTGTCAGGCAGGGCGCGTTCCAGATCAATTCCAATGACTCGCCCGAAGCCGCGACAATCGGGACAGGCTCCGATCGGATTGTTGAAACTGAAGAGCCCGGCGACGGGTTCGCGAATATCCAGATCGCAGGCGGCGCAATGCCACTTGGTGGAGAAGGCCAGCCGTTCGCCGGTTTCGGCTTCGACCAGCGCGATCTTCCCCTTGCCGAAATGCAGTGCGGTTTCGATCGCTTCGAGAAGGCGGCTCTTCCGATTTGCCGCGACCCGATCCTGGATCACATCGACCACGCCGGGAAGCTTACGGTCGAACGCCTCCGGCTGATCCGTCCGGAAGACTTCGCCATAAATGAGGACGCGGACGTAGCCCTGCGCTTCGAGGAAGGGGAAAAACTCCGCCGGATCGGTGTCGGGCGGTGCGGGGACGCCAAAGGTGACGAGAATGGGCTGTTCGCCAAAGGTTTTGGCGGAGGCGGCGCAGATGCTTTGGGGGGTGTCCGGCTGAACGGGCTCGTGGCATTCGGGACAAAAGCCATCGGCGACGCGAGGGAAGAGCAGCTTCAGGTAGTCGTTGATCTCGGTGATGGTTCCCACCGTAGAGCGCGTGGTTTTGACATTGTTCGACTGCTCGATGGCGATGGCTGGCGGGATGCCGCGGATCTCATCCACCTGAGGCTTGTCCATCCGGTCGAAGAACTGGCGAACGTAGGGGGAAAAGGTTTCGACGTAGCGACGCTGGCCCTCAGCGTAGATCGTCTGGAAGGCGAGACTCGACTTGCCACTCCCGCTAGGGCCGGTGACGACGATCAGCTGGTGAAGCGGAAGATCGAGATCGACTCCCTTGAGATTATTCTGCCGCGCGCCACGAATTTCGATCGCCTCACTGAGGGGACGCTTCGTTTTCCGTCGCTTGGCGCGGTTGGTAGGTTGTTTGACAGGTTTTGCCATCGCGAGAGCATACGACTCGTCGCGGTGGCCAGTCTCAAGTGGTTTTATCGAACGCGGTCGGTTTTGCCACTCAGGGCTTGTCACAAAATAAGTTTGCGTGAGATGCGCAGAATTCCGACTTGTCGCCAAGGCGGAATTGACCGGAGTTTAGCAGGCTAAATGAGGTGAATTCCAACGCTGGCGACGGGTCGGACGACAAGCAGATCTTGTAAACTTATTTTGTGACAAGCCCTCAGTGAGAGAGGAAGAGCGCGGTATCCCCCTTCTCGATCATCGCTTTGGTGAAGCTACCGACCATGAGATCCTTGAAAAAACGACCGGAGTGGATCCCCGCCACCACGAGGTCTGCCTCTTCCAGGTCCGTCGGTTTGAGATGGGCAGCCTGAACGGTTCGGGTGAAAAAACCGGGTAGATCGTGGGCGTTGAAATAGGCACCCGCGTCATCAAGGAGAGATTGAGCGATGCGGGGATCATCGTGGGCGGAAACGAGGGTGACGGTGAGATCCATGGGCTTGGCGAATTGAGCGAATTCGCGCAACGCTCGGGCCGAGTTGAGGCTCCCGTCATAGGCCACCATCGCGTGTTGGAACGCCTGACCGGTGTCTTCTTTGGGCACCGCGAGAATCGGCGTGACGGTGCGGCGGAGGATCTTCGCCAGCGAATCACCCGGCGTTTCTCGGGTTTCGAAGTGGAAAAAGGTGCGTAGGCCAATGACCGTGAGATCATAAAGGCCGGAAGCTTCGAGGATGAGATCGGCCGGAACTCCCTCCATATCGGTCTCCACGTGATTGGCTCCTCGGACTTGGCACGCTTCAGCAAAGCGTTTCTCCACCTTTTCAATCTCGGAGCGAGCGTGCTCCGTCACTTCCATCACCGCATCGCGCACCAGCGGCCAGTAATAGACATCTGCCGGAGCGACGAGAGAACGGATCCCCGGCGAATCGAGCACGGCGAGACCGGAGATTTGAGCCTGGTGACTTTTCGCGACTTCGCAAGCCCGTGCCGTCGCGGCCTCGGTGTAAGGAGACGGATCGAGAGGAACCAACACCCGCTTGATTGACGTTTTCATCCCCTCACTTCAGCAGAAACGGCGCAAAGTTGCCGCGCGAATCTTGTTCAATCGCTCCCGTCACTTGATCCGATTCCGAAAGTGTTGGCGGCTTGGTTCAATCCACACTAGCCTCGACACCCAGTTCTGCCCTTATGTTTCTTCATTCCATCGCTAGTGCCTTCCCGGAATATGCCTATACCCAGGCGGAGTGTTGGGATCAAGTTCAAGCCGCTCCAGCGGCGACGCTTTTAAAGCCACGCAGCCTTTCCATCCTGGAACGCATTCTCACGGGCGACTCGGGAATCGAGAAACGCCACTTCTGCATCCCGAATCCACCGGAAATCTTCCTGAAGAGCGCCAGCCAGCTCAATACCGACTTCGAAAAGCACGGTCCGTTGATCGCGGGACGAGCGATGAGCCAGGCACTGGAGAAGGCGGATCTCGCCGCTTCGGAAATCGATGCGCTCTTCATCTGCACCTGCACCGGCTACCTCTGCCCTGGCATCACCAGTCACGTGGCCGAGCAATTGGGCTTTCGCCCCGACGTCTACCTCCAGGATTTGGTGGGCCTGGGCTGTGGAGCGGCGATCCCGACCCTGCGCAGCGCATCCGCCTATCTTTCCGCCAATCCGGATGCGACCATAGCCGTCATCGCGGTGGAGATTTGTTCGGCCGCTTTTTACATCGATGACGATCCGGGCGTCTTGATCAGCCTCTGCCTGTTTGGCGATGGGGCCAGCGCCTCGATCTGGAAGAGCGCTCCCGGTTCCAGCGGCCCACAACACCGACTCGGCAGCTTCCAGACCGTGCACAAGCCCGAGCAGCGGGAGAAAATTCGCTTCGTCAATGAAGGCGGGAAGCTGAAAAACCAGCTCCACCGCTCCGTGCCTTCAATCGCCGGCCAAACCGTCCGGGAACTTTACGAGCAATCCGGCAACAACGGGAATATCGACCAGATTTTGGCTCACCCGGGTGGGCGCGACGTGATCGAAGCGATCGAATCCGAATTGCCGGACCATTCCCTGCCGGAGAGCCGTGCCGTGTTGCGCGAATACGGAAATCTGAGCAGCCCTTCCGTCCTCGTCGCCCTCGAGAAGCATCTCGAATCCGGAGCCGTTCAGGACAATCTCTGGCTAACCTCGTTTGGTGCGGGATTTGCCTGCCACGCGGTGGAGATGATCCGCTCGGGAAGTTAGTTAGACTGACCTCAAGTCTTCCCGCAAACTGTAACCGACGCCTCGATGGGTCGTGATGGGATCGACGGTTTGGTCGACTTCGCGGAGTTTTGCCCGAAGCGTTTTGATGTGGGCATCGACGGTTCGATCGAGGGACGCTTCCGGTTCTTCCCAGACCTGTTCCATGAGTTGGTCGCGGGTGTAAACACGGCCGGGATGGGTTGCGAAAAGGCGGAGAAGTCCGAATTCATACCGCGTTAGAACCAGCGCCTGTCCGCCGTAGCGAATCTGGAGGCGCTTTTCGTCAATTTCGAAAGCGGACGAAGCCGCGTCTCCGGTTGTGACTGAGGATGATGGCTCGGTTTCGCCGCGTGACTCGGTCCGACGCAGCACCGCCCGGATTCTCGCAACCAGCTCGCGCGGGCTGAACGGTTTGACCACGTAATCGTCTGCGCCGAGTTCCAGGCCCACGACGCGGTCGATCTCTCCTTCGCGTGCGGTCAGGAAAATGATGGGGACGCGGGAGGTCTTGCGAATCTCCCGGCAGACATCGAACCCGCTGATGTCCGGAAGCCCGACATCCAGCACGATCAACGCCGGATTCGTGCTCGCAAAGGCGTCGAGCCCCTCTTGCGCCGTGGAACAAAGGACAGGGTGAAAGCCCTCGGTCTGGAGGGAATACTCGATGTTTTCAGCGATCGAGGGTTCGTCTTCGACGATGAGTATGGTTTGCTCCACGAGATGATTTTGAGCCACACACCCGCAGTTGGCAATCAAGCATTCCGCGATCTGGTTCTGACGATTTCGTGACTCACAAAACAGTTGCCTTCCCGCGCAACAACACCTAATCCGTTTTCCCGTGCCTTTACCGCTCGTTCTTATTCTCTGCACCGGAAATTCCTGCCGATCCCAGATGGCGGAAGGGTTCTTGCGACAAGCGGCTGCCGGCGTCCTGGATGTCGCCAGTGCGGGTTCTGATCCCAGCGGCTATGTTCACCCGCTCGCGGTGGAGGCCATGCACGAAGTGGAGATCGACATCACCAGCGGCTCTTCCAAGCACCTCAACGACTTCCTCGATCGCGAAGTGGAAACGGTGATTACAGTTTGCGGAAATGCGAATCAAGCCTGCCCCAGTTTTCCCGGACAGATGAACCGCTACCATTGGCCGTTTGAGGATCCGGCCCACGCGGAAGGGACGGAAGAGGAGAAAATGGCCTTTTTTCGCCGCGTTCGTGACGAAATTCGCCAAGTTTTTACGGCATACGCCCTCGGGCGGGTTGACGGTCGCCGTGAAGTGGGCCAGTAACCGGCGCATTCATGACCAGCGCCAAAGCCTACCAGATTTTTCAGTCTCTTTCCCCGGAACTGAGCGAAAGCATTTTTCAAGATCTCCGCGACAACCATCGTGAGGTCTACAAGACGATTCTCGTCTCCCTGGCTCAGGAAAAGCGCCTTCGCCCCGTGTTCGTCCAGCGCAAGCCCGCCAAGCTGCAGATGCAATGGATGGGGCAAACCTGTAAACTAAAGGGCGTGAACGGAGTGACTGAGCAGCTGCTCCAGCTCTGGCTCCTCAAATCCCAGCAGGAAATGCTGAAGACCTTCCTCACGAAAATGGGGATCGAGCATGATGACGAAGGCACCGCAGAAGAGCTCCCGGAAACGATGGACGCGAAGAAGCTGAAATCGGCCGCGGACGCGCTCCTCAAGGATCACCCCCGGGAAACCGTCGCGCTCTACCTCCACGTCTTTCAACTTCAACAACCTGGAGGTTGGGAAGAACTGGCGAAGCTCCTGGAAACGGACGAGCGACTCGCTTTAGGCGAACCGCCCGCCAAAGAAGCCGAGCCGAAGGAAGAAACTGAGCCTGAGCCGGCTGCTGAGACTAAGGCTGAAGTTGAGTAATTCCCGCTCAGGGAGCGTTACCGTGAATGTAGAGAAACGTTCCCGGCTGTAGACGCGCTAAAACCGTCGCGAGATCTTCTTTGCGAACTGCCGGGCAGCCTTGGCTCCGGCCGATCCGCGGCCCGAGACCTTCGGCAATGTTCAGAGAAATGATCTCCTCCGAGACATACCAAGCCGAATGCAGCACGATGCGCCGTTTGAGCGCGCGATCATTGAGGCCCGGCTCCAAACCGTGCAAGAGCAGGCTGGAGCCCCAACTTCCCCGATATTGATTGCCGACCCGATAGAGCCCGAGGCTGGTTTGGTTCGAACCGGAGCGATTCGAGAAATCGACCGCGAAAATACCGCCGGTGTTGCGACCGTGCGCACAAAAAAAGCGCTCGGCACGACATTCGCCCGGACGATAAATGTCCATGCGCTTCAAGTAAGACGGCTTCGTGAAATCGATCACCGCGATGCACTCGATCGAGTCCGGCTCGATCCCGAGGCGCTCAACCGCAGACCAGGCGGCCTCCAAGGCGGCGTAACTGGGACGATCGTGAGCTTGATCGTGCGCGGTGACGGCAGCTTGGGCACCACCCAGCAAACTGTAGAGCGCGAAAACGGTATCGAGGCCGAAAAACATGGGATTCTTAGGAGAGTGAACCGTCGCGAAGTAATCCACGACGGCAAATACGGAAACGCGGAAAACGACATTCTCCGGGGTTAAGATTCCCCAACGGCGTCCCCTATTCATCCTCAATGCGTTTGAGCGTCAGAACTGCGGATTGGGAGGCGATTTCGGCGTGCAAAGGCGGGGAACCTCGTGCTAAATCGACCCATGAAACGCATTTTGCTCACCGGTGCGGCGGGAATCGTCGGCCAGGCGCTGCGCCCGTTGTTGGCGGCGCGCTACGAGGAAATTTTGATCACAGACCAGGCGGAGGCGCAAGGCGTGACCGGAAACGAGACCTTTGTTCAAGGAGACATCACGAATTTGGAGTTTGTCTCGAAGTTGGCGGCTCGGGCGGACGGAATCGTTCATCTCGCCGGCATGGTGGGCCCCGATTTCACCTTTGAAGAGGTGCTCGGGCCGAACATCATCGGCACGCGCAATATTTACGAAGCGGCCCGCGCCAACGGCATCCTTCAGGTGGTTTACGCCAGCAGCCATCACGCGGTGGGATTTTACAAGCGCCGAGATTTTATCGATCACCAGACGGCGCCACGCCCCGACAGCCATTATGGATTGAGCAAAGCGTTCGGCGAAGACGCTGGCTCTTATTTTGCGGACAAATTCGGGCTGAACGTGCTCGCGATTCGGATCGGCTACGTTGGCGAGACGGTCATTGATGAGCGGCGCCTTCACACCTGGATCAGCCCACGCGATCTCGCTCAACTGATTCACATCGGCCTGGCGACGCCGGATTTAGGCTACGAAGTCGTCTACGGCGTTTCGCAAAACCCCGATCCGTTCTTCGACAATTCCAACGCCGAGCGCCTGGGATATCGCCCGCAAGATCGCGCGGTGGATTTTCTGGCCGATCCCGCCATTTTAAAAGCAAAACCCGATCCCCATTCCCCGGAAGGAATCTATGTAGGAGGACATTTCGCAGCCTCATGAACATCACTTCCGTCCAGCCCATCGTCCTTTCCGTGCCGTTTGAGGCCGGCGGCTCCGGCGAAGGCATCATGCCGACAACCTGGGATCAGCTCGATTTCTGCCTCGTCAAAATCGAGACGGATACCGGCTTGGTCGGTTGGGGCGAAGGATTTGGCTATTTTTGCAGCCGAAGCGTCGCCGCCATCATTGAGCGCTCCATCGCGCCCTTGCTCCTCGGGCGGGAACTCGCGGATCCGGCTGTTTTCAGTGCGGAGATTCAGCGTAAGCTCGTGCTCCAAGGCCGCTACGGGATCACCATTTTCGCACTTTCCGGGGTCGATCTGGCGCTCTGGGATCTGGCGGCGAAAGCGGAAGGCGTCTCCCTGGCGAGGTTCCTTGGCGGGCGAACGCGGGATTCCGTTCCGGCCTATGCCAGTCTGGTCCGCTACGGGGATTTGGATTGGGTCGCCCGCAAATCAGAGGCCGCCGCGAGCGAGGGCTATCCCGAAATCAAGCTCCACGAAATCACCATGCCGGAAATCCGGAAATGCCGCGAGGTGATTGGTCCGGATGTTCGCATGACTGTCGATGTGAACTGCAACTGGACGGTCGACTTCACCCGAAAAGTGATTCCGGAGCTGATCGAGCTCGATTCTCGCTGGCTGGAAGAGCCGATTTTTCCTCCGGAAGACTTCCGCACCCTGGCGGACCTTCGCCAAACCGGCATCGCCATCGCCACGGGAGAAAACGCCTGCACCGCGTTTCAGTTTCAAGAAATGCTGCGCTTGGGAGCCACGGATTATCTCCAACCGAGCATTACCAAAGTGGGCGGCGTCACTGAGTTCCTCAAGATCCTGAC
>CAYGQD010000030.1:0-47417 GCA_964351855.1 uncultured Verrucomicrobiales bacterium
TGGTTCTTGGTTCTTGGTTCTTGGTTCTTGGTTCTTGGTTCTTGGTTCTTGGTTCTTGGTTCCGGCCTCGATCTCTCACGAACGAAGAACCAAGCACTAAGAACCAAGAACTTCTTTCATTACCGCTTTGTGATGAGATCGGACAGGGCGACCGCGCGGACGATGTCGCGGACGCCGCCGGGGGTTTTCTTCACATTTTCAACAATCAAACGGACGTCGTCCTCGTCGTCCACCGTCAGAACGCGGCGGAGAGCGTAGGTACAGAGATGCTCGACAAAGGCACGCTGGAAGGTGTCGCGATCCTCCAGCAGCAGGCGTTTGAATTCGTCAGCATTTTTAAAGGAGCGGCCATCGGGCATGACACCGGAGGGATCGGCCAGGGGATTCTCCCCCTTGCCAGTTGGGACGATCTCGCGCTCGCGCCATTGGCCGATGGCATCGAAGTTGTCCCAGGCCAGGCCCAGCGGATCGATCCTGGCGTGGCAGGAGGCGCAGTTCGCGTCTTGCGCGTGCGCTTCCAGCCTCTGGCGGACGGTTATTTTGTCGCCCTCCGGCGGAATGGGTTCGATGGGGTCGACGTTCGCCGGGGGAGGCGGCGGCGTTTTGTTGAAAATCGCTTCGCTGAGCCAGACGCCGCGATGCACCGGACGATGGCGGGTGCCGTCAGAGGTTAAGCCGAGCACCGCACCCATTGTCAGCAGGCCACCCCGTTTGTCCTCCGGCTTTAGTGAAACGCGCTGAAACTGATCCGATTTCGGCTCCGGCAGGCCGTAGAAATCGCAGAGGCGGGCGTTGGCCATGGTCCAGTCGGATTCGATGAAGCTCTCGATCGGCAGATTCTTGGCGAACATCTCGCGGAAGAACTCCACGGGCTCGGCGCGCATGCTGGTCTCGAGCCAGGCGTCGTAGGTGGGATAGAGCTTCCTGTCCGGAGGAAACATGCCCACGCGGTGCAGTTGAAGCCACTGCCGCGAAAAGTCGTCGATGAAGCGGTCGGCTTTTTTGTCCGTGAGCATGCGGTCGACTTCACGGGCGAGGCTATCGCCATTCAGTTTGTCGGCCTTGGCCGCGGCCGAAAGCGCGTCGTCGGGCATCGAGCTCCAGAGAAAATACGAGAGCCTCGCGGCGAGTTCCGAGTCCTTGAGTAACTCCCGGGGCACCGTGTCGCCCTCGACGAGGTAGATGAAATTCCGCGAGGTCAGCACTCCCAGTAGCGCTGCGCGGTAGGCGTTGGCGGACTTTTCGCCTGACTCACGCTCTTCGCGGTAGGTTTGCAGGTAGCGTTCCAACTCCTCCGGCTTCACCGACCGACGCCAGGCCCGCTCGGCGAAGCGATGCAGGTGTTCCGCAACCACTTCAGGAGTCGCGTCGTCCGGCGGCAGCACACCCTCGCGCAGGGCCATCTCGGTTTCCGAGACCAGCGGTCCTTCCCACTCGATCCAATCGAGCAGGACGGTCGAGAAGATGCCGTTGCCCTCCTCGTCGAACATTTGCGGTGCGTTCGGGTTCAGTAGCAGGGTCTCGCTGCTGTGCGTGAAGATGTAGCCGCCCCGGCTGGAGAGCGCGCTGCGGAACGCCGCCCCAGCCCGCCGGTCGACCACATCGGTGGCGACCACGCAGAAATGCAGGGTCGCCGGCATCTCGAGAAACACCTCGAACTCGTAAACCTGCGGACTGTCCTCCGGCGCGGTGATGTCGAATTCAATGAGCCCGTCGACGGTCTCCTCGCTGGTCCGGGTGCCAATGCTCAGGTGGGCGGGTTGGCCGCCGGGCGGACGCACCCCGCTGGCCTGGAGGCGGAGTTTGTACAGTCCGCTGTGCTCCGGCCCCGTCTTTCCGAGGGTGTGGGGCGACAGCGCACTCTGGACGGTGCCGGGGAACATCAGGTAGCGCAGTGGCCGCTTGATGCTGAAGCGGTCCAGCGCCGCCTGCTGGTCCTTCCCGCCGCCGTAACGAAGTTCTGCCGCCGTTTTGCGGACCTTCCGGGTTTCGCCGGACGCCGTTGCAGGAAATGCCCGTTCGAGGACGATGTCTGCCGCGCGGTAGTAGCGGTCAACATGCGATGGCGAGAGCGACAATTCCGAGCCGATGCGCTCAAATCCGTGCCACAGCGTGTCCTCGTTCAGCTCACCCGGTTTGGCCGGATCGTAGCGGACGCCGAGCAAGTCGTAGACCGTGTTCTGGTATTCTTTCCGACTCAGGCGGTAGTGCGAAACCAGGGGTCGCGCCGCCATCCTTGCCGCCTTTCCTTCCTTGATCCGGGTGTCGAGTTTCGCGACAAAGGCCGCGATTTCGTCCTCGGTCGGCTGCGGCTCGTCCTCCGGCGGCATCTCTCCGGAGTTGATTTTCTCGACCACCTCGGCCCAGAGATGGGTATCGACTCCCAGCCGGAAATTGCGCGAGAGTTCGTCGATGCGCAAGTTGCCCTTTTCTTTGTCAGGACCATGACAGCTGACGCAATTCGTCGTCAGGAAGGCCTCGAAGGGGTCCGCCCCACGAGCGACCCCGCCCAGGCTCAGGCTGGCAGGGAAAATCAAGAAAACGGCGAGTGGGATTCGGAAGCTACTACAGAAAGGCATGACAGAGCGAATGAGATACGCCAAATGGCAATAGTTGTCGTTTACCTGCAAAGGCACCACGGCAACCCGATTCTTCTTTCACCAACGGGGGCCTTGGCCGCATTCTTTGCCGACCAATCATAGGGGCCTGTTGGTTGATCAACCACTGATCGAGCGCGATTCGATGCCGTGGGGTCGATGGAGGCAATCGCTTCGCTGCTTTGGCATGACCGACGAAGCTCTGCCGTTCGTAACTGAGATATGCGTTTTCAAGTCCTGTTCTTTCTTCTCCCCATCGCGATGATGAACGAGGCCCTGGCCGACTGGCCGATGTTCAGCGGACCCAATGCTCATGGCATTTCCGGGGAAAATGCGGTTGGTTCCGACTGATCACAATCCGGTCGAAGCTCTCCTCCATCCACAGCTAGCCTTCCCGACCAAGGCGCCGGTGAATCCGCAGGGCACAGTAGCACTTGATCGAGCCCAACAACTGCTCAAGTCGCCCTGTTGTTGGGCGTCGGTGACGGTTCGCGGTTCCGCAAGTGAAACGTAAAACGGTTTCGTCGCGAGCGCGTAGTCCGGCGTTCGGGGCTCTAAAACTGGCGCAACCAGGGTAGCGGAGACTCCCGCATCTGTTCTTCAGGGTTAGCGAACCAGCGGAGCTGCCCAACTTCTGCGTTGCTTCATCAGTCACGAAGCTCGCTTCGTTCTTTCCCATCCGGGCACTAGAAATGAGTCGGCTTGCGCTTCAGGAGTTGCCCTCGACCGAGGCTCCCGACGAAGTCGCCGTCTCGCACCATGACTTCACCCCGCACGGTGACGATGCTGGGGCGGCCTTCGATTTCCCAGCCTTCGAAGGCGGAGTAGTCCGTGTTCATCTGTTGGGTTTTGACGGAGATCTGGCCTCGGTAATCGGGATCGTAGATGACGATGTCGGCATCGCTGCCGACCGCGATTTCACCCTTGCGTGGATAGAGGCCGAAGTGTTTCGCCGCTTCGGTACTGCCGGCTTTGACGAAGGTATGGAGATCGATCTTCCCCGTTTTGACGCCGTGGGTGTAGAGCAGGTTGATGCGGTCTTCCACGCTGGGGATTCCGTTCGGGATTTGGGTGAAGTTCCCGGGCTGGCCGGTGGGTTGAAAGGTGGCGTCGACCGCTTTGCCCGCTTCGGGGTGGCCCATGTGTTTCTGGGTGGCGAAGTCGAAGGGAGCGTGATCGGTGGCGACGGTGCTGATGGTTCCATCGGCCAATTTCTCCCAGAGAATCGGCTGATGACGGGCCTCGCGAATCGGTGGGCTCATGACATATTTGGCACCTTCGAAATCTGGCTTCTCGGCATAGCTGCTGTCGAGAACCAGATAGGGAATCACGGTTTCGATCGCGGCATTGACGCCGCGCGCTTGAGCTGACGCAATCACGTTCACGGCTTCCTCACAACTGGTGTGGACCACGTAGACATGTGCGCCGGTCATCTCCGCGAAGGTCATGAGGTGGTGGCAACCTTCCGCTTCGACCTGGACCGGGCGAGAGGGTTCATGCCACTCCGGGCCCGTCTTTCCTTCGGCAAGCAATTGACGTTGCAGCTCGATCACGAGGTCTGCATTCTCGCAATGCGCCGTGACGATCACGCCCAGCTTTTTAGCTAAGGTCAGGGTCTCGAACAGCTCATGGTCATCGATCCCAAAGGCACCTTTGTAAGCCAGAAAAATCTTGAACGAGGCGATCCCATATTCCTTCACGATCGTCTCCAACTGCGCCGCGCTTGCTTCATCAAACCGCGTCACCCCCATGTGAAAGGTGAAGTCGCACGCCGACAGTCCCTCGGCCTTGCTCAACCACAATTGAAAAGCTTCCAACGGCTCTTCTTCTCGGGAAGGGCAACACATCTCGATCAAGGTCGTGGTTCCACCGACAAGGGCGGCCTTGCTCGCTGTCTCGTAATCATCCTTCGAAAAGGTTCCCATGAAAGGGAGGTAAATGTGGACGTGAGGATCAATGAAACCGGGGAAGACATATTTCCCCGTCGCATCGATCACCTCCGCATCATCTGGCGCGGTCAGGTTCTCGCCGATTTGGGTGATCGTTTCGCCCTCACACCAAATATCCGCCGTGTAATTCTCGGTGGCAGTGACGATGTTTCCGTTCTTGATGAGAAGAGCCATCTTGAAAACTGCGTCAAGGGTGGGAATCGGTCAACTCGCGTTCGTGGCTTATGATCGCGAATCCGGTTTACCAGAGTCTTTGCGACGAGTAACTGTCCAGACTTGTTGATTCCTTCGCACCATGAACCTCGATACCTACCATGACCTTCCAGGGGCCGAGCTGGTCATTCCGGGCCTCGCGGATCTTGCGGCGGGTCGCGAAACGGTTTCCGCGATGTTGGTGGCGTCCGGATCGTCGCGGCTTCGGCAGCTCGGAGTGGAGGTCGAGGGCTTGATTCCCGAGTCCCCGGAGGATCGCCTCTACGGTCTGCTGGCGGTTGAATTGGGTGATGCCGCCCATTCTCGCTCCAACAGCTTGATTCGGAGGTTAATCAGGTTTCAACGAGCCTTGGCCGTGCGATTGCGTCAGTCTGCCTAACCCCGCGCCAACGAATCCGATTGGGCGACGAAGTCGTCGCCGTCCCAGGCCGCATCATTGGTGACGGCGCTGGCGGCTTCTTTTTCGGCGGCGCGTTTCGCTTTTGCTTCGGCTTTCTTGACGACGAGATCGGCGTGGGTCGTGAAGTAGTCGAGGCTGTAGCCTTTGAAATCGGCGATGGTTTCGAAGCCTTTCTTTTCCATGAAGGCGAGAAGCTGTTCGTTGAGCTCTTTGACCATTCCGTAACCAAATTTCATGACACCAGTGCAGACTTGGACGGTATCGCCGCCTAACAGGATGAACTGGGCGGCGTCTTCGCCAGTTTCAACGCCTCCAATCGCAGAGAGAGTCCGGCCCGGATACTCTTTCCGAATCAGCTGTGCGATTTCCATGACCATGCGGAGGGCGATGGGTTTGACCGCTTTCGATGAGTAGCCGCCGGGGGTGGTGTAGCCCTCGACGCTGGGCTCAGGACGCAAGGTATCGAGGTCCACTCCCATGACGCTGCGGATCGTGTTGATCGCGCTGATTCCGTGGCAACCGGCTCCCAGGGCCGCAGCGGACGGATCTTCGATGTGGGTGACGTTGGGCGTCATTTTGGCCCAGACAGGAATTTTGGAAACGTCCATGACCCAGCCGCAAACCTCCTTCAGGATCGCGGGATCTTCACCCATCGCCGCACCCATTTTCCGCTCCGGCAGACCATGCGGGCAGGAGAAATTCAGCTCGAACGCATCCACCCCGGCATCCTGACAGCGTTCGATGATCTCGCACCAGGCGTCTTGGTTGAATTCCTCCATGATTGACGCGATCAAGATGCCTTCCGGGTAGGCGTCTTTGATTTCTTTGAACTCGTCTAACCACGTGTCAAAGCCACGATCGCTAATCAGCTCGATGTTTTCCCAGCCAATCACTTCTTTGCCATCGGCGGATTTCAGCTTGGCGTAACGGGGACTGACATTGACCACTTTTGACGCATCGAGGCTGACGGTTTTCGCGATGACGCCACCCCACCCTTCTTTCAATGCGCGCATGATCACGCTTTTGTTCGTTCCGGGAGGACCTGAGCCGATCACGAATGGGTTCGGCATGTTCAGTCCATCGACAGTGGTTTGGAGAGTGGGCATACGAAAATTGGATGTTTGATTCGGGTCCGTTCTTGGTGGAGATCTATTTTGGACGGGGTCTCGACCCGGAACAAGCGATCAAACTTCAAAATCTACCCAAAATCATGGCAAGAATTATCAAAGGCGGGCTTATCCAAACGTCCTCGACCCATTCCGGCGACGAAGATCCCAGCGTGATCCGCGAGGCGATGATCGACAAGCACATGAAACTGATCGAAGACGCCGGCAAGCAGGGTGTCCAGGTTTTGTGCCTGCAAGAGATTTTTTACGGCCCCTATTTTTGTGCAGAACAGGAAACGCGCTGGTATGAGATTACGGAATCGATTCCTGACGGCCCCACCATTCAGTTGATGATGGAGACGGCCAAACGGCTCGGCATGGTCATGGTCATTCCGATTTATGAGGAGGAAGGCACGGGAATTTACTACAACACGGCGGCAGTGATCGACGCGGACGGGAAGTATCTGGGCAAGTATCGCAAAAACCACATTCCGCACTGCCATCCCGGTTTCTGGGAGAAATTTTACTTCAAACCCGGGAACCTCGGTTACCCGGTCTTTGAAACCGCAGTCGGAAAAGTGGGCGTCTATATTTGTTACGATCGCCATTTTCCGGATGGAGCGCGTTGTCTGGGATTGAACGGTGCGGAAATCGTCTTCAATCCTTCAGCCACAGTCGCCGGATTGAGCGAATATCTTTGGAAGCTGGAACAACCGGCTCACGCCGTGGCCAATCAGTATTGGGTGGGGGCGATCAACCGAGTCGGACCGGAGAAGCCTTGGAACATCGGCGAATTCTACGGGCAGAGCTACTGGTGTGATCCTCGTGGCCAGCTCGTAGCGGTGGCCAGTCGTGATCAAGACGAACTGCTGGTCCACGACATCAATATGGACCTCATCCAGGAGGTGCGCCAAACCTGGCAATTCTATCGTGATCGCCGTCCGGAAACCTATGGCGCAATTGTCGAGCCGTAGGACCGAAAGGAAGGTTCAACGTCGTTGCCGGAGCTCTTGGTTCACCATTTGATCAAAGAGCGCCCGCCGGTCTTCGCTGCTCACTCCTTGTCTCCTCTTGAGTTCGATCTGATAGATGAGGCGACTGCGCTGGTCTTCGCTCAGCTTTGAGAGTCGGTCGGCGAGTTCTTTGGGCGGAGCGCCGGAATGGCCATCACCGGAGATACCTCTCCGGTAATTCCGGGCCTCTTGGGTGAATCGCTTGACTTGGTCCGGCGGAATCTGGGGACCGACCCGGGCCGGTTCGAGTTGCGCGGTATCGAAGCGGATCGCGACGACCTCCCCTCCCCCCACGGAGATTTGCGCGCTCATCGCGGCCAGGTTCGACCGATCACCTTCGACGCCCATCAGCTTCCAGCCCTGCTCGTTTTCAGAGGCCGAAACCACGTGGGTTTCCTTCGTCTCGCGATGCCAAAGGGTCGCGATCAGCTGTCCTTCCACGTTCGCCAAACCGGTCAGGACCAGCGACTGCGAAAGATCGAGCGGTCGCAGAAAGGGGGAACGCGACTTCAGCATCGCGAAGTCTTCTTCGGTAACCGGCTCCGGCGCAAAAGCTGCCGCTGAAGGTTCCTGATCCGTTGGTTCCTCCCCAAATACACTCCCGAGCGACAGCGCGAGGAGGCAGGCAACGAAATTGTGGAAAGAATGGAAACGAGAAAGGATCACCATCGTATCACGGGCCTGATACGCTCGATCCATCAAGCGAGGCGGAATTGGTTGGGTTTTCTTGCGACAAATGGGGTGGCCAAGGGATCCGGAATCTGAGAGGCTGGCCGTCATCAAAAACCCAGCCATGAGTCTTCTAAAATTTCTACCACTCCTGTCTCTTCTCCTCGTTTCACCGTTGGCCCACGCGGAGGGATTGGAGGATGATTTTTCGGAGGCGAAGCGGGAGGATCGTCTGGCCATGCGGGGTGCCTGGACCTTCGAGGAAAACACCGCACGCTGTGTGGCGGATCCGGAGCTTTACAAGAAGTTCAAGGATCATGGACCGATCCTGCGTTGGCCCGTGGCGATGACCGGCGGGACGGTGAGCTGCGAGTTTCAGGCGAAAGGATGTCAGCGACTCGTTCTGACCTTGAACGAAACCGGGCATGTGTTTCGCATCATTCTGATGGATGGAGCGAATGAAAAGGCGCGGTCGCGAATCATTGGCTGGGCAGGTTCTTCCAAGACCACGGACCCAAACTCCCTGGCCAAAGAGACGGTGCCGACCTTGGCGAATCTTGAAGACGCGTGGACGAAGCTCTCGCTCTCGCTGGAAGGCAATCGCGCGGTGGTGAGCATCGGCGATTATACGGAAACGTTGGAACACGCATCGATCGCTCGGCCGAAAGGCGAATTCACGATCTCGTTTGCGTCCGGCGAATTGGCGGTGCGGAACGTGAAGGTCACCCCGACAGAGTAGTGACGTTCAACGCTGGATAGCAGCTTCCGCCTGCTTGTCCGCCAAGGTTGGCGTGGAATTCTTCTAACCGCTCAGGTAACCTTCTCATCGGGTGGTTCCTCCGCGATCCCTCAATTCAACGTCGAATAGAGTCGTCAGGCCGAGGACCAGTGGAAAATCACTGAATCTGGAGGACGAAGCTGTGAAATTGTTCCAATCCGCCAGGCAAACGGGCAAGCAAAACGACGCGGTGGATTTTCCCACGATCCCCTTTTGGGACGTCCCAAGTGAGCATGCCATCCGCGCTGATGCTCATATTAGGCGGGGCAAACGCAATTTCGTAGGCGACGTCCTCACTTGCGAGGTGGGTCAGTTGATGCTTGAAGGATGAGCCTGAGGTTGCCGAGCGAGGTTTCGGTGAAGTTACCACGATGTAGGTTCTGTCAGAATTCTTTAAGGCCTCCACCAAATCCACCCGCCGCAGGATGAGTTGGTCATTGGTTGGAGGAATCGTGATTAACAGCTTCAGTTCAGGAAGGAAATGATAGCGTTTTTCCAGGGTGAAAGGGTCTTCGCGGTTTTTCTTGGTGGAACCCTCTTTCTTCATTTCCTCCAACTCATCTGGCAGCGTGTAAAGGGGATCGGGTTGACCTGCGGTATGGATGGAAAGATGCCACTTCTTCTCAACGCCTCCTCGAGAATACGGGCTGCCTATGGGGATTGGTGCCGCGAGAAAAAAGGCGGGATGGATGGACGAAACGAGCGCAAGGTTGTCATTCCGTTTTTCCAATCCGATGACTTTGGTTTGATGGGGGGTATAGACTCCGTCCTGTTCTGTGTAGATAAAATCGCCGCTTGGTATGACCAGGCCGACGGTATCATGTTCATAGTGGAATTGTGGCGGGTTGATTCCGAGATCGAGCACGCCAAATCCAGTCGGGCTGACGTGCAACCGCGATAGCCCGTAGGTGAATCCATCATGCGCGGAACGAATAGAGATCTTTGTATTATCATAGTTCGAGTTTCTCGGAAGGCTCATCGAGGGTTTGAGAGTCTGGCTGTCCATCACATGAAACCTGGAATCCCCGAAACTTGAACCCGCAACGCGTTGGTCGGCAGCCAGGACAAACACGCGGTTGGATCGCGACCCCATGGAGACGGAATGCATCGCTCCCGGCACAGGACTCATTGTTCGCAACATGCGTTCGCCAGTATGGAGTGAAAACGCATCGACTATCCCTTCGAGAGGATAGACCACGATGAGTTGCGTTGCGCCTGCCGCAAAAAGTACCTCAAAAGAACTGACCGGGATGGTATGGGTAAATTCGAGTTTGGCCGTGTCAAAGATCCGCAGTTCCTTGAGACGTTTGAAATGTAAAGCCAAGTAGCGACCCGCTCCTCCGGTATCAAGATCATAAACTTCCTCGGGGAGTTCGATCACCTGGTTCGGCGATACTTCTTTTTCTGGCTGCAAGGTCACGTTTACAGCTGGAGGAAAGCTGCTGATCCCCTGTCCGTCAGGGAACCCGGGAAGTGTGGGTGTCAGCATATTTGGCGAAACGGCTGGCAGATTCTTCAAGAACAACGAGGTATCGACGGATGCCAACACCTGGTTGTTGGAGATGATTCGGGCGGTGATTGGAAATTCTGACTGGCTGGTTGATCCTAAGCTGAGGCCCATCCGAGTGGCTCCCATAATACCTAGCTTCCCTTTCTCTACGGCTCCCAAGCCTGCCCTCCGCCCCTCGAAAAATTTTGCCGGCACGATCATCCGGGCTCCAACTCCAAGGATTTCAAGAGTAGCGTCTTCGGTCAGATTCACCGCATCCAAACCCTTCAGCTGTCCTGTCAGCGTCGTCCCATCCGTTTTTGTGACCGTTGCCTGATTCTCTGCAAACACCATTCCGGAAACGCTCGACAGGTTCAGAACCTCATCAGCCAACCTAAACCTGCCGTCTTCGATCGTGCTAATGACCATGGAGCCGTCTACGTAAGTGATCGAGACGTCCAAGTGCTGAACCCCTGGACTGCCCTCCTCAATCGGTGGGGCAGTGAACTGAATGCGTCCGCCGTTCCCCAGTTTTTCCGTAAAAACGCGGGGTTTTCCGCCTGCCCCGGGGAGAAGGAGTTCCGCGTGTGCTCCGGCTGGCGGCGGGACGAGTGAAAGCACATCCATTTCGAACGTGAAGGGCTCAAGTCGCTTCTCCCAGGGAACTTCCACGTTCTGCGCTCCCAAGATCGGGTTGGTCACCTTTTCGCGGAGTTGGGATACCGGGATGGCGAAGTTGACTCCGCTTCCAAGAACCCCTGCGGTCACGACACCGATCACTTGTCCTTTCGCGTTTAAAACCGGGCCTCCGGAATTGCCAGGGTTGAGCTGCGCATCCAGTTGGATCTGGCTCAGCTTGCCGTTCTTCTTCCGCAGAGAAGTGATCCGTCCGGTATTGACACTGATGCTGGGAAGGTCCGCGTCAGAGGTGGCGAGAAAGCGACCGAAAGGATAGCCAAACGCGATGATAGGCTGCGTTTCCATCAGCTCCGAATCATCGCCTAACTGAAGCCGGACAAATTCCCCTGCATCCTGAACCTTGAGAAAGGCCAAATCCTGCACGGGATCCACTCCGGCCACGGTCGCCTCGAAGCGTTTCTGATTCGCTTCCGTAGGATTGACGACCAGTGAGACGGTTTGGGAAACGGTTCCATCGATTTGGACCACGTGGGCGTTGGTGACAAAGATCCCGGTTTTCGCGATGCAGAAGGCGGTTCCGGAGGCATCGCCATTGAGCACCAGGGCGGTTGCCGCTTTGGCTTGCCTTAGCATTTCGGCGCTCGACTGAGCAAATGAAAGCAGAGGGACAAGCCCGATCCAACAGACAACAGCCCAACAGCGAAACAAGCGGGACGCAGATTTCATAGATTCTTGATGAGCAATAACCAAAAAGTGCCGCTGACGGAAGATAAAAGTTTCCATCGTATCGTAAAACTGATAGGAATGGGCGAATGTTGGGTAACTCCTTTCGTTGTATGGTGGTCGGCATGTTAGTCCCTGTTTCAGGGATCCTGACGTCTTGTAAAGATTCCGATCCAGAACCGGTGGTTGAGGTCTCAATGGCGGAACCGTCGGCCACCGTGGTATCGATCGATTCAACGAAGCCAGATGCCCAGCCGCTGCCAGATGGCCCACCACTGCCAAATGACCCGCCTCTTTCCTCTCCGGCATCGTCCACCCTGCAAGAACAGCGCAATATCTTTACCATTTCCACCATCGTGGATGGCAGCTTGGTGTATCTGCCTGCCGTCGTCGTCAAGAAGGAAGATGAGCGACTTTATCTGGCGACCTTGCTTCCTATCAAGCCCGTCCAATCTAGAATTTTTGACGGTAGAGACTGGCGAACCTTGTATTCGAAATTCTATGATGAAGAAACGGGACTGGCTTTTTTCTCCACCACCAGTACCCTGCTCGAAACCGCAATCGTGGCCGGGGATGGCGCTGGACTAAGAAGCGGTGCCGAGTTGCTGATATGGAGCAGCGAAGTGGATAAAAATCCCGAACCATCCTCCTCCCCGCCGCGCCCCGTCCCAGCTCAACCCTTTCCACCGAATCCTAACCAACTGAAAAGTGAGGAGTTCCGCAAGGAATTCGATGAGCTCGAACGGCGAATAAGGATGGGTCCACCCCTAACTCAGAATGAGATGCGTCGTCGCCAGATGCTTGGACACATGTTGCGCAGGGGATCTCAAGCTCCAACGAGGACCTCATCAACTCCACTTGTTCAGCCAACCGGGACTGCCAAATTCGCCAAAACAACCGCCCGGCTCACCAGTTATGGGAATAAAGTCGCTAAATGGGAATCGGCGTTACCGGTTGAAGAGCATCGAACGGTCGCGATTACGTCGGCCAACGGGGAGTTGGTTGGCCTTGGCGCGTGGGGGAACGGGGAGTCGAACACCTGGGATGTGGTCCAGCTCGGCGAGATCTTCGACCAGCTAGAACCTGAACTCTCGGATGCCCAAGTGGAAATGGTGTTCCCCAACTCCAGCTCATTCCACATCAAGTTCAGTCTCAGCGCGCGTTTGGGGATCGACCGTTGGAGTTCCTTCTATCAAGTCACGATGCCGGTTTCAGAAGCCGAGCATCGACCGTCTGTTGATGGAATCATCCAATTGTATGGTCCTGAAATATCTTCGAAAGAGCTCCGCAGCCTGAGCCTGGATAAAGAAAGCGGCCGATACCTGAGTGGCGGCTATCAAAAAGTGATTCCTGGAGCTACCAAGGAATACTACACTCAATTGCTGGCCAAAACCACACAGGACGCCTACGAATACTTTCCTCCGGTTCAATTCAGTATCACGGAAGACGCAGGAATTTTCCAGGTCACCTTCAAAGACCACGAGCTCTTCCGGCTGCCAGACCGAAATACCGGTGGCGCAGGAGAGGTGGTTTCCGCACCACAGATCGTCAGCCCCGGAGGGCGCATCGTTGACATCCTCCCTCTGGATCAGGGCCTCCGCCTTCTCATCCAGCAAGCCGCAAAGCCAGCTCTGCGGATTCTGAATGTCGCGAATGGCGAATGGTTGCCTGAACCGCCAATCACCCTCCACGACGATGCTGTGCTGACCGCAGATCGGGAATCGTTGTTTGCCTACGATCCGGCCAACAACCGAATGCAAAAATGGGACCTGAAAACCTGGCAGTTGGTTGCGTCTGGCGAGATCGAGACTCTTGAGCCGGTGTTAACGATGGCAACCTCTGACTTTCCAGGCACTCCCATTTTGGTTTCGACCCAAGAGTCCTTTTGGTTCATCGATCCCACGACCTTCCGTTCTCGGGGAAAAATTGCGAATCGATCGAAAGAGCACACCAAAATCAGCTACGAACATTCAGATTCCTCGGACCTCCAAACCATTTCTTCTGCAGTTTCAGGGAATGGCGGAAGCTTTGTAGTGAGCAAGGTCACGACGTCGTCGAAAAGCGGAACGCATCGCGTAAAACACCAAAGCTTTTTCCTCTCTTCGAATCCCACCGCGAAAACGCAGTTTAGCATTCGTGCAGTCAATGATCCCGTATTTCCCGCCTACCGTGGCAATCAGTATTTCAGTGGCTCAAACCTGATCCAAGAAGGAAAGTACGCCGTCCGATATGAGAAGAGCTGCTCCTTTGTGGTTTCGGACCCTTACCGGCATCTTTTTCTCCGCATTCAAAAGACCCCAATCGCCTTTCCCCCGAAATCACCGAAGGTCGATTGCTTCCACTCGTTGACCGAGAAGGAGCCGTTTCTGACCATCGAATCGCTACCTGAACTCGGCGATTTCCCAGCGGCCTTTCACATTGGCGAGCTTCCTCTTCAGAAACGAGTGTGGCTTCTCAGTTCCCAAAATCGTCTGATCACGATTCCTGTTGAAGCGGATCGGCTCATGCTCCGGACGTTTGAGGCAGAGAAGCGGCTGGTCGATCGCCAGCCCGAAGTGATCCAAATTCTCAATGGGCCGCCTCAGGTCGCGGATCGTGGATCGCTCGTCGATTTTCAACTTCAAGTTGTCGGTGGCTCCACCGGACCCCCGGAATTTCAACTTCTGGCAGGACCGAAAGGTGCCAGCCTGACCGAAAACGGTGCGGTGCACTGGGAGGTTCCATTGGCCTTTGTGCCTGAAGTTGCAACGTTCGACATCGCCATTTCCTCCGGAGGAGCAACGCAACCGTACTCTTTCGAGATGATGATAGGAGGTCGACCTCCCTTACGGATCACCAAGTATGAACCTGCTCGGGAAATTGACGGGAAACGTGAATTCGAAGTCAACCCTCGCCAGCTTGGAATCGCGGCAAAGGAAATCTCTTTCGATGGGCATCAAATTAACGACGCAAAATTAGCGGGGGCTGGCAAATACCTCGTCGTTACCCACAGTCACCGCAACGAACTAGTGGTCATCGATTTGAAGACCGCATCCCCGCTCCGTTCTATTTCGCTTCCCGCAGGCCAAGCGCGATTTACCGCGAATTCCGAAAGTGTCTTCCTCTATTATCCCGAACATGGCTTGGTGGAGAAGCGCTCCCTGCCTGATCTCAATCGTGAGAAAATGGTCATCAACACCGATCCCGCTCAGCGAATTGTGGGGCTTTGCACAGGTTCCCACGCGCCTCCAAGCACCCGGGTCATGCTGATTTATAGTCGAGGTAAAAACCTGGAGCTTCACCTGATGAACCCGCAAACCCTTAAAATCAGTTCCTTCGACGATTCTTTGTCAGAAATCCTCAACCACCTCAAGCCCTCGTTTGATCCGGTTTCTTATATTGAGTTCAGTAGCGCGCCGAATGGAACCGCAGCGACATCTGGACAAATTCTTCTGAGGATGGACGGACCTAATTTCCATGCTAGTCGGGACTGGAATCTGCTAGACAGTCGGGAAAGGGCCTTCTTGAGTGTAGATGGTACCCAAATTTATCACGAGACCGTCATCGCAGATCTCGTCACTGAGCGGAACCGAGAGATTACGACGGATGGCGAGGTATCTCATCTGATTCCGGACAGTTCGGGTGCCTATTTCCTGGGTTTCCAGCAAAGGCTTAGTACCGGCAAATCGACCGATCAGGCAATTGTCAGGGTCTATCCGAACGGGAGAAGCGAGCCGGTATTGGTCTTAACCCGTCTCAGCGAGTTTGATAAGTTAGACCGACATACCCCTATTGAACACCCGGGTTCAATTTTCTATGTTTCCGATCTAAAACGGTTCGTTACCATTGATCCCGAGAGAAGGCATGTCTTCATCCGGAACCTGGATTTCCCGGGAGCATTGTCTGCACTGCAGTGAGAAGACGCTGCTTCACCGCCTAGTCGCGGCTTCAGACTTCTTCTCATCAAGGATTTCTCGAAATTCTACAAGGCGGTTTTCGAAGCCTTCTTTGACCGCGAGGTTATTCTTCTCCTCGGGATCATTGGTGAGGTTATAGAGTTCCTCGCCGTCCGGCCAGCGGGCGTAGCGCCAGCGCTGGTTGCGAAGGGCGTAGCCGAGCTTGGGGCCTCGACTGACGATGGTGTAGGCGTATTTCTTTCGGCCGAGGCGTTCGGGATGATCGAGGAGCGGACGGAGGGAAGCGCCCTGAAGGTGATCGGGAGCCTGGAGGTTGGTGAGTTGAGCGAGGGTCGGGTAGAGGTCGATGAGTTCGACCATGGCCTGAGAGATTGTGCCCGGTTTGGTCAGGCCGGGGACGCGCATGATGAAGGGAACCCGAGCGCCGATATCAAAGAGCGTGACTTTTCCCCAGAGAAAGTGGTCGCCCAGATGATAACCGTGATCGGAGGTGAAGACGATGATGGTGTTGTCCCACTGACCGGCTTCCTTGACGGCATCGAAGACGAGCTTGAGCTGGGCATCGATGAAGGACACGCAGGCGTGGTAGGCCTGCATGTATTCGCGGCGCAAAGCATCATTCTCCTGACCGAGCTCAAAGCCGAACTGCTCGTAGCGTTTCGAGATGGCGGTTTTAGGGAGGGAATCCCAGAGCTTCGGCCGCTCCGGCTGGTAGGCGATTTTTTCCAGGGGATAGAGATCGAAGTAGGCGTCCGGAGCGAGGAAGGGGACATGAGGCTTCTGGATCCCGCAGGCGATAAAGAACGGTTTCGCTCCATGCTCGTTGTTCGTGATCCATTCGGCGACTTGCCGGGCGTTCTTTCCGTCTTTGTGTTGTTCGTCGGTCAGGCCGCTGGGGCCGTAGCCGGGCGGCGTTTGGGCGGCGAGTTTGGCGGCGACTTTCTTTTTCAGGTCGCGCCAGGCCTTCCGATTCTTCGCGTCCTCAACCGACCCGTTCTCCGCTTCGAACGCTTCGCGAGCGGCTCGAACGATGGGCAACTCCTCGTTCTCGAAGCGGACAAAGGTGTTCCAGGCCGCCTCTCCGTGTTCGTGACGAGGGGAGTGGAAGACTTTGCCGGTGCTGGCGGTCCAGTATCCGTTCTCCTTGAAGAACTGAGGCATCGAAACCGTGCCCGGCCGTTCCTGGCGAATATCCGCCGTGTTGTCGAGCACCCCGGTCGATTCCGGATAGAGCCCATTGAGGAACGAGGCACGGGAAGGACCGCAGACGGGATATTGGCAGAAGGCGTTTTTGAACGTCATGCTCTGCTCTGCGAATTCGGTGAGGGTCGGCGTCGAGATGTGCTCGTAGCCGGAGGGCGAGACGTGGGTGTTCAAGTCGTCACAGACGATGAAGAGAATGTTCTTCTTCCCGTTGCCAGCCGGGGCGTTGGCGGTTGGTTTGGGATCGTCCGAGGCTCTCCAGCGATACGTTTCGCCTTCGAGCAAGAGATCTTTCTTCACATTGCGACGTGGAGCCGGCGGGGCGAACTCGGCTGGAGCGGCCTTTGCCATTTTTGCTTTGAGGCTGTTATATTGTGGGTCTCCAGCAAGGTTGTACCATTCGTTTGGATCCTTCTGAAGATCGTAAAGCTCTTCTTCAGTCTCGCTGTAATGAATGTAACGCCAGTCCCGATTGATGACTGCGTATTCTCCTGGATTCATGTGCGGCAAAAATACATCGCGATCACTCGCGGAAGCGGGGTCAGCCAGGTTGTTCGCAATCGACTTTCCTTCCAGGGTTTGCTGGGGCTGCGGTAAATCGCACATCTCCACGAGGGTGGGATACATGTCGATGAGACTAACGGTGACGTCGCTGACCCCACCTTGGGCGACGCCCGGTCCAGCCCAGATGAACGGGACGTTCGACGTCCGCTCCCAGAGGGTGTGCTTTCCCCAGTCTCCTTTTTCGCCGTGATGATAACCGTGATCGCTCCAGAGGACGACAATGGTGTTGTCCGCATAAGGGCTGGATTCGAGGGCATCCAATACACGACCCATCATCGCGTCTGCATAACTGATGCAAGCGAGGTACCCGAGAATGGCGTCATCGACCGCATTGAGACTTTCGAGCCGCTGATGAATCCGCGACCGATTCGTTTTCATCTTCTTGATCTTTTCCGGCAGGTCATCCAGATCGTCCGCTTTATACGGCGGTAGTTCGATGTCTTCCACGTTGTAGAGATCGAAGTATTTTTGCGGACAATAGTTCGGGAAATGAGGCGCATAGATTCCTGCCGCGATGAAGAACGGTTGATCGTGCGTCTTCTTGAGTTGCTCGACGGCCCAATTGATCCGGATCGTGTCCGCCATTGCTTCTTCCTTCTCATCAGGGATCGCGCCCCACTCGAGAAAGAGGCCGCCGGTGACTTCTTGATCGTGATTGTAGATGCTGGCGGGAAAGGGATCCGGGAATGGCGTTTCCTCGCTCCAGGAATCAAGCGGCCAGCCGGTTTCGCGTTGGGATTGCTTCCGGATGAAGAATTCAGTCCAGCCGCGTTGATCGATCGCACCCGCCGGGTGATGGAAGAGTTTTCCTGCGCCCCACGTCGTGTAGCCCGCTTTGTTAAAGCTCATTTGGAGGGCTTCGATTTCCGGGTGATCGACGAAGTATTCCGCCGTTTGGTAGCAGCCGGTGGTGGAGGCATACTGCCCAGTGAAAATGGCGGCCCGGGAAGGCGCGCAAAAGACCCCGGCAGTGTGCGCGTTCGTGAAATTCACGCCGCGGGCGGCGAGGCGATCGAAATTCGGCGTGATCGCGCGCGGCGTGGTTCCGAGGCACCCGATCCAGTCGTTCATGTCATCGACCGCGAGGAAGAGCACATTGGGCCGTTCCGGATCAGGCGCACTCTGGCCGGAGCTGAGTAGAGTCAAACTAAGAAGGACGGTGAGGAAAAGAGCGCGGAGATTCATCGTAGGTTAGGGGTATCACTTCTACTCCCGGGCCGCGAGATATCGGCCACAAATGGCCACGCGTGTGATGATTTTGGAGTCCCTTTCGTAGGAATATTTTTGATATTGTAATTATTGTAATCGATTATTCGGAAGCATGGGGCCCGAAGATGATCGGAGCGACTTCTCCACAGTTCGCTGCGAGCGACCCTGAAGAATTCAAACCGCGTTCGATTCACGACGGCGGACACAACTGAGGAAAGTGCCTGCGCTTTGGTTGTAATGTTCTTGTTTTTCAAAGGGGACCATCCTCGGGTTGACTGTCGAAGCAAATTATCAAGAAAAACTAATAATTATGATTGATATGGTGAATTATTACTTGATATTTCCCTCGATCTGAAGATAACTGGCCGCTTACCAGCAAAGATCCGATTCCCATGTCCCAACCCGAATACATAACTCTCAACCGGCTACATGTAGCTAATACGAGCGATGAAGGGGTTTTGCGAACAACTTCAATGAAAGTTCAAGCTCCTGTTCCTTGCGCTCAATCTAACGCGAAAGGGTCTTTGAAGACTCGCGGCCTGGAGGAATTTCGCGATTCTGCGCGCCAAAAGGGCAAAATGTTCCGAAAAGCCTTGGCCTAAGCGGGGTAGATGGCGGTCGGTCTTTCTCTTGAGGATCTCTATGGCGACGATAACGATCGCGCCTTCAAAGTTTTTGCACTTTGGGCAAACGACTTCGTTGAAGGATTTGGCATTGAGGGGGTCGCATTTGACCAGAACGCGGGGTTCAAATTTGTTACCAATTTGCAGCAGACGGATTTTCCCCTTGTTGAAGGCTTTGAGAAGGCTAGCCCTTTCAAAAAGGCAGCCAACATGTATGTCTACCTTCATAATCTGAGCCCATTTCATGGCGCTAGAATTCCGGAGGAAGCGGTAGGAGAGCATCTCGCTGGATTTCCACACACCGCAACTACTCTGGTGGGATTTAGCATGGTTCAGGAGTGTCTCCACGGTGCTACGCTCTACAGGAATGGTGAAGAAGAGCCCACAATCATTGAGGCTCCGATCAATATTTCTAAACATTTCTTCGCCGATTTGGTGGAGGCTTCCCGTGGAATAACCCCATCGTCTCACTTCAAGACATTCAGCCTGCTTTTTGAGGCGTTGGCATATGAAGCCAATCCCGGCCTTTCCTATCCCAAGGTCTTCGCGCCTTGATGCCGCCCTACGCATAGATGAGGTACGGGATTCGTTAGTCCTTCGGGTCAGTCCTGAAAACATCAATCTCTCCAAAAAACGTATGTCGCGGGCGACCTTCTTCGAGCGGAGTAGGGACGACTTCGAAGAGGAGATAACGGAATTCGCCAATTGCCGGGGCGGCGGAGAAGAGAGAGCATGCTTGTTGCGGCGGGCGGTCCGGCTCTTCTTTCACCCGGAAGAACGTGTCCGTATTGACGCGGGCGATTCGGGTCCAGCCCGACGGTTGAGCCGAAGTCGGCAGCGAGGAAGGTTTCGCCTCACCACAACCCCAGAGGGTGTAGCGCTGAACTGCCCGCCGCCGCAAGTCAGGATCGAACTGGCTCCGATGCCACGAATAGGTGCGAATTTGCGAAATGGGGATGGTCTGGCCCAGGTCGAGCAGCACGAGGCCGTTGGCGCCATCGTAAAAATAAACCGACTCGCTCGGCTCATCTTCGCCGCGTTGACCGCGTCCATCGATCAAGAGTTCTGGTGGGCCGCTATGCGCGTGAGGGCGGTTTTTCTGGTCGGCTTCATCCGTGGGCCACCACTCGACCCGAGCATGGCCACGGCTTTGGTCCGCGTAATCAGAAGCGCTCGGCGGCGGGATGGTGGGGAAGCGAAAGGCGGGCGTTTCATCACCTTGCTCGATCCGGATCATCACCGGAACATCGCCCGGTTCGATGCCGAGGCTGCTGCCGCTGTTGAGGCGTTGCAGTTCGAATCCCTCGACATCGGCATCGACCGCTCCGGAGGTCACCCGAAGCTGACTATACCCATCCAGGCTTGCGGTGGTGAGAAATTGGGTTCCTTGATCGATGAAGTTGCCAGCGGAGGTCGCAATCGTAAATCCCTGAGATTTGGGCGTATCGGCGATGGAAAAGGCCTCGCCATAGTGAAGGAAACCGCTGTTGGCGGAGCGGACTTCGAACAACGCGGGGCCGTTGATACGAGTGAACGCGCCGGACCGAAAGCGCACTTCCACGCTACCTGCGGCTAACTTCAATCGACTCCCGGCGCGGATCTTTCCCCCTTGGAATTGTGGCTCCGACAGCCATTTCGCGTCGAAGGAAGCGCCCAGATGGGCGACCGTGGTCGGAAGCGAGTAGGAATTCACCAGCAGCAAAACCGCCACGAGCAACAGGCTGCCAAGGACGGACGTGATCAGGATGGGGTGAGGAAGGGTCCGAGGCGGAGTGGCGGGCTGATCGGCTGCCATGTCTCCTTTCCCGGCAATTTCACGAAGCAAGGTATCCGTCCGAACCACCGCGAGGTAGCGATCCCGAGCCGCAGGATGATTCCGCAAGACGTCCTGCAACTCGGCCAGCTCCGCTTCGGTGATGGTGGCTTCGAGGTAGCTCGCCAACAGGTGCTCCCAACGGTCATTCGGCTCTGGATGGGCTGAACTCATGAGCCTTCCAGTTGCTGGATCACGCAGATTTCTAACTTCGCTCGAATCCGGCGGATTTGTTTATAGAGGCTGTTCCGGGTGCGGTCCGTGGCCTTGGCGAGTTCCGTGAGGTAGCCATGGTCGCGATAAGGAGCGAGGACGAGCTTTCGACTGGCTTGGCCCAGAGCGCTCAGGCAGCGTTCCAGCGCGGCGTATTCGCTCGTGAGATCGGGTTCCGGCTGCTCATCCACGTGCTTCGCGAGGAGGTCGAGCAAATCAGGATCGAAAACGAGGGCGTCGCGGGCTCGGGTTCGGTAGTATTTCTGAGACTCGAAGCGGATAATCACCTTTCCCCAGGGCAAAAACCCTTCCGCTCCATCCACCTGCTCGATCTTCTTCCACATGATCAAACTGGCGATCTGCATGACCTCATCGACCGCGTCCCAACTGGGTAGCAAGGCGCGGGCGTGCAATCGAAACGTGAGTTCGTGTTGCTCGAACAGGCGATCGAAAGCGGCTTGGCGGAGTGGAGATTCGTCCGGCATTCTCTACCCAATCTACTCCCAAACCGCAGCAAATCGGCCTCAGATTCTTTCTTCCGGCGGTTGAATGTAAGATTTCGCCATCGGGGTGCGTTGTTGGGTTGGTGGAATTTTCCCTCGAAAACGGTGCCAACTTTGATACCCATTCCCCTGTCCATTATGAAAACTCCCCTGCTAACCTGCTTCTTCGCCCTCATCGTTCACTTCCTCATGGCGGAGGAGCGCCCGAATGTCGTCTTCGTCCTCACCGATGACCAGCGGGCGGACGCCCTCAGCTGCATGGGTCATCCCCATCTCAAAACGCCGCACATTGACCGACTCGCTTCCGAAGGCGTTCTCTTCAAAAATCACTTTTGCACGACCTCCCTCTGCTCTCCGAGCCGCGCCTCGATCCTCGGCGGCCTCTACGCCCATGCCCACGGAGTCGTGAACAACTTCACCGACTACCCACGCGACCTGCCGACCTTTCCCCGCCAGCTTCAGTCCGAGGGATACGCCACGGCTTACATCGGTAAATGGCACATGGGCGAGGATGACGACAGTCGCCGACCGGGCTTCGACCATTTCATCACCCACCGCGGCCAAGGGAAATATTTCGATACGGAATTCCGCGAGAACGATGGAGAGCGCAAAGTGGTCAAAGGCTACTACACCACCGTCGTCACCGATATGGCGATAGATTGGATGGAATCTCGCGAGAAGGAAAACGACGAGCAACCCTTCATGCTGTTTCTCGGTCACAAAGCCCCTCACAGCTTCTATTTTCCGGAGGAGAAATACGAGACCGCCTTCGACCATGTCCGCTTCCCTTATCCCGAAACTGCGTTCGAGCTGGAGAACAAGCCGAAATGGATCAGCCAGCGCTTGACGACTTGGCACGGTATCTACGGCCCGCTGTTCGACTGGCGGAAGGAGTTTCCGGATACCTCAGCTGCGGCGATGGTCGATTTCGAGAACATGGTGCGCGCCTATCTTGGCACGATCCTTTCGGTCGATGATTCGGTGGGACGGCTTTACGAATACCTCGAAAAATCCGGCGAACTCGACAACACGCTCTTTATCTTCACGAGCGACAACGGCCTGCTCGAAGGTGAACACGGGATGGTCGATAAGCGGACCGCGCATGAAGGCTCCATCCGGATTCCATTGGTGCTGCGTTACCCGAAACTGGTCGATCCAGCCAAGCCAAAGGTGATCGAGGCCCAAACTCTGACGCTCGATTTTGCATCCTCGATTTTGGAAATCTGCAACGCTGAGCCACTGCCCAAGACCCAGGGGAAATCCTGGAAGAAACTGGTCAGCGAAGGGGACCGCGATTGGCGGACCAGCTGGTATTACGAATACAACTACGAAGTCCAGTTCCCCTACACTCCGAATGTCCGCGCCCTTCGCACCGATGAGTGGAAATACATGCGGTATCCCCACGGCGATGGTTCTCCGGACAAACACATGGCGGAACTCTACAACTTGAAGAGCGATCCCGAAGAGCGGAACAATCTCATCAATGATCCCGCCTATGCGGATAAGATTGCCGAACTCCGCGCGGAACTGGATCGCGTCATCGCGGAGGCTAGCCCGGGCAAAAAAGATGAGATGCCGATGGATGAAGGCATCAAAGGCGAATTGCCGGACGAGAAGATCCGTTAAGCCAGATTATTTCAACCGATTGCGGCCGATTTAATGGCTGACTGGAGTCCTCTGTTTGTACTGACCATGAAAAACCCTATCGAAATCAGTCTCTTCCTCGCGTTGGTCCCACTCTTCGCGACTGCCGCCGAGGTGAAGCAATACGAGCCGACCGGCACCCTCCCCTACCTCTCCGTAGAGGAGAGCCTGAAGACGTTCCAGCTTCCTCCCGGCTACCGACTGGAACCCGTCGTGACGGAGCCGGAAATCGCGGAGCCCGTGGTCTGTGCCTTCGATGGGAACGGTCGGATGTATGTCGTCGAGATGCGCACCTACATGCAGGACGCGGATGCCACGGGAGAGAATGAGCCGACCAGCCGAGTTTCCCTCCACGAAGATACCGACGGCGATGGGAAGATGGACAAACATACCGTCTTCGCGGACAACCTTCTTTTGCCCCGGATGGTGCTCCCGCTCGATGACCGTGTCCTGATCAATGAGACCAACACCCTGGATATTTACTCCTATCGTGACACCGATGGCGATGGAGTTTCTGACGAGAAGACACTTTTCTACGAAGGTGGGCCGCGCGGCGGAAATATGGAGCACCAACCCAGCGGCCTGATTTGGTCGATGGATAACTGGATCTACACGACCTACAACGCCTACCGGCTCCGTTACAATCCGAATGGCCTGGCTCACAAAGAACCCACCGCCTCGAATGGTGGTCAATGGGGGCTTTGTCAGGACGATCACGGGAAGCCTTGGTTCGTCAATGCCGGTGGCGAAATGGGACCGCTGAATTTCCAGCAGCCGATTGTTTACGGCCAGTTCAACACGCCGGATCAGTTCCCGATCGACTACCGTGAAGTCTACCCACTCGTGGGAATTCCCGATGTCCAAGGCGGCACGAAACGCTTCCGGCCCGAGGACCATACCTTGAATCACTTCACCGCAACCTGTGGCCAGGAGATTTTCCGGGGTGATCGACTGCCTGAAGAATTGCGGGGCGACCTTCTCTTCTCGGAGCCAGTTGGTCGACTCATCCGTCGGAGCAAGGTGGAAGTTCGCGATGGGGTCACCTATCTCAGCAACGCCCATCCCGGGAGCGAGTTCATTCGCTCTACCGATCCGAACTTCCGCGCCATGCACATGACCACCGGCCCGGACGGCTGCCTTTATATGGTTGATATGTATCGGGGGATTATCCAGCAGGGAAACTGGACCAAACCCGGTTCCTATCTTCGTGGGGTGATCGACGAATACGGTTTTGCGAAGAACATCGGGCGGGGGCGCGTTTATCGCTTGGTCCATGAAGATTTCGAGCCCGGCCCCAAGCCCAACATGCTCAACGAATCCACCACCCAATTGGTCGGGTATCTCGAGCATCCCAATGGTTGGTGGCGGGATACCGCTCAGAAGCTTCTCATCCTGCGGGGTGATTCATCGGTTGTTCCGGCGTTGGAGAAGCTGGCGCGTGAGAGCACATTCGATTTGGCTCGGATGCATGCGATTTGGTCTCTCGAAGGTCTCGACGCGCTCAGTTTGGAATTCGCTCGGGAAACATTCAAGGATCAGGATGCCTCCGTGCGACGCGCGGCAATTCGAGCCAGCGAAACCCTCTACAAAGCGGGTCAAAAAGTGTTGGAGGCGGATATCATCGCCATGGCGAAGGATTCCGATCCTGACGTCGCCACCCAAGCGCTCTTGACCGCGAAGTTGCTCAATTTCCCAACCCACAAAGAGCTGACCACGGCCACGCTATCGTCCACCACGAGCGTAGGCGTCCAAGCCTTCGGCCAACAACTCCTCAAGGGTGGCAAGAAGGCGCCAAAGAAGCTGAACCCCGAGCAACTGGCCCAATACAAAGAAGGCCAAACCGTTTATCAGGCGCTTTGTTTCGCCTGTCACGGGGCTGACGGCCAGGGACAGAAGCTCCCGGGCACGGAACTCACCCTGGCACCCTCCTTTCTCGATTCCGCCATCCTCAAGGGGCATCGCGACCTCAGCACCAAAGTGGTCCTCCACGGGCTCACCGGACCGATTGAGGGCAAAACGTATCCGGGGGAAATGATTGCAATGGCCTCAAATGGAGATGCCTGGGTCGCGGCGGTGCTCTCTTATATTCGCAACAGTTTCGGAAACGATCTTGGTTTTGTCAGCGAAGCGGAAGTGGCTCGAATTCGTGAGGAAAACCAAGACCGGACCAAGCCATGGACGATGGAAGAGCTGTTCGCCAGTGTCCCCCAAACGCTCAAGAACCGGAAGCAATGGAAACTGACCGCGAATCACAATCCGCAGGAGCTAAAATATGCGATCGATGACGACATTAAGTCGCGATACACCACGAAGACGAACCGGATCCCCGGGATGTGGGTGCAAATCGAGTTGCCGGAAGTGACCGCGTTGACCGGACTGATTCTCGACGCAGGAAAGTCTCGCGGCGATTTTCCCAAGGGCTACGAAGTCGAGATTTCGAGCGATGGCGAGGTCTGGCAACGGATCGCCAAAGGCAAAGGCGTCTCGGCGCGAACCGTCATCGATTTCGCGGAACAGCCGGCGCGGTTCATTAAAATCACCCAGACGGCGGCAAGCGGCGGTTACTGGTCGATCCATGAATTGGATGTGATTGGCGGAGCCCCGTAAGACGCGCTCCCTCTAACGTTGGTGGGCGAACGAATCGAAAATTTGAGGCCGATATCTCGATCTCCTGGAGTAGATCGTTGTCCCATGAGATATTTTGCCCCGATGTTCTCTCTGTTCGCCCTGTTTTGGGTAGCTGGTTTGCAAGCTCAGAGCCCTGATTCAGCCGATCTTGACGTGCTCAAGCCCTACGATGGCCCTTCGGTTGTCGAAGTTGATACTTCTACGCTCACCGGGAAGGTGATGTGCGGCTACCAGGGTTGGTTCAACTGTGAGGGTGACGGAATGGACTTGGGCTGGACGCACTGGGGGAGGCATCGGAAGAAGCCGTTTGGTCCCGGGAACGTGACCGTCGATCTCTGGCCTGATCTTTCCGAATACGATGAGGACGAGCGTTACGCCACCTTATTCCAACACGCGGACGGCCGCACGGCGGAGGTGTTCACGAGCGCGAACCGAAAAACGGTCCTCCGCCATTTCCAATGGATGCAGGACTACGGGATCGATGGGGCTTTCGTGCAGCGCTTCGCCAATGGACTCGGGCTCGGATCCGCCACCCAACGGCACAAGGACGTCGTTTTGGCGAACGCGCGGGAAGGAGCGAATCGATACGGGCGCGCTTACGCGGTGATGTATGATCTGAGCGGTCTTCGCAAAGGCGAAACCGAGCGGGTCAAGCGGGATTGGACCTTGCTTCGTCAATCGATGAAGATGGGCGAGGATTCCGCCTACCTGAAGCACGAAGGAAAGCCGCTCGTTGCCGTTTGGGGGATTGGATTCAGTGACGACCGCCCCTACACCCTGGCCGAGTGTCGAGACCTCGTTGAGTTCCTCAAGGCAGACGGTTGCGCCGTCATGCTGGGTGTTCCCAGTTGGTGGAGAGAACAGGTGCGCGACGCAGTTGACGATCCTCAGTTGCACGAGGTGCTCAAACTTGCCGATGTGATTAGTCCCTGGACCGTGGGGCGGTATCGCAAGCCTGGCCAAGCGAAAAAGCATGCCGAAACGGTTTGGCAACCGGACGTGGCCTGGTGCCGCGAGGCCGGGCTCGATTTCTTACCCGTCGTCTTCCCCGGATTCAGTTGGCACAATCTCAAAGGCGATGACCTGAACTCCATCCCGCGTCTCAAAGGCGAGTTTCTCTGGTCGCAGATGGTCGCGGCGCAACAGGCCGGGGCGGAAATGATTTACGTGGCCATGTTTGATGAAGTCGATGAAGGAACCGCGATCTTCAAATGCACCAACGATCCGCCTGTCGGTGATGGCGTCGCCTTTCTCACCTACGAGGGACTGCCCAGCGATCACTATCTTCGCCTCGTGGGCGAAGCCGGAAAAACGCTGCGCGGCGAAATTCCGCTCCGCGAAGCACTTCCGAATCTCGAAGCCAAAAAGCCCTAACTCTTATGCCTACGATCCCAATCTCAGAAGCGAAACCCGAATACGACGTGGTGATCGTCGGTTCCGGAGCTGGCGGCGGCCAGATGGCCTATACCCTGACCCTTGCCGGCCTGAAATGCGTCATGCTCGAAGCAGGGCGCTCTTATATTCCGGAGACCGAAACGGCGATGTTCCAACGCGGCGATCAAGCTCCTCTCGGTGGCTCGGCCACACCGGATAAACCCTTTGGCTTTCACGATGCCACAGTCGATGGCGGTTGGCAGGTGCCCGGCGAGCCTTACACGCAGGCAAGCGACAAACCGGAGCAGGAGTTCATGTGGTGGCGCGCCCGGATGATGGGTGGGCGCACGAACCATTGGGGCCGGATTTCGTTGCGAAACGGTCCCTACGATTTCAAGCCGAAGTCTCGCGATGGGCTCGGTTTCGACTGGCCGGTATCCTACGAGGAAGTCGAACCCTATTATACCAAGGTCGAGCGCTTGATCGGGGTGTATGGATCCATTGAAAATTTGGAGAACACCCCGGATTCGCCTCCCGGAGTTTTGCAACCGCCGCCGAAAGGACGCGTCGGTGATTTGATGACCCAGAAAGCGGGGAAGAAACTCGGCGTGCCCGTGGTTCCGATTCATCGCGCGGTGTTGACCAAACCGCTCGATGGGAAAAAGCTCGCCCCCAAGCTTCACCCGAACAATAAGAAGGCGCAAAAGATCGTCGCGGATTCCATGCTTCAGCGTTCACCCTGCTTTTGGGCGACGCCCTGCGGTCGTGGTTGCAGCATTCGTGCAAACTATCAAAGCACCACGGTTCATCTACCCCCGGCGCTTGCTACCGGGAATTTGGATATTATCCCGAACGCTCACGCCCGCGAGATCACCATGGGCAAAAATGGCAAAGCCAACGGAATTCTCTTTATCGACAAAACCACCGGCAAAGAAGAACGTGTCAGGGCAAAGGCCGTCGTTCTTGCGGCCAGCAGCGGAGAAACCGTCCGCATTCTCCTCAATTCCAAAGACGGAGCTGGCCTGGCCAACTCCAGCGGATTGGTCGGGAAATATATTATGGACACGGTCGGCTCGGATCTTCGCGGTCAAATCCCCGCGTTGGAGAACATCAAGCCTCACAACGATGATGGAGCAGGTGGTTCCCATTTTTACAGTCCGTGGTGGGGCTATGGCGACCAGAAAGCGGGCAAACTCGACTTCGCCCGTGGTTATCACATCGAGATCGGTGGCACCCGTCGCATGCCCCGGGGAGGAAGCCCAGTTCCCGAGAGTTACCTGAAAGGGCTCTACGGGACCAAGCTGAAGGAAGAAGCGCGTCGTTACTACGGTTCCTTCATCGGCCTCGCCTGCCGTGGGGAGATGATTCCCAATGAAGGTTCCTACGCGGATCTCGATCCGACCGTGAAAGACAAGTGGGGCATCCCGGTGATGCGCTGGCATTGGGAGTGGAGCGATCACGAACTCAATATGGCAACCCACGCGCAAAAGACGTTTACGGAGATGATCGAGGCGATGGGAGGAACTGCCCTCGCCAATCCGAAGAAAGCGGGCCCGAAGTCGATCCTCAACGGCGGCCAGGTCATTCACGAAGTCGGTGGCGCGATTATGGGAGACGATCCGGCCAAGTCCGTCTGCAATCGCTGGAACCAAACCTGGGACATCGAAAACCTCTTCCTCTGCGACGGTTCGCCCTTCGCCTCGAACGCGGACAAAAACCCGACCCTCACCATCATGGCGCTCGCCTGGCGCTGTGCCGATCATCTCATCGAAGAAGCTCGCAAAGGCAATCTCTAACCGTTGAACCCATGGACACCCAACCTGCTCCCAATCGCCTTTCCCGGCGCAAACTTTTTCAATGGTGCGCCGCAGTTGCCGCAGCCGACGTCGCCTCCTCAGTCCTGCCTGCCTTCGCCCAAACTGCCGCAGCACCTGTCGTCGGTTATGGCACCGATCCCGTTCTCAATGCGGCCTACGCCCCCGGTGATTTCTGGGATCTCACTCTAACTGAGGCCGAACGCAAAGCGACCATCGCCCTCGCCGACATGATTTTGCCCGCCGATGACTTTGGACCCGCAGCGAGCGACCTCCACTTGGTAGACTTCATCGACGAATGGGTCAGCGCTCCCTATCCACGCCAAGTCAGCGATCGCGACGTGATTCTTCCCGGGCTGAAGTGGCTCGATGAAGAAGCGCAATCGCGCCATCAAAAGACCTTTTCGGATCTCTCCGAGAATGAGAAGAGCGCGATTTGCGATGATCTCTGCTCCGAGAAGCCCGCCACTCCGGAACTCGCCAAAGCCGCCCGCTTCTTCAGCCGCTTCACCTCCCTCTCCACCGGTGCGTATTACAACACGCCCGAAGGTTGGGCCGCGATCGGTTATGTCGGAAACACCCCCTCCGGAATCTTCGCCGGTCCCCCTCAGGACGTATTGGACCAGCTAGGCCTTGAGCAAACTGTGAAGGACGAAGACGCCTAAAATTCATCTTGCCGTTCCTCGCGGAGGGTTCATTATCCCTTCGCCACATCATCAATCGATGGCTTATCCGGTGTCCCGACGACCGGCCACGTGTAGAGTTTCCCACTCGGGAGCCGATCCATCACCAGCCGAAGGTGGCTAGGATTCACCTCTTCGGACTCATTCGAAAACTCAAAGAAGATCGCTCCCGAGTTGTAATCTCCACTACCCGTGCGAATTCGATCCCAGGAGAAGACTTCGTGATAACAGAACGTGTCTTCTTGCTCAGGAATCGTAAACTCGGTTTCCACAATCTCTTCAATTTCATGGGGCTTCCAACGCATCACTTTACCGCTCTCGCTCAACCATGCTCCGGAGCTGTGCCAGATACCGCTCCAGGGGTTCATTCGGTTCGAGGTCGAGGGCTTCTTGGAGGAGGGCGATGGCGGGTTTGATGCGGTTGAGGCTGACGAGGTATACGACCTGCAGGCATCGGGCATTCCTGGCAACTTCCGGGACCGCAGCGGCTTGGTCGCACAACAGCACGGCTTCTTCGGACTTGCCTTCGTTGGAACGATACCGGGCCAGGAGGAGGAGGGCGGGGCCATCGAGCGGGTCTTGGGCGACGAGAGCTTCGACGAGCTTCAGGCCTTCGGCCGGGTCTCCGTCTTCCAGTTCAAGAAGGGCTTTCGCTCGCTGAAGAGAGCGGGCGGCGTCCGTTTCAGGCTCGAACTCGAACTGGCCTTCGAGCGCTTCGATCCAGGTGCGGGTTTCCGGCCAATCGGCGGATTGAGTGAGGCGTTCGAGGATGGAGAGGGCGGGTTGAAGAGCAAGGGGCGTCTCCAGGGAGAGGGCTTCGGTCCAGGCGCTGAGGGCGCGATCGGTCAATCCGGTGTTTCGGTAGAGATGGCCGAGGGTGAGAAGCCCAGAGGCTTCGAGCGTGCCCATCCGGCGAACGAATTCCAGGTTGGCCGCGGCTTTGGTTTCGTCGCCATCTTGGAGCCAGACGTTCGCTTGGTTGAGCCAGATTCCGCCGTCCCGGGGATTGAGTTCGAGGAGGGCGGCGAAGAGCGATTCGGCTTCGGTGAGGGAGTCGAGGGCAAGGAGGCACTCCGCCTCACCCATCTTCCACTGAATCTCCCGCGGCATCGTCATTTGGGCCATCCGATAGGCTTGAAGCGCGGCGGCATGACGCCCGGATTGGAGGTGACAGTAGCCGAGCAAGCCAAAGCTGAGACCATCTTGCGCGCCCAACTCGATCGCCCGGATAAGATGGGGTTCCGCCGCTTCGAATTCGCCGGCCTGAACCAGGACTACGGCGAGGTTGCGGTGGGCATCACGAAAGTTCGGGTAGAGCGCGATGGCGTTGGCGAAGTTCTCGCGGGCGTTCTCCGGATCGTCTTCTTCGAAGCGCAGGTTCCCCAGGGAAAAGAGCAAGGCGGCGCTCTCTGAAAGTAGGGAGGAAGCGGTGAGGACCGCGATCGCACCTTTCCGGTCGCCGTCCCCCATTGCGCGGGCCACGGCATCGAGCACCTCTTTTTCGGCGGAACTGAGCCGGGGTTCGATTCGGGCATCGACCCCGTAACTGGCGGTCATGGCGCGGCGAAAGGCGTCGCTTTTCCAGAGCGGATCGATTGGAAGTGGGGCGCCACTGACAGGCAGAAGCGGTAGGCAGAAGAGAAAGGTGAGGAGGCGCTTCATCAGGGTCTCAGCACGATGGGCCAGCGGTAGATGGCGCTGACGGGTTTGCCGTTCTTGGTAGGAATGGTGAAGCGCGAGCGGCCCGCGATGCTCCGGGCCAACTGACTGAACTGCGGGTGATTGCTACTCAGGACGCGTTTGACACTGACGGAGCCATTGGTGCTGATGATGACCTCAAGGACGCCTCGTCCTTCTTTGATCCCCTAGCGTTGCAGTTCGCGCGGATACGAGACGGAGGGATGATTCCGCAGGCGAGGCACGGCGTCCAGCTCTCCGGAGGCATAGACCGATTTGACAGGCTGGGGCGCAGGCGGCGTCATGCGCGGTTTCGTCGGCGTGGAAGGTTGGGGACGAGGAGAGGGAGCTGGCGCGATCTGCTTGGGAGGATCGACCTCCAGGTCAAAGGAAGCCATCTGCATGGTCAGATCCAGCCTCGGATCAAAGGTGGCCTTGAGGGCGGGAGCGCTCGAATCGAGCTCAACTTCCAATTGCGGCAAGGGCGCGGAAGGTGGCGGTGGAGGCTCCTCGCGGATTTCTTCGACTGGCGGCGGAGGAGGCGGAGGCGCGGCGATTTCCGGAGCGGTTTCGACGAGTCGGATGGTTTGATCGGGAACGCGCTCCGAGCTAAGGACCCGGAGGAAGACGAGAAACACAACCAAGAGCGCCGAGAGCACGACCGCCCCCACGCCCTGCTGCAACAACGGGACGATGCGCTGAGGAGTCATTTCTCGGAACACGTTCACGGATTCAGGGTGGAAATGAAGACGCGGGCGGCCCCGGCTAATTTGGCTTCGTCCAGGACTTCCACGGTGGTCTGGGTCGGCGTTCGTTGATCGGCCTGGATAATGACGGGAAGTGCTTCCGTTTGCAGAAGGCGACGAACCACGGGCCGAACGCCACCCACTCCGATTTCGCGACCTGCATAATACACCGCGCCTTCCGGGGTAATCCCAATCAGAATGCTGTTCTTCTCCAGATCTTGAGAAGACGCGGCCCGGGGTTTGGTGATATCGATTCCGGTCTCTTCCACAAACACGGTCGTGACGATGAAGAAAAGAAGCAGAATGAAGACCACGTCAATGAGTGGCGAGATATTGATCTCATCCGTGCGGTCTTCCGCTTGCCAACTGGAACCAAATCGCTTCGGCATAACTTAGGTGACAGGCTCGGCCTGGAGCCGAACGGTGGACTTGAGGTGATGGAATCCCGCTTGGAATCGGTTGAGGCGACTGCTGAGAAGCGAGCAGATGATGTAAGACGGAATCCCGATGACCAAACCCGTTTGGGTGGTGATCAAGGCTTCGGAAACGCCGCCGGAAATGACATCGACAGGAGCGCGAGTCGCGGAAAGGGAAAGGCCGTGAAAGGTGGCGAACATCCCGGTGACTGTACCAAGCAATCCGAGGAGCGGGGCTGCGGCAATCAGAGTGAGGGCAAAGGGAATGCGGCGGCGTAGCTTCCCGAAGAGGCGTAGCTCCAACTCCAGGATCCGGGCATCGTGGCTGAGGCTTTCCTGGAGTCGAACCCGCTCTGCTTCACTCGGATCTTGACGACCAAGAAGCAGAGGCTGCCAGCGAATCTCTCCCACGTCCGGTGCCTCTGGAAAGCGCAGCAGCCGAAGAATCGAGAGCAGGGAAAAGGCGATGCCGAAGGCGAGGACGAGTAACCCATGAAAGACGATTCCTCCCTGCATCGACAGCTCCTGCATCGTCTGGAAGAATCCGTTCATGACGTCTTGACCTCCGATTTGAGGCTATTGAGGAAGGCGAGGCTGGCCATCTCCATCGAGCTGAGGATGCCCTTGATCTTCCGGGAAAGCATCGCGTGGAGAATGAGCGCGGGAATGGCGACGATGAGCCCGAATTCCGTGGTGACGAGCGCTTCCGAAATCCCCGAGGCAAGCGAGCGCGCATCGCCGGTGCCGAAGACATTGATCAATTGAAAGGTGTGGATCATCCCGGTGACCGTGCCGAGGAGGCCGAGCAAGGGAGCCGTGGCGGAAGCGATGGCGATGAAGGGCAAGCCGCGCTGAAGCCGAGGCTGAGCTTCCATATAGCGCTCGTACATGACTTCCTCGACGAGGTCGTGAGGCCGGTCCGCGAACTCGACGCCACTTTCCAGAACCGCGCGAGCCGGATGCCGGAGCGACTGGAGCAGCGCCGCTGCCTGATCCCGTTCCCCAGCCCGCAGATGATCGGTGACTTCGCGAATCATCCCCGGTTTGAGATCGCGAATCGCGAGGATTTGCGCCCACTTATAGAGTGCGGCGATGGTCGCGATTCCTGCGAGGAGGAGAATCGGAACGATCCAGACGCCGCCCGCCTTGAGGTGATCGAGAGGGCTCTGGCTGCTTTCTTTCATGGCCAGGGCATTGCCAAGGGTTGGATCGAGTGTGACCGTCGCGGTTTCGCCGGATGCGAGGGTTTTCAAGTTCTTGGGACTGGCCGTGCCGGGGAGAAATTCCGGCTGAAGATCGGGCCGATCGACCACGATTCCGCCCGACTGCTGATCGTCCGACAAAAACCATTCCGTGGGGCCGAAGCGCAAGAGCGTTCCCGTTTGGGCAATTCCATCCGGGCCGATCGCCGAACCCGGGAGCGCGGTCCCGCCGGCCGCCTGTTCCAAATGGTCGGCGGCGAATTCCAGGGCACCGATCAGCGATTCCAGTTGAACATCGCCAAGTTGGCTCGGTTCGCGCGGAACTTGGGACTGAAGCTGTTCCAGTTCGGAGAGGCTGAGCTGCGCTTCGAGCTGCTTTCGGTAATCGGTCAGGGCGCTGCGGATGAACTGGTTTTCGGCGCGCCAGGTTTGGAGCTCTCGCTCTGCGTTTCTCAGGTCGAATTCAAGCGCCTGATTCGTCTGGTCGGCGATGTCCGCCAAGCGCCGTTTCTCCCGCAGCTCCACCGCGATTTCCTCCGTCTCCTTGGCCAGGGGTGGACGTTCCGCCGCGATGCGCTGGCGAACTTCCGCGAGCCGCGCCAATTCCGCTTTCAGATCGTTGTCGATCCCCGCCGCCGCCTCCAGATACGACGTGGCTCGCTCTTCCTGCGCCATCGCCGAAAGGAGCAGGCTCAGCATCGTGGCGATGCAGAACAATTGCGAGAGGGAGAAGCGCATCAATCGGCCAGTTGCAGGGGTAAGCGGACCAGCGCGGGATTCGCATCCCGTTGATGAACCGCGATGGTGTGTTGAATGGAGGATGCCAAGGCGGGTTGCGCCGTCCAGGTCCAGCCCTCCGGCCCCGGAACGCCAATGCCGCCAAAGTTGCCACTTCGGTCCACATAATAGGCTCGGGCCAGCCCGAGATAGAGCACCTGAAGCTCCCGCTCTTCCCCATCGACCTCGCGAGACTCCGTGTGGAGCGAAATCTGGCGGTCAAAGTTTGCCGCTTCGGTCAAGATGGAAAGAACGTCTCGATACCGTTCCTGAAGGGGGCGCTTGGCATCGCTTTGCTGGAGGCGATCTTCCGATTCCGAGATTTTATGGCGAAGCGGTGGCGGAAACGTCGGGAGCAGGGACTGAATCCGTGCTTCGAGCGGACCAATCGCCGATTCCAGCTTCTTCCGGGCCGAGCGGAGATCCGATCCCTCGGTTTCCAGCTTCGAAAGCTGAGCATCATAGTGTTCCGCCCGTTCCCCGGCGGCCGCCAGGGTTTGCGAAATCTGTTCGAGTTCCTTCTGACGCAGTCCGTTAAAATCCTGGAGGATCTGCCGTTCTTCCTTCCACCCGTTTTCCGTTTCGATCGTCAGTTGCTGGACTCGCACCCACTCGCGAATCTTTTCCTGAATCTCGGCTGGGCCGGGTGCCGTCGGCGGGGCCGCCTCTTCCTGAGCGAAGGCGATCAAGCCACCCAGGAGAATCTGGAACAGCAGCAGGGAGGGGAAGGAAACGTTCATCAAGAGGATCGACTTTCTCGGGAGAAAATGGGGGTGCCTAATCGAGACTGAGTCTCAGTATCAGCAAATCACCCTTTCAACAATCAAAAATTTCCCCGCATCTCGACTTGTCGCAGGGCTGTCACCGGGTCCTTTCCACCATCCCGCGCCTCGGACTGACCCACGTAATCCGATTCGTGCTATTTTTTTCCACAAACGGGGTTGCTCTTGCAAATTCATTGCAATAGGAGTATTCGCCTATTAGTTGCATTTGCAGCCAATTCGCGACTAATCGAAACCTCGAAATCCTCTCACCTTCTTACAGCAACTTCATGAAACTGCATCACATCCTCCTGCCTTTCATCGCTCTGTCAGGCCTGCTCCATGCCGAGACGGAAGAAATCGAACGGATGACCGACCCGATTGAACCGACCAATCCTTCCTGGTTCATGGGCGGTGACCTGCCCCTGTTCGGAGGACTGATTCGTCCGAATGTGAATGTCGTCAGCGCGTTCGGGGGAACCACGGCTGAGGATCAGGCGGATCTTGCGTTAGGCCATCACGATCCCCAGAGAGATGCCACCCTCCAGGCTCTCGAGGGAAGCCTCAGCCTGCGTGCGGGAATGTTGCAAGGGTTTGCCGTTTACTCGGCTTACTCGGATGCGGAAGGTGATTTGGATGGAGAATTGGAAGAAGCGTTCCTGAAGCTGGTGGATCTGCCGTTCGGACTTGAGCTCCGTGGCGGAAAGTTCCTCAACCGCTTCGGATTTCAGAATGCGGTTCACAATCACGGCTGGTTCTATGTCGATCAGAATTTGATCAACGGGCGCTTTCTGAATGAAGGCGAACTGACCACGCTCGGCGGCGATGTGACCTTGAATATTCCCGTTCCCTGGGGCCCGACCGCGTTGACGATGGCCTACGGCGGGCTTCCCTCGCACTCCCATGAAGATCATGATCACGGTCATGGTGATGAAGCGGAGTTTGAGGCCGAAGGCGCGAACTTCAACAACTGGGTGGCATCGGCGAATTTGGTGAGCCGGTTTGACTACAACGACTTTCACCAATTGACCGGAATCGGATCGGGTGCCTGGGGCGAAAACGAATTCGGTCGGACCACCCAGGTCTACGGACTGGGCTTTCAGTATCAGTGGCGGGAAAACGGCTACGAGCCGGGAGGCCGCTACCTGCGCTGGCGCTCTGAGGCGATGCTTCGCGATGCCCAAGTGATGTCCGGCCTTCACGGACATGATCACGATGAACATGGACATGACGACCACGGGGATCACGACGATCATGGCGAAGACCACCACGATGAGGATCATTATGACGAGGATCACCACGGTGAAGAACATCACGATGAGCATGATCACCATGAAGAGGAAGGCGAGCACCATGAAGACGAGGGGATTCGGCGCGATTCCTTTGATGAATTTGGTTTCTATACCATGATCGGTTATGGCTGGAATGACTCGCTCGAAACCTCCTTGCGGGGAGAATGGGTGTCCGGCGTTGATGCCATGGGTCTGGATGACCGCTGGCGGATTTCACCGGCCATGACGTATTTCCTGAATGACAGCCGTACCTCTCATTTTCGCCTGCAGTACAACTACGATATCAGCGATTCGTTCGGCGATGAACATTCTGTCTGGGCTCAGTTTCAGTGGACTTTCGGTGGTGCGGAAGTCCGTTAGGACCAACCTGAGCCCCTATCCCTTATGAAAACGTTCTTTACCCTTCTTTTCGCCTGCCTGATCCAGGCAACCTTGGTGCTGCCTTCTCTGGCAGGCTTGAAAGTGGGCAGCCTCCATCCCTTGATCACTGATCTGGCAAAGCAAGTGGGCGGCAGTCACGTCACTGTCGTCCAACTGATGGCACCGGGTGCCGATCCCCATCAGTTTCAGCCGACACCGGCCCAACTCGCCAGCGTTGCCGATGCCAAACTCATCCTCGCATCGGGAAAAGGCCTGGAGACCTATCTGCCCAAATTACGAGACAACCTGTCAGCGGGGCAGGAAATCGTCGAGGTGGGGCGAAAGGTGCCATCGGTTCGCATCTCCGCCGGCGATGAACTTTTTGTCTGTTGTCCGGCCCACACCCACGGCGGGATCGATCCACACTGGTGGCACAGCGTTTCCGCGATGAAACGGGCCACCTCGGTCTTGGGAGACGAATTCGCGAAAGCGGATCCGGCCAATTCCGCTGCCTACAAGGCGAATGCGAAAGCTTACGAGGCGCGCCTCAGCCAGCTGGATAGTTGGATCAAAGTGCAATTGGCCAGCGTCCCACGGGGCAACCGAATCCTCTGTACCTCTCACCTCGCCTTTGCCTACTTCTGTCGGGATTATGGGTTCAAGGCATTGCCGCTCCAAGGCTTGTCCAAAGAGCAGAATCCCAGCCCCGCCTACTTGGCGAAATCGATTCATGAAATTGAAAAGCAGGGAATCCCGGCGGTGTTTCCGGAAAGCCTCGCCAACCCAAAGATCCTCCAAGCGATGGTTTCTCAGACCGGCGTTAAGCTGGGTGGCGAATTGGTCGCGGACGGCTCCGTGGCCAGTTATGAAGAGATGATGCGGAACAATGTCGCCACCATTGTGGCGTCCCTGGCCAAGTAACCGAAATGCGTGGATGGCCGCCTTTGGAAGCAGTGCTCGTGATCGCGGCGTTCGTTCTCGCCTTGATTCCGCTGTGGAGTTTTACCGGGAACGGATCCGCTCCCGCTGAGATCGATGTCCCCGTCCCGGAAACGATCGACGAAACCCTCGTCTTCCTCACCGCCAAGTTCGTCCATCCGCCCACCCGTTTCCAAGTCATCCACCTGGGAGAACCGATCTGGACGGTAACCGAGCCCGACGGCCGCTCCGAATTCCATGGAGAAGCCAACCTAACCATTCCGCCGGAAGGAATCGATCTGATCATCGAAGCGGAATGGGCCGAAACCGCCTCCGGCACCGCGGTCGGACTCTCCCTCGAACCAGAAACCTTAGCCAAGCGCGAGGCTACCGTCTGGGGACCGATGCCGATGAACGAAGTCGCCACGTTTCTATGGAAAAACTAGACTTTATCCCGCTCGGAACGGAAGTCGGCTGCACGAAGTCCCACGCCCTCCGGGTCGAAGACTTGCACGTTCACTATGGGGAGATCTGCGCCTTGCGCGACGTCGCCTTTGAGATTCACTGCGGTCATGCCCTCGCCTTGATTGGCCGCAACGGCGCGGGGAAAAGCACCCTGCTCAAAGCCATTGCCGGACTGCCGATGCAGACTCGTGGGCAAATCTTCTGGCGAGACGCGCCCATTCGCAAAGCGAGCCACGAGATCGCCTACTTACCTCAGCGCGAAGAAGTCGACTGGCGCTTCCCGATGACGATCCGCGGAATGGTTGAAACCGGGCGCTACCCGCAGCTGGGCCTCTGGCGACGCTTTGGCCCGCGCGATGCCGAGGTGGTGGATTTCGCGATCGAAGCGATGGATCTCGCTGATCTGCAGAACCGTCAGCTGCGCCAGCTCTCCGGTGGTCAGCAACAGCGCGCCTTCATCGCCCGAGCTCTCGCTCAAGAAGCGCACGTTCTCCTCCTCGACGAACCCTACGCCGGTCTCGATCGCCCCGCCGCCGAGAAACTGACGGAACTCTGTCACCAGCTCGTCAGTGAAGGCCGGCTTCTCATCGCCTCCCATCACGACCTCAAAACGGTGGCTGCCAGCTTCAACGATGTCCTTCTGCTCAACGGCAGTCAGGTCGCCTTCGGCCCGGTCGCTGAAGCCTTCACGGAGGAAACGATTCACCTCACCTTCGCCGCATGAACCTGCTCGAACTCTTGAGCTATCCGTTTAACCAAAAGGCGCTCTTTGCGGCGGCGCTGATCGGGTTTGCCAACGGTTACCTCGGCGGTTTCATTGTCCTGCGAAAGTCCGCCCTCATGGTGGGTTCCCTCTCTCACAGCCTCATGCCGGGCCTCGCTCTCGCGGGTCTCGCTTTCGGCACTCTCAATGCGGTGACCGGCTTCGGGGGTGCCCTCATCGCGGCCATGTCCATCGCTCTCGGCTCGCTCGCCATCGCCCGCTACTCCGGTCTCGATGGCCAGTCCACCCTCGCGATTCTCTACACCAGCAGCTTCGGCGCGGGCCTCATTCTGCTCGATCGGATTCAAGCCGCCGGCGAACTGGAGCACTGGCTCTTTGGCAACATCCTCGGCCTGGCCGACTCCGACCTCTGGATGGCCTGGGGCATCAGCGCCGCCGTTCTCCTCACCCTCGTGATCCTTCAGCGTCCGCTCCTCCTCATGCTCTTTGAGCCCTCCGTCGCCGCCTCTCAAGGCATTCGCGTCCCCCTGCTCGACTACACTCTGATGGCGCTCACCGTTCTCGCCCTCGTCAACTCGCTCCAATCCGTCGGCTGCATCCTGTCCCTCGGACTGATGGTCGCCCCTGCCGCCACCATCTACCTCTTCGCGACATCCCCGCGCGCCCTTTTCTGGGGCGGAGGTTTCCTCGGTGCCGGCGTCTCCTGCCTCGCCGTCATCCTCAGCAACCTCCTCGACATTCGCACCGGAGCCACGATCGTCTGCGTTTTGGGCATCGTCTTCATCGCGGCGTTTGCGGTAAAGGCGCTGACGAAGGTGGGGCGGTTTGAGGAGGCCTGAGGAAATCCCCTTTTGGCGATCCACCGCGCGATCCAAGTCTCAAGCGAGGACTTCGTTGACGACGCGGGCCGGTTCGACGCCGGTCAGCTTGTAATCGAGTCCTTGGAAACGGTGGCTGAATCGCTCGTGATCGATGCCGAGAAGATTCAAGGCGGTCGCGTGCAAATCTCGCACGTGAACCGGATTTTCCGCCACGTTGTAACTGAAATCGTCGGTGGATCCATGGGTCATTCCCGGTTTCACCCCTCCGCCTGCCATCCAGACAGTGAAACAGCGCGGGTGATGATCGCGACCGGCTTCGGGACTATCCCATTTGCCCTGGCCCGCGACTCCTCGACCAAACTCACCGCCCCAAATCACCAACGTATCGTCGAGCAATCCCCGCATCTTCAGGTCTTTGATCAATGCCGCGCTGGGTTGGTCGGTGTCCCGGCATCGAGCGGTGCACCAGCTCGGCAACCGACTGTGGTGGTCCCAATCCGGGTGAAACAATTGGATGAATCGCACCCCGCGTTCCGCTAATCGGCGCGCCATGATGCAATTGGCGGCGTAACTTCCCGGACGTCGCGAATCCGGCCCATACAGTTCGAAGATCGATTCCGGCTCATCACTCAGATCATTGAGCTCGGGAATGCTCGTCTGCATCCGAAACGCCATTTCATATTGCTGAATCCGGGTCGCGATTTCCGGGTCTCCGGTCTCGGCCAAGCGCTTCTGGTTCAGCTCACCAATGCCATCGAGCATCCCGCGACGAAGCTCTCGGGGTAATCCGTCGGGGTCGCGGAGGTAAAGCACGGTGTCTTTGGCATTGCGGAGTTTTACCCCCTGATACCGCGAAGGCAGAAACCCGCTTCCCCAGTAGTGATCATAAAGCGGTTGATCGGTGGGACGTTTCATCCGTGAAATCAGGACCAAGTAGTCCGGCAGATTCTCGTTGCTACTGCCCAGCCCATAGCTCGCCCACGCGCCAAAACTGGGACGACCCGGCAATTGGTGTCCGGTCAGGAACTTGGTCATCGCCGGAGCATGATTGATCTGATCGGTGACCATCGACTTCACGAAACAGAGTTCATCCGCAACTGAAGCGGAGTGAGGAAGCCACTCACTGACCGTCGCTCCACTTTGACCATGGCGAGCAAACTGGGTAATTCCGGGAAGGATGAGTTGCTTCTGATTGGCCGTCATCGTGGTGAGCCGTTGCCCTTGGCGCACACTTTCGGGAAGCTCTTTCCCCGCCCACTTCTTGAGACCGGGTTTGTGATCGAACAACTCCAGTTGCGAGGGCCCTCCCGACTGCGTCAGAAATATCACCCGCTTGGCTTTTGGAGCGAACCCAGGTTGGCTCAGCGTCGCAGCGGAGAGAGATTCCTTTCCTAACAGTCCGCCCAAGGCCATCGCCCCGAGGTTCAGTCCCGACTGGCGCAGAAAGAGACGCCGACTTCGTTCGTTGAGATCATTCATGGGTGATGGCTTCGTCGAGGTTCAACATCATACTTGCTACCGTCATCCAGGCCGCAGTTTCAGGAGCACTCGCCATCGTCGGCGACGGTTGTTGCCCGATCGTGGCGAGTTTGACGGCTTCGGTGGCGTGGGATTGGTAATAACTGAGGGCTCGCTGGCGTTCGCGCTCGAGCACGGAAATTTCGTCTGACTCCAGTTCACGACTGAGGACCTGCATCGCCAGTTGCTGGATTCCGCTGGCCTGATCTGCGAGCACGCGGGCAGCTTCCAACATCGTCGTATCGTTCATTAAGGTGAGCGCGTGAAGTGGTGTATTGGTGCGACGAACACCGACCTCACATACTCGCCGTTGCGCACTATCAAAGAGAAAGGTCGGGGCGCTCGACCGTCTCCAAAAGGCATAGAGAGTCCGGCGATATTGGGCGGGCCCGACACTCGGCTCGTAGGTAAAGCGACCCATGAAAATCTCGCGCCAGACGCCTTCCGGCTGCCACGGCTTCACCGGCGGTCCGCCCAGAGCCGGATTGAGCAGTCCCGCAGCATGGAGAGCATTGTCGCGAATCATCCAAGCCGGAAGCCGAAAACGCGGGGCTCGCGCCAAGAAGCGATTCTCAGGATCGCGCTCCAACAGCTCAGGAGTGAGTTCGCTACTCTGGCGATAGGTTTCGCTGGTGGCGATTAGCCGAAGGATACGACGCAAGTCCCAATCGTTCTCCACCAGTTCGACCGCCAACCAATCGAGCAATTCCGGATGCGTCGGGCTCTCTCCCTGCAATCCAAAGTCTTCCGTCGTGCGGACCAAGCCGGCCCCAAACATCATCTGCCACAAATGGTTGACGATGACGCGCGGGGTGAGCGGATTCTCCGGAGCGACCAGCCACTTGGCGAGGTCCAATCGCGTTTGCGTCTGCTCAGATTCCCAGGGCAGAACTGCCGGCAACACGCCGCGTTCTACGGTCTCCCCCTTCGCGTCCCAAACACCACGGACGAGAATATGGGTATCCCGCGGTTTCTCGCGCTCGGCCAGAACCTGCACGCTCAGTTCGCCTGCGGCCCGTTTGAAGGCGTTGACCTGGTTCGTGGCTGCGGTCTGCCGCTGGAGGAAATGCTGATGGACGGTGTCGTCGAGAAGATACTGCCCACGAAGGCGATTCAGAAGATCGCCGGGGACATCGGCCTTGGAATCGAGCGCCGCCAGTTCTTCCATCGGTGCGGTTGCCAACTTGCGGACCGCCTCTCCGCGTTGATCGGTCATCGAGATGCGAAAGCGTCCGATGCTGTCGAAGCCGTGGGTGGAGCGATGCAGCAGCACGAGCGACAGTTGATCATCAGGGTGCAACTCGAGTGGCTCCCGCAATTCGTAAACTGCGGTGTGCGGTTCGACCTTCTCGGCTCCCACCGTGGTCCAGCCTTTTCGGGGATCGTCGTCGAGCGTCTCGCTGACCTTCTTGTAGGTGTCGTTGCTGCCCTGGAAATCAGCGATCGCGCTGCGCATCTCGATGTCGCGCACCTGTGATCTGCCCTTTCGGCTCACCAACAACTTCACGTTGGAAAGAATAAACTCACCGTTGCCCTCGGAGGCGCGGGCGAATTTGCCGTCCTTGTGCGATGCATGGGGAAAGACTTCCAGCTTCCATCCCGTCAGGCGATCCAGTCCCGATGGAGGATCGAACCGAATCCAGTAGTCGTCCTGGCGCGGCGTGGGGCCGGCGGTCTGAACCGTCTGGTCGGCCTCCACCAGAAACTCGGTGCCGTTGACGGATTTGAGTGAGGCCGGCTTTGGCGAGATCCACGCGAGGTAGTCGCCGGTAAGCGCCTCCCGCTTCTCCGCGAGCCACACTTTAAAGTGCTCCTCAGCGGCATTTCGGGCGGTTTGAAACTCCTCGCGACAGACCTTGAGGTGAGCCTCCGCCTGGGCGATCGCCTCCGCAGTATGGGGCGATTTGTATTTGAGATACGGCTTTGCTGCGGTGCCCGCCTTTCCGTCTTCGTCGATGCTATTGAAGAAGGCGAACATCTCGTAGTAATCCTGGTGCGAGATCGGGTCGAATTTGTGGGTATGACATTGGACACAGCCTAACGTGAGTCCCAACCAAACTGTTCCGGTCGTGTTGACCCGATCAATCACGTAGTCGATTCGCGATTCCTCGGGGTCGCGCCCGCCCTCCCCATTCGTCATGTGATTGCGATGAAAACAGGTCGCCAGTTTTTGCTCCGGTGTCGCGTTCGGGAGGAGGTCCCCCGCAAACTGCTCAACCGTGAACTGATCGAACGGCATGTTGGCGTTGAACGCGTTGACGACCCAATCGCGCCACGGCCAATTGGTCCGCTCCTTGTCCTGCTGATAACCATCCGTGTCCGAATAGCGCGCCGCATCCAGCCACCACATGGCCAGTCGTTCGCCGTGATGAGGAGACGCCAGCGCCTCTTCCACAACTTGACTCCAATTCTGCTTCCCGCTGGTGAACGCTTCGACTTGCTCTGGAGATGGAGGCAATCCCGTCAGGTCAAACGACAAGCGACGAAGCTGGGTATGCAATGGAGCGGGCGGAGATGCCTCGAAGCCGGTTTGCTCCAGTTTCTTCCGAACCAGAATGTCCACCGGATGATCCGTGGACTCGGGAAGCTTCGGTCGTTCCGGACGTTCAAACGCCCAATGGTTCCCCCATGGCGCCCCCTGCTCCAACCAACGCTTCAGCACCTCTCGCTCACCCGCACTCAACGGCTTTCGATGCGAATCCGGTGGCGGCATCAAATCGTCCGGATCATCGGTCGTGATCCGATACCACAAGTCACTCCCCTCAACATCCCCGGGAGCAACCACCTGGTACCCGTCTCGGTCCCGCTTAGCCTCAGCCTCCAAATCCAATCGCAACGTTGCTTTACGATGGCTTTCGTCCGGACCGTGACAGTGAAAGCAGCGATCCGAGAGAATCGGAAGCACCTCTTTGCTGAAACTTACCTCGGAATCCTGATTCTCCGCGATGACAGACGTCGCAAAAAGTCCAAGAAGAAGGAGCGGGCTGAATTTTGGGAGGATCATGAGGGTCAGGTCCAAACGTAGCGAAATCCAACGCGCTGTCTTGTAGCTGAATCCAGATTTTTTGGTAGGATCCGACCATGCCCCTTGCCGTTGATTCCCAGTTTTTCTCCACCAATCCTCGGGCAGCCAGCTTTCTGGAACTCTTTGAGTTTATCCCGGGAATCGTTTTCTACGCCAAAGATCGGGAGAGCCGGTTCGTGGCCGCCAACTCCACGATGCTGGCGACCAAGAACCTCTCCAGCCCGGCGGAGCTTTTGGGACGATCAGATGACGAGTTCCATCCACCCAACCTCGCCGAAGCCTACGTCGCGGAAGATCGGGCGATCATGGAATCCGGGAACGCACTTTCGAATCAGTCCTGGTTCGTGATCGATCAGAATGGTCGTCCAGGCTGGTTTCGCTCCAGCAAGGTCCCCCTCTATTCCAGTGACGAAACCGTGATCGGTATTGCCGGGATCCGCTACGCGATCTCCACTCCGGAAGACCGGGCCGCTCAATTCCAGAACCTTGCCGCCGCAATTCAATACCTCGAAACCAACTACGCCTCGCCAATTTCGACCAGCCACCTCGCCAAGCTGGCCGGGATGTCCGTCACCCATTTCAATCGCCGGTTCGCCGAAATCTTCCGCGTCTCTCCCAATCGATTTTTGCTCTCGGTTCGCGTCGAAAAAGCCCGCTTCCTCCTCGCCACGACCACCTCCACCATCAGTGACATCGCAACGGACACCGGCTACTACGATCAGAGTCACTTCACCCGGCATTTTCGCAAATTGACAGGGCTAACCCCCAAAATGTATCGCCGCCAATATCAAGCGATCGATTCCAACCGGGTGTGAATGAACGCGGTGGACACAACTCGGGCCGAAGGCTCGAAAGCACAACGCTCAGGGCTTCAGCCCTGTGAAGAAGATATCGAAGAATCATCGCGGCCTGAAGGGTCGCCAGCAATCTCGTGCCATCAGGTTTACTGGCGACCTTGGCAGGCCGCATTTTCGCGTTCGACTTTACCCTGGCGTGAACGCCCGGGCTTTGTGCTTCGGAGCTTTCGGCCCCTTTTTGTTCACCAGATTCACGCCCATTCCAACTGCAATCCGCTTGAATGGCATCCGAAAGAACCGTTCCGGAGCAATCTCAAGTCGATGCAATTTGCGCAGAATTCCCTGAGATAAGTCCGGGTGATTGAACGTGGATTGACCGAACCCCTAATACTCATGAAATCAGCGTTCCCTTGCTTCTTGCTCGCCATCAGCCTCATCGGATTCCCCACGGCGGGGTTCTCCGAAACGTTGATCATCGAAAACGGAGAACCCAAAGCCGAGATTGTCATCCCTGAAAACGCGCTTCGCACCACGCGCCTGGCCGCCTCGGAATTGCAAATGACGCTGGCGAAAGTGTCCGGCGCAACGTTGCCGATCACGTCCGCTCCCGGAGATGGCACTCGGATCTATGTCGGCGAGAGCGAACTGACGAAAGCGCTCGGCATCATGACCGACGACTTGAAGCATGGCGCGTATCGCATGGTTTCGGGCGAGAACTGGCTCGCCCTCATTGGCGACGACACCGAGTTTGAGCCGAAGGAGCCGTGGGCGAAGAACAATGGCGACCGCCTAACGCTTCAAGCGCGCTGGGAAGAGGTCAGCGGCCTTCCCTACGGTGTCTCCAATGGCGGGCTATATAAGAATCGCCGCGTCATGCCGGAGGAGCTGGCCAACGAGGAGCGCGAATATCTTTGGGCCTTCGACGAGCGCGGTTCCTACAATGCGGTCTGCGGATTCTTGCGAAATCTCGGTGTCCGCTGGTATCTCCCCGGCGAGCTGGGCGAGGTGATTCCTGACAAACCCACCATCCAGCTTCCCGAGATCGACGAAACCGTGAAGCCCGACTTCGAGATTCGACAGTTCAGCGCGCGAATCGGGACCTGCGACGAAGAAGTGACCCGCTGGATCATGCGACTGGGAACGCGCAACGTGCCTGACCTCATGATCGCCCACGGGATGCACACGATGACGCATCCCGAGCAACTCAAAACCGACAAGCCGGATTGGTTCGCCCTCTACGGCGGGAAACGCGATACCCAGACCGGAAATCGGCTCAATCACCTTTGCTACTCCAACGCGGAGTTGTTCGCCGAAACCGTGAAATGGGCCAAGGCGCAGTTCGATATTTACGACTACGAAGGAGTGTCCATCATGCCGCCGGATGCCTACGGCTCGATCTGTCAGTGCGATCTCTGCGAAGGCAAACAGATCGACGAGATGGGCGCACGCGGAAAGCTGTCCAACCATGTTTGGGACTACGCCAATCGGGTGGCCAAAGAAGTGGGGAAGACGCATCCGGACAAGCTCATTGTCTGCTGCGCCTACGGTGCAAACACGCAGCCACCCACCAATATCGACAAGCTGGAGCCGAACGTGCAGGTCGTGATCGTCGGCGGAAGACGTCCCCGAAACAGCCTGCCGGAACAACAAGCAGAGGTGACCAAATTGCGGGAAGGCTGGATCGCGAAATCCAGTCGGCCGATCATGATTTTCGAGAACTATCCTTTCACCGGCCGCGGAACGTACCTGCCAGCCTTTGTCGCCCGTGTGATTGGCAATACCGTCAATGCAACGAAAGGCGTTTCGCGTGGCGAGGACATCTGGCTGAGCTTTCCTCGTTATCATGATGCCCCCGCGATGGGCTTCGATCACTTTCAGATCTACTTCACCGCTCGAATGTATTGGGGAGGAACGAACGCCGATGTGGGAAGCATGTTCGAGGAATACTGCGACACCTTCTATGGTCCGGCCGGTCCCAAGATGCGGAAATTCTTCGATTACTGTGAGGCCAACTATCAGGCGATGGATCACGAACTGGAACCCACCGAAACCGTGTTGGCGATGTTTGATGACGCCATGGCCAGCGTCGAACCCGGTTCGATCTATGCGCAGAGACTCGGCCTGATCGACGACTTCCTCAACGCCCTGCGGAGCAAGGCTGAACAACTTGGTCAG
>CAYGQD010000031.1:0-46570 GCA_964351855.1 uncultured Verrucomicrobiales bacterium
GCACGCCGGGATCTGCGAGGGGGGCGCCGGGCAACCGGTGTCCCTACCTTGATAAGCCGCCGGCCAGGTCCGTCAGCGTATGTTTCCGATAGGAAAGCGACTGGTGTTTCGTCGTCCCAAACAGCTTCGCCATCAGCTCGTGAGCCCGGGGAACCTGTGAGTCGATCGATTCATACTGAACATCCCGATACTTGGCGGCACCGTTGGCGAAGTAGACCGCATGGGGCACATCGGCAAAGCCTGTGCGATCGAGCACCTTGCGGAAAAAGATCACATTCTTTTCCAGGGACACCTGATTCCCGGCCGGTTCATACCCGCCTGCAATCGTGAGGAAGTGATCGGCCGCGAAAGCCATTGAGCTGAGCATCGCCAGCGAGACCGCCAGGCAAGAGGTTCGTTGGATCATCCTGCTATGATGGACGAAAACGACGGGCGAACAAGACCATTCGATCCAAGCCATTCCGCCATTTCTTTCATGGTCTAGAGACCCGGGGCTCTCACCCGAGATTCCAGGGTGCATGCCCTTCCTTGAACCTACCGCGACTCCGTCATTGAACACCTTTCTCGCCAATGCCAAATTCACCGTTTTCCATGATGAAACTGCCGCCCAAGATTTCGTTTGGACTCATCGCGGTCCTGACCGCGCCGCTGCTCGGACTGGTTGCCAGCGGGCCGGTATCCGCCGCAGACGATCTCTACCCGGATTGGGCTCCGCGTCCCGATCAGCCTCAGCGTTTCTCGGAAGAGGAACTGGCCTTCATTCGCCAGTGCGCGGAGAACGAGCACATGGAGTTCGATCCCGAGCGCGGGGTGCTCCTTGGCCGCGGGCAACGGAAGCAGAAAAGTGGCACGGTGCGTTGGAGCATCGAATACGCCACCGTCTTGATGGATGCGGAGGACGAAGCGATGCGCCAACGCGCTTTCGATATCCTTGAAGCCACTCTGCCGACCCAGCATCGCGACCCCGGCAGCAAACACCACGGCAACTTCCCGGAGTTTCTCGAAGAGCCGATCGTGCCCGGTAAACGCTTTGATGTGAATCAGGCCGACTTCATTGCCATGGCGCTGCAGGATATTCTCACCCGTCACGAGGAGCGGCTGCCGCAGCCAATGCGGGATCAGATCGATGATGCCTTGCTCCTCGCCGCCGACTATATAGAGAGCCGCACCGTCTCTCCAACTTATACTAATGCCTACTTCATGGGCATCCTCAACCTGATCGCGATCGGGGAACGCTTTGACCGCCCTGATCTGATTGAGAGCGGTCTCGCGGACCTGCGCAAGATTCACGAACTGACCCTCGACCAGGGAAGTTTTACCGAATACCAGAGCCCCAACTACACCACCCTGGTGCTTGATATCCTCTATCGTCTGCTGGCTTGGGTCGAGAACCCCGAAGCCCGCTCGATGGGGCTGGACCTCTATCGCGAAACCTGGCGCCAAATCGCGATCCAATACCATCCGCCCAGCCAGCAATGGGCTGGGCCGCAGCTCCGCAACCGGGGCGGCGAGGAGATTCTCTCTCAGGGAAAAGCATGGATGATCCGGGCGGCGGCGGAAAACCGGCCCGGCGTGCCGCCCGCGGACATTCATCCTTCCCGCAAGACGGCGAATCTCGTGCGCCTGCCTCATCGCATGCCGGAGGATCTTCGCGCTTCCTTTCTCGAGCTTGCTGCTGCCGGGGAGATCGTCCAAACCTACTTCTCCCTCACGCCTGTCAGCCGCAGGTTTCTGCCCGATGGTTTCGAGAATCGACATGATTTCGTCACTGACACCATCGGCACCACCTGGCTGCATCCGGATTTCGCCATGGGCACGGTCAATCGCGGCCACTTCGCGCCGGACCGACGGGGAATCATGGTGCACTGGGGCACGCCGGAATCTCCCGGTGCGATGATCCTGCAGTTCTACAAGGATGGCATCCCTTTCTGCGCCCCACAGCACTTTGGCGTTCAGGAAAAGGGCCGCGCCCTGGTTGCGGTCAATCTGGCGACCAACGGCGGCGACACCCATTGGTTCTTCGACCGCATCGGAGGCAAATTCCGAGCGAAGGAACTGCGCCTCTCCTTCGAGTTCATCGGACTCGGCAAGAAAGCGAAATTCCGCGTGCTCGACAAAGAACAACGCATCGCTGAAGTCGTCTCCGGAGACCTCACCTTCCGCATCCATGTGCCCGTCGCGCTCTTCGATGGAGCACCCGTTGAGATGAGGGTGGGGAGACCGCAAGCTGACCGTCGGACCCTCGATCTGATGCTGCACAAAGGAGGCGAGAAAGAGTTTGTCTTGCGCGACTTCACCGACACTGCCGTCGGCATCGCCTTGGCCGTCGATACTGGGGACGAAACGACGGGCTTCGATTCCCTCGAAAGCGGAATCACCGAACACCGGCTCAACCTCGCATGGGACGGCTTGGAGCTTTCTGTCCCGACGCGGCCCGGCATCGATATCAAGCTCCAGAAGGCGTATGGGGCGTCCGTTCACGGGGCCAGTCGGAAATTCTTGAAAGAAGCGGCGTCTCCATAAGATGCGCCCCCATGATGATACGACTGTCCCGTCACGGTCGCGCAATGGGCGGGGCTATTGCTTCGGGACGAAGCGGACCGCATCGGCAATCACGTAGCCGCTTGTGCCGTCCGTGCGGATAAGGACGCCGCCCTTGGTCCCGGCGGAGAAGGCGTAGGTGCCAAGCAGGTTCCACGCATTGCCCTTCGTTTGCTGATTGACGGTCAACCGGGTAGTCCCGCCGCTGTGGGTGATCTCGATCGGGACGGACTGAGCGCGGGGAGTGTTCGTATTCCAGCGCGTATAAACCGCGTAGGTTCCGGCTTCCGGTAGATCGGGGGTAAAACGAATGCTCTTCGCTGCCGTTTTCTCGTTCCCATCGTGCAGGTAGTCGGTTCCGTGAAAGCCGGGATAGCGCGTGCTGGAGAACCATTCGCCAGTGAGTTCCGCAGCCGTATTATCGACGATGATTTCTCCCTCCACCGGGCTTTCGATCATCGGGGCGAGTTTCTGTCCTCGGGCTAGGAGAGTGTCGCGAAGCTCCTCGTAAGGGACGTCTTGGACGGGCAGATTCCGGTCCAGAGCGATGGCTGCGGCGGCTCCGGCAGATTGGCCCAAAACCATGAAGGTCCACTCCAGGCGCACCGCTCCGTAGCCGGCGTAGCTGGAAGAGAGGGCGGAGGGGACCAGCAGGTTGGTGCAGTCCTCGCGCTTGGGGACGATGGAACGATAGGGGATGCCGAACGGCTTGTAGTTGGAGTAATCGATATAGGCGCCTTCGTTATACACTTGGCCGTTCTTGACGAGCGTGCGCGCAGCGTGGAGATCGACGGGCCACCAGCAAATTCCGATTGGATCGTTCACTGGCGGGGCAGGCTTCAGTTCACCTTTTTGGCGCTCGATCACATCAGCTTCGGTAATGATATAGTCGGAAATCATCCGCCGCGTGCTGCGGAGGTAGAGCATGCGTGGCCAGCCGCCGTTGTCGATAAACTCATCGGCGCAAAGACCCCATCGAGACCATTCCTCACGGATGGCCGGGGGAACCGAAGGATCGTTGGAAAGATAATAGATCAGACCCTGGGTGAAGCGACGGTGTTCTTCATAGATCGCGGCGCGAGTCGCATAAGAACCATTCGGGTAATCGTGGTTGCGGCCGTAGAGGTTTCCGGAGAGTTCATGCCAGCTTCCCAGGTCGATCAGTTTGGTCGTGGGATTGCTGTCTTTTTTTCCGGGACCGTCGAGCCAGTCGTTGATGCCGCCAGCGGCGAGGAAGCGGCGATAGAGTTCGTAATCGGCCGGGTCGTAGCCCTCCGGGGCGGTGATGGGAATCTGATTCGACGGATCTTTGGTGAGAGGGAGCCGAAGGCAGAATCCCATCGCGCTTTGATCGGGATCTCCGTGGTTCCCGATTTCGCCTTCCTGCACACCGGGAATGAGGCCAGAGGTGGGATCACCCGGAATGCGGTAAGGATCCACCGTCACTTTATATTGCTGCTTCTGCGTCGGGTTGAGAATCCCGCCGACGGTTTCGCCATACTTCGCATTCCCTTCGCGCCCCCAGGTATGAGTTACGCCGGAGAACGCCATGAGATCGCCCTCCACCGTCCCATCGATGAACAGCTTCCCGGTCACCCGCGTGCCGTCTTCACAAACGAAGCCGGTGATCTTCCCGTCGGATGTGGAAACCGCGCCCGGGGCTTCCGAGATGCGCTTGCCTCGGATTACGCGGACGTTCGTCTCCTCCAGCCATTCATCAATAACGCGCTCTGCCACACTGGAGTTGAACTTGTAGCGGGGCGTCTCCTTCCCGGGATCATACGCCTTTCCAATTCGGAGAAAGAACTCCGCCGCCAGACCACCAATCGGCTCGCCGTTGCCACTTCGTCGGTCGATATCCTGGCTCCCCAGCCCTTCGATCGTAATCCCGCCGATGTGGGGAACCGGCGATACCAGCAACACATCGTGCCCGCTATTGGAAAGCTCGATCGCAGCGGACACCGCAGACGGGGAATCGCCATAGACAATGGCGTCTGCGGTCAGCGATTCGGTCTCTGCCATCGCGGAAATGGCCAAGGAGAAAAAAAGGGCGATGGAGAGAAACTGATTTGGGGTCATAGGGGGGATTAGGGAGGTCGCCAGTATCTCTCCCGGAATATCCGTGGAAGGTCAAGCTGCGCATGTCGCCAGGGCAGGATTGAACCTGCCTGTATGCCAACCAGACCAGACTCAAATCGTCACCATTCTCAGAAAACGCTCAATCTCGAGGTCCTCAGCTTCGTTCGCTTGATCAAAGATGCGTTGCTCTGCCTCCTCTGAATCAGCCCACCGCACATCCTCTCGCCGCGATTGCTTCCGCCAGGCCTCCCGGCACCCATTCAGCGCGGTCCGGGGAATCCAATGCTCTAGCGGTTTTGGCAGCACCTTGTTAGGATGCAACGGCGCTCGTTTCCGGTTCGGACGCCATCCGGTCTTCCAACTGGGTCACGACCTGTTTTCCGAGGCGGACGCTTGAATTCCAGGCGGTGATCCGTGGATAGACTTGAGCGGAGGTGGCGAGGAAGAGTCGGGTTTCACCATCGTTGATTTCTGGTTTGAGCTTGGAATAGCCCAAGGGATAAGCCGGTTCCACGAAGGGAGCTTTGAACACGCGCACATCTGCCACATCGTCATCGCGAAGATTCAGGTCAGGGTAGAGAGACAGGATCTGCGTTTTCCACCGTGTGCCGATGGATTCGGCGGGTTCTTGAAAAAGCTCAGACTCGCGGTCGCAGTATTTCATGACATAGGCCACGTGATGACCGCCGTAGTGTTCTGTGTGGACTAACTCCGTCATCTCAACGACGCCATCGAACTCGGTTTTAGAACCCATCACCGGTGCCCAGTAATAGTTATCCAGCGGCTTCTTCAGAAAGAACATCGCATTGACCACGCCTTGGTAGCGCAGTTCAGGAATCCGAACCTTTTCTTCGAGACTGGTTCCGGCGATGGCCTGGCGGAGAATCGGGAGAGGCATCGTAGAGATACACCAATCCGCCGATACGTTGGAGTCATCGTTCAAGGCGATCTGCATCTCTCCGGAGACTTCGTCGAGCGATCGCACGGTGGCTCCGGTCCGGATTTCGACGTTCAACGATCGGAGTTTCGCTTCAATCGCATCGATCATCGCCTTCAACCCGCCCTTTAGATAACCACGCTCCACGGTATTCTTTTCCCGGCCGAGTCGTTCCCAAATATACAGAGCGGGCATATCCCCCGCTGCGGGACCAAATTTACTGATAAAGAGCGGCTGAAGAATTTTCTTCCAGATTCGTGCCCCATAGAGTTCCGTGAGCCAGGTTTCGATCCGGATATTGTCCAGGTCTTTGCCTTCGCCCAGGCGACGAAGCAGGAGGCTCACGATTCCAAATCGGAGCCTTTCGATGAAGCTCAAGGGGTGGAAGCGCAGAAGGTCGAAGGCCCCATTAAACGCATAGCGGGTTCCCCCGACGATGAAACCCATGCGTGTCGGTCGCCAATACAGATTGTCGATCATGCCGACGTCACGGATCAGTTGGATCAAATCATCATCGCTGGGCATCTGGCAATGATAGAACTGGTCCACGAAGTGACCGTTCCAGTCAAAATAAGTGCCTAACCCTCCCAATTGGGAACTGCTTTCGATCACGATGACGCGATGACCCTTCACCGCCAGTTCATGCGCGGCGGTGAGGCCGCAGATTCCGCCACCGAGAACGGCGATGGTTTTAGGGCTGGTGGGCATAGCTGGCTTGGCGGGGAGCTGGAGTCACGGCATTGCGCAGGGCCAGCTTAAGATACTGGCGCATCGTCCGGACGAGCCGAAGCTTGCTCTCGCTGAGTTTCCGATCATAACGCAGATTCATCCCCACTTCCGTCATCACCGGATTCCAGTGACGCAGTTTGAGTAGCAGCTCGACCATGCAGGCGAAACCATCTTCTTCGATCAGGCGTTCGCCCCAATGCGCGTGGGCTTGCCTCATCAAACTGACCCGATACATCCGGTAACCGCTGGTGAAATCTTCAATACCGTCGAGCGGGAAGACCGACTTGAACACCACAGAAGCGCCACGGCTCAAGAGGCGACGAAAAGGAGGCGCGGTGCTGTCATCTCCTCCTTCGACAAAGCGTGAGGCAATCGCGATATCGGCCCCCTCTGCGATTTTGGTGAGCATTCGGGGAATCAACGTCACATCGTGGGTGTCGTCCGCATCCATCGCCACGATCACATCGGCTTCTTCCGCGTGTTCGACCGCACGTTGCAGACCGGTGAGCATCGCTTGGCCCAGACCCATATTCTGCTCATGCTGATGCACGTGGATCTTGAGGTTTTCGTAGTTTTGGCGAGCAACTGTGGCGGTTTGATCTGAAGACCCATCATCAATCACCCGAACGATCAACTCTGATTCAGGATGACTGGCTTGAAGCTCGACGAATCGACTCAAGAGATTGGGAAGAGAGTCTTCTTCGTTATATGCCGGGAGGATAATGTGGATCCGGTTTTTCTCCGGGTTGGATTGGCTTTCGGACATCTGGTGATGATCAGTTGGGAGATAAAGAGGCGGATGCTTCGGCCGGGTGTGGTGGAATGGCGTATTGAGCGTGTTGCTTCATGGTGACGATCTTGAAATGGGCGTTCAGGATTTCGAGAAACTCGCGGGTGCGCGCCACTTTCCAGGAACTGGTCTGATTCATGGCTGGGAAATAGCTCATTTCCGGGGCATCGTCACTCCCTAAAAAATCGGTGGGATGAAGGAGAAAGGAAGGGGCGGTTCGGGTGAGGCGACACAGCCACAGCGCCAATCGAAAATAGAAGCGGGAGAGCGCTGGAGAGTAGGTGGCCAGGTAGAGAAGATAGCTCGCGTGGATCGGGAGCCGGAAGAATGGCATCGTCGTGACGGGGATCTCCAGAAGCCGTCGACCGTCCTCCAAATCGAGAAGATGGGGCTTAAGGTTCTGAAAGCCGTCTTTCCAGGTTCCGTAGAGACCATCGCGTTCTTGGCGCTCGCTCCGGCTTAAGCCCGAGGTGAGAAAATAATACAGTCGAGAGACGGGACCCAAAAAGGTCGGAAAGCTGGAAGCATCGTAGGCGTAGCCGCGTTGGGCCAGGAGATTGAGGAGGCCGGGTGAACGGCTGAAGCCGGGGCCGCGCCAGCCGTGTGGTCGTTGCCCCGTCGCGGCTTCAATCCATTTTTCGGCTTCTACGACTTCCCGTTCCGTTTCTTCCGCCGTGTAGCGATGAAACCAAGGCTAGTGGGTGAGCGAATGGTTCGCGATTTCATGTCCGGCATCGGCAATCGCCTTCAAGAAGGGGCGATTCGCTTCCTGCTCGGCGTCTTTGCCAACGATGAAAAAGCTAATCACCAAGTCCAGCTCTTTCAAGACGCTGAGAATCCGGGGAACGGCGATGTCGAAGTAGCTCGGAAAGCTCTCCCAGCCCTCGTCACCATGCGTTTTCATGTACGACCAGAGATTGTCGAGATCCAGGGAGACGCTGGCGAACCGTTGCTTCACGCCGTTTTGGAATTGAGGATTTGGGAGATCGCATCCACCACGCGCCGTCCGGCCTGACCATCTCCGAATGGGTTTTCGGCCCGGGCTGCCAACTGCATCCAGTCAGCTCCATCGTGGGCTTCGTCCAGATAGCGAGCGAGGGCTTCGGACGACTCTCCGATCAACTTCGCGGCTCCGCATTCGACGGATTCCGGCCGCTCCGTGTTCTCGCGGATGATCAAGAGAGGTTTGCGAAGCGTCGGGGCTTCTTCTTGAACGCCGCCAGAATCGCTAACGATCAACCAGGCGTGGCTCAGGAGCCGAACAAAGTCCGGATACGGCATCGGCTCGGCCAGTTTCACGCGATCGATTCCCTCAAAGTGTTCCTGAGTGATTCGCCGGACATTGGGGTTGGGATGGACGGGGAAGATCAGGCTGACGTCGGTGTTTTTCGTAAGAAATGCGTGAAGAACCCGGAAGTATTCCGCCATCTTTCCGGCAAAATTTTCGCGCCGATGCGCCGTCAAGACGATGCGCCGAGTTCCCTCGGTTTCTTGGAGCAGAGTTTGAACCCGGGGACTGACTTGATCGGACGTCAGCATTCTCGTGACCGCGTCCACCACGGTGTTTCCGGTCAAAAAGATGGATTCCGGAGCAATGCCTTCTCGGAGAAGGGTCGCCTGGTTGCGCTCTGTTGCGGCAAAGTGGGCCGTCGCCAGTTTGCTGATCAGAATCCGATTCATCTCCTCCGGATAGGGCGAATGGATGTCTCCGGAGCGCAGTCCCGCTTCCAGGTGACCCACGGGAATGTTGCGGTGAAATGCGGCCAGCGCTCCGGTCATGGCACTGGTGGTGTCTCCCTGCACCACGACGAAATCGGGCGCTTCCGCTTCCAAGATCCGATCCAGATCCCCCAGGATTCGCGAGCAGAGCTGGCTCAGGGCTTGGCCGGGGCGCATCGCCTGCAAGTCATGATCAACCCGGATCTGGAATTCACTGAGAAAAGGCGCTGCCAGATCAGTGTGTTGGGAGGTCGATACATTGACGGGACGGAGATCGGGCCGTTGCTCCAGTTCCGCCAAGACCGGGGCAAATTTGATGATTTCAGGGCGCGTACCGAACACGGATAATACCTTGAAAGGCGGACCGGGATTCCCGGAGTCTGGGGATAGGGAAGGCATGAACGAACAGTTTCCTGAAAATCTGAAAGCGCCCTTATTCTATGAAGAATCGAAGAGATACGGACCTTTGGTGAAATTCACAAAAACTCTAGGAGAAAATCTGGTAAAAATCCGGGTGGAACGCAGGTCGACCTTCGACAAGGTTGCCGTCCTTGAACCGCTCCAAGTCACCCTTTTGGATCACCCTCAGCCTGATTACCGCCGGTTATCTCGGCTTCATTCTGGCGCTCTTGGGTGCCACGGCGGCCTACAGTTCTCCGGGAGAAATTCTTAACGCGTTGATGGCGAAAGAGATCCGCTTTGCGGTGTTTCTCAGCTTCACCACCTGCACCATCACCGCGCTGCTTTCCCTTCTCGTCGCGGTTCCGGCTGGCTACCTGCTCACGCGTCGCTCAGTTCCAGGAAAAGCGTTGATCGACGCGGCGCTGGATATCCCGATTGTTCTACCCCCGATGGTGATCGGACTCTGCCTCCTCATCTTTTTTCAGACCGCCGTGGGAAACCTGATTGAGCAGGTCATCCCCTTTACCTACACCGTCTTCGGCGTCATTCTGGCTCAGTTCGTGATTGGGGCTGCGTTCGCGATCCGCACGATGCGCGGAACCTTCGAGCATCTTTCGCCGCGAGCCGAACAAGTCGCCCTCACCTTGGGATGCACGGAGTTCCAGGCGTTTTGGCACGTGGCGCTGCCGGAGGCGAGGCGCGGAATGCTGGCGGCGGCGACCGTGGCCTGGGCGCGGAGTCTGGGCGAGTTTGGGCCGATCCTGGTCTTCGCCGGAGCTACCCGGATGAAAACGGAAGTCCTCCCCACGACAGTTTGGCTCGAACTCAGCGTCGGGAATCTGGAAGCCGCCGTTGCGGTTTCGCTGCTCCTGGTGGGCACCGCGTTCACCGTCCTGGCGGTGGTGCGAAAGCTCGGATTGAGCTTTGTGACGTGACGACGATTGGCTAAATTCCCTTTGATAAGATCGCGTTGACCGGCTTGCCCTTGTTTGCGACGGTGAAGGGGCGCATCGTGGGCGAGTAGAGGATCGTCTCGAGAGGCAGCCCGAGAGCGTGGGCGATGGTGGCGTTGAAATCGGGTATGGTGACCCGGTTTTCCGTGATCTCGATCCCTCGATCTGTCTTCCCGTAGACCTGTCCGCCGAGCACGCCGCCCCCCCAGAGCACGTTGGAGAATGCCTGCGGGTAATGGTCCCGGCCACCGTTGCCGTTCACGACGGGGGTGCGACCGAACTCGGTGGCGAGGACAACGAGGGTTTCGTTCAGCAATCCCCGCTGTTCCAGATCTTCAAGCAGGGCGCCGAGGCCACGATCCAGGGACGCGCACCGCTCGGGAGTTCTCAGGAAGTTGTCCACGTGGGTGTCCCAGTTGCCCAAGGTCACTTCGACAAAGCGCACGCCGTGCTCGACGAGCCGTCGCGCCAGCAGGCACCCCTGGCCGAAGCGGTCCGCGCCGTAGGCCTCCCGGGAAGCGCTCGACTCGGCATCGAGGTCGAAGGCCGTCAGGTCGCTGCTGTTCATCAAACCGATGGCTTCTCGATACATCTCACCGTGGGCGCGCACGGCGGCGTGGGGATTCGCCTTGCGAAATGGAGCGTCCAACTCCCCGGCGAGAGCGAGACGATAGTTTTGATCGGCTTCGCTCATGGCGCCGAGCCTCCGGCTGTTCTGCAGGCCTTCCGCCGCGTCCTGGATCATCAGTGGCGTGAAGGAAGCCTCGAAAAAGCCCGCGCCGGGGTGGCGGCTGTCGGTGGTGATGACGACGCTCCCGGGGAGGCTGGGATTGCCTTTCCCCTCGAATTTCTGCAGCCAGGCTCCCAGGCCGGGATGCCGCGTCCCGCCACGCGCCGTGTAGCTGGTGTGGGCAAAGTAATTCCCCGGCTCGTGCGCTCCCTGGGTGGAAGCCATCGAATTGATGACGACACCGTGATGCATGTGCCGGGCCACCGTGGGCAGGTATTCGCTGACAAAAACTCCGTCGGCCGAGGTTTGAATCGTCTTGGTCGGTCCCATTGTCTCCGCGCCCGGCGCGACCCCGAAGGTATCAAGATGGCTCATCCCTCCGGTCATGTAGAGGTAAATCACGTTGCGCGCTTTTCCGCTCGGAACGGCGGCTTTTCCCAACGCGGGGAGAACGCTGACCCCGAGGCAGGAGGCGGCGAGGCGCTCGACAAAAGCGCGGCGGCCGAGTTCAGTCTTGGTTTTCATGGGATGAAGAGGAATTCCGCGCCGTTGAGCAGCGCGTAGGTCATGTCGTCGAGGGCCGCGTCCCCGCGTTCGCGGAGGACTCGCTCGTGGATGGCGATCTCGCGGGCGGTGGGCGCGCGGCTCAGTAGGGCGAGGTAGAGTGAGGAAAGAGGGCCATCGGAAGCTTCCAGGTTTTGGCGCCAGGCGGCGCTGGGGTGGGTCAGCGAGAGGAAGAGCGGCCCGTTCAACTGGACGAGGGACTGGGTCGCGCTGGGCTCGTTGTTCGCGTTGGAGATGTTTTCGCGGTCGGACTGACCGAAGATCCTCAGAAAATGACCCGGAGGCGTCGGTGAAGGCATTTCGGAGGCGCGCAGGGCGTTGCCGAGACCGCCTCCGGTGAGATGGATGAGGGCCCGGACTTCCTCGCGGCTGAGGTTTTCGGCTTCCGGTAACTCGACCCGAGCCCGCAGGTTTTGGTATTGCCTGAGGTTGGTTCTGGCGGTGATGCGTTCCGCCGTCTCCGCACCCACGATGGTGGCGAGCAGACTCTGCGTGCTCCGCAGTTTCTCGCTCACGGCGGTGCGGACTCTCTCCTTATTGGATGCTGCCATTTCCGCTGCCATGGCGGGATCACGTCGCATCTGGCGCCGAGCCACGTTCGCCGCATCGACCCGCTCGGCCGCGTCGCGAGTGGCTGCGAGGACGGCTTCGGGGCCCATCTCGCGCAGGGTGGTCATCAATTTCGACACATCGGCGAGGTATTGATTGACGCGCGCTGACTCCGGGGACGGAGCGCCGTCCACGTTGCCGCGCATCAAGGTGACGAGGGAATCCCAGACCTGCTCCGCGCTCATGCGGCGGAGGGGCGGGCCAGCGAAGGAAGCGGCTTCGCCAGGAGTTCGCTCGGTTCCCGTGGCCTCACGCTGGTAGGCTTCGGTATTGTACAGCACGCGCTGAAACGTCTTCATCGAGTAGCCCTGGCGGATCATGAGGCGCGTGAGATGCGCAAGGAGATCCGGATTCGAGGGAGTGCTCCGGGCCGTGAAATCGTCCAGAGGCTCCACCAATCCCGCTCCGAAAACCCGGGCCCAGAGGCGATTGGCGATGACCGAAGTGAAGCGCGGGTTTTCCGGGGAAGTGAGCCAGCGCGCGAAGGCCTCAACACGCGGCTCCCCCTCGCGGACCGTCGGCTCCGGGCCGAAGAGGACCCGCGGAGAGATGACGTCGCCGGGTTTCGCATTGTCGTAGGCGTAGTCAGGAGGCAACTGCGGAAGGCGTCGTTCGTCCCAGCTCACATAGCCAAAGCGGAGCGGGTCCATCACCTCCTTCACGATCTCCCGCAGTCGTCGCTCGTCATCGCGAGGCAGGCGCCGCTCGGCTCCGGTCGCCGGGAGGCTGACGCCGGACGCCGATGCGAACGGGTCAAGGTATCCGCCGCTCGTGAGAAAGCCGCTGGTATAGGCATAGAGCCCGTAAAAATCGGTCTGTTTCCATTGATCGAAGGGGTGATCGTGGCACTGAGCACACATCACCTGCGTGCCGAGAAATACCTGGGAGAGGTAAGCCAGATGATCGAGCCGGTTGTCGTCGCGCATCTGGAATCCGATCGCCCCGTTATCCCAGGCCCCGCCGCGCGCCACGACGAGGCGGTGTACGAACTCGTTGTAGGGCATATCGTCCCGGAGCGCGTTCTTGATCCACTCGACGTAGGCCTGGGTCGTGATCGCGCCGCGGGCGGCATCGTTCACCCGCAACAGGTCGGCCCAGAGATTGAACTGATGACTGGCATAGCCTTCGGAGGCGAGCAGGTGATCGATCAGCTTGGCCCGCTTTTCCGGGTCGGCGGAATCAAGGAACGCGCAGGCTTCGCGATGAGTGGGGATGCGGCCGATGAGATCGAGATAGAGGCGACGCAGAATGACCTCGTCACTCGCCGGCGGGTTCGGCACCACATTCTGCGCCTTCCACGCGGTTTCGAGAAAGGCATCGACCAGGCGACTCTCTTCCTTGAGAGAAGCAGCGGAGAGCTGGGATCCAATGGCCAAGGAGAGGATTGCGATCAGCCCGGAAAGAGTCGTGCGAGTTCTCATATCTCGGAATGAAACTCCGGGTAAGATCCCCGGTTCCACAATTTTTCGATCAACCGGCCTTTTGCGGCCGCCGCCACCGCGACTCAATCGACGTCCCGATGGGTTGGGACGGGGCGGCCGGGGCGAAACCGCTCCAAGTGCTCCAGGGTCAATTGGCAAGCATCATCGGAAACCCGTCTGATCGCCTCTTCGACAAAGGCGGCAAGCCGCTCAGGATCTGCTTCGGCCCGCAAGTTCAAAATGATCTGGCCTCCCGAAATCGGCTCTTCCAGCTCCTGGCAGAGCTCCGGAAGATAGTCGTTTCGGACAAGGTTGATCACGGCGACTTCTCCGGCCAGAGCGTTGTCCGGACTTAGCGTCATCTTCAGGTGGGCTACTTCCGCGTCCTCCGCTTCGAGTTGCTGATGAAGCTCCTGCGCCATTCGATTCAACAGCGGACCCGCTTCGATCTCGTCCTCCGGCTTCACCTGAATCGTGGCGTTCAACCAGCCGAGAAGCGCTTCTCCATCGGCATAGGTGTCGTAGTCGATCTCCATCGCCGGGCGAGCGACTTGCTCCTCCGACGCCAACACCTGAAACCACTCGGCCAGCCCGCTTCCGTCCCGGGCGGAAATGGCCAAAACGCGGGCTTTCGGAAATTCCCGCTTCAGGGCTTCTCGCAGCTCCGTTTCGGTCGCTTCATCAATCAGGTCGCGCTTTGAAATCACGATGAGGTCCGCTTCTTCCAGCTGCTTTCGATAGATATAACTGACCTTCGAGGAGAACGAGCGACCTTCTTCCAATCCCAAAATCCGCCGCGCCCGGGTCGGATCGACCAGGACCGAAAGCGGCGCGATGGTGAATTTCTCACCGTAGATTCGCCGAAGTGGATAGCTGACTGTGGCCACGAGATCCGTGCAGCTCCCAACCGGCTCCGCAATGAAAATCTCCGGGGTCGCGTCGGTCGTGAGTTTCTCTGCGGCATCGACCAGAGAGCCGAATTTGCAGCAAAAGCAGCCACCGGCGATCTCTTCCGTCGCGAAACCGCGCGAGCGAAGCATCTGGGTATCGACCAACTCCCGACCCTGATCATTCGTAATCAGGCCGACCCGCTTGCCGGCTTCCGAGAAGTGCCGAGCCACTTCGCTGACCGCCGTCGTCTTCCCGGCACCGAGAAATCCTCCGATCATGATGTATCGAGCTGTTGGATTCATGGCGAGGACGGTGAAGATTGTTGCCAGACGTCGCAACTGATTTTCGGTGGCGATTCGTCGGTTCTTTGGAATCCGATAAATCGTTGCTTCTGGTTGCCTGTCCAAGGATGATTGTTGAATTGCTTGCGATTTCAGCCAGTAAAGGGAACCCTGCCAGGAAGTAGCGGAACTCCCCGTTCTCTCGTAGAATCTTTGTTACAGCCCCATGGATGACGATCTCGAACAACTCTACCAGGACATCATCCTGAGCCACAATAAGCGACCCAAACACGAAGGAGAATTGGAGCCTTACAGCGGGAAAGCGGAAGGCTACAACCCTCTGTGTGGCGATCGGATCACCGTTTTCGTGAATGAAGAAGGCGGCAAAATTTCGAAAGCAACGTTTGTCGGGGAAGGCTGTGCCATTTCGCGCGCCTCGGCCTCGATCATGACCGGAATGCTGGCCGGATTGAGCCCGGAGGAAGCCAAGGAAAAGGCGGAAGAAGTTTACAAGCTGCTCACGTCAGCGGAAGAGCCGGTCGTCGATTTCCTGGAGATGGGCGATATGGCCGCCTTGGTTGGCGTGCGCAAGTTTCCCGCTCGGATCAAGTGTGCGACTCTAGCATGGCACGCGCTGGAAGATGCGCTGAACGCAGAAAAGGGGTAGGACGGCGAGGCTCGATCCACGGAGCGCGGAAGGTCGCTACTCCAGATATCGTCCAATTCGCCAAGCGTGGTATGCCATGCGGCGGAGCCAGCGATCCGCGCCCAGCGCGTCTTCCAAGTCCTCGGCATCCAGTTCGCCTGCGGCCGCTTTGCGAATGGCACCCTGCCGAAATTGGGCTTTATCCTGTTCGAGCTCATCGGCGGCCTTTTTCAGAGCAGGAAGACTTTTGAGCGGTTGAGCGGTTTCGAGATTGAGTGCGAGTTGCTGGAATAGATTTGCGAGGGTTTGGCCACGTTGAGCCAATTCCTCCTGTTCCTGAGCTGCGGTGGATCGTTTCTCGTCTCGGGAGCGATCCCGAAGTCGATTGACGTGATCCAACGCGTGAAGGCAGGCGAAGAGGCGATTGGTGTCAATGTCGCTTCCGGAAGTCCGTTTTCCGAGTTGGATGGCGAATTCGCGAGCCGCACCCACGGCTTCGTTGATCGGTGCCAGGGATTCTTTCGAACGCCCACTTCGCAGTGCTTTCTCAGCGTGGCGGAGCATCTTTGCGGAGATTTGGCGAACGCCGAATTCCAATCCGCTCAAGGCGGAAGGTGCGTCGTCCAGCAGGTGAAGATCGAACGCGGCGCTGAGCCGGGATCGACGCTCTGGAAAAAGGCGTTCGATCAGATGGGCAAAGCGCTGGGTAAACGGTAAGATCAAGGCAACGCCCAATGCATTGAAAGCAGTATGAAAAGCGACGGCGACGATTTCGGGCGAGTTGGTAACCATCGCCGGGGCAAAGCGATCCCAGATCCAAAGGTAGAGCGGAAGCGCCAAGAATGCGGCCATACCGGCCATGAGATTGTAGATCACATGAGCGAATCCCGTTCTTCGAGCCGCCGTCGATCCTCCGATGGTGGCGAGGGCTGCTGTGCCTGTCGTGCCGATGTCTGCCCCGATGATGATGGCGGCGGCTTGAGGGAGATCGATCACGCTGGCATGAAGGGCGGTGATGGCAGTGGCAACCGTAGCGCTGGAAGATTGGGTTACCAGCGTGATCAGAATTCCGACGAACAGGAGGAGAAAACGCCCTCCCAGATTTTCTGCAGGCCATTGACTGAGATCAATCACGTTCTCAAACTGAGACAGTCCGTCTTGAAGATAGCTGATTCCGATAAAAATCAGGCAAAAACCCGCCAACGCTTTGCCAAATCCGCGGAGGAATGGATTGTTTTTGAAGAGATAACAGGAGGCGGCGATAAAGAGCAGCGGAAGCGCCGCCGCTACCAGTTTCAGTTTGAAACCGACCAGCACGATCATCCAGCCCGTGATGGTGGTGCCAATATTCGCTCCAAAGATGATTCCGAGCGCCTGGGTGAAGGTGATGAGTTGGGCACCAACAAAGCCGATTGCGGCCACGGTCGTCGCGCTCGAACTCTGGACCAACGCAGTGACCGTGGCCCCGGTAGCGACGCCGGAAAGGGTGCTTCGCGTTGAACGCGCCAGCCAGAGCCGGAGCCGGTCGCCCGCCAGCTTGCGCAATCCAGAGGTCATCACCGCCATTCCGAAGAGGAATAGCCCGATCCCGCCAAGAGTATTGATGAGGAAGGTCAATCTGACATGAAGAAGGGTTCCATAGCGTTTTCGCGGATCGCGAAGGCCTACAGCTTGACCCAGTCTTTCAACTCCGGGTGCTCAAAGATCATCTTCTTCTGGATCTTCAGGTCTTGGCCCAGGCCAACGTCTCGAGCGCGCTCATACATGGCGTGGGCGATGCCGATGTCGGCGAAGGCGAGGCCGACGGCGTTGAAGTAGGTGCGCTCGGTATCGCTTTCGCGGCCAGGTTTCGCCCCGCTGATGAGATCGATCAGATTCCCGTGAATGTCGTCGTCGGTCAGTTCGCCGTCTTTGTACATCCGGCTGAGGGTCTGGGTGCGATGCTTCACCGTCTCCCAGTCATCGCAGACAATCTTATCACAGGCTTTCGCCACGGCGTATTCATCTTCCCATCCGCCGACGTGACTGTAGAACGCACCCGGTTTCATCCAGGCTGCTTTGAGGAGCGGGGCTTGGGCGCTGGTCGCGGTGACAATGACATCGGCGTCACCGACCGCTGACTCCAGATTCGATCCGGTGCCGACCACTTCCATGTCCGGGAAAATAGGGGCCATCTCCGCGACGAACTGGTTCTCCTCCTCCGGCGTCTTCGCCCCGACCTTGGCCTGCTTGAGCGAGGGGAGAGCCGTCTTCATCGCGATGAGATGCATTTTGGCCTGCTCTCCCGCACCGATGAAACCGATCACCTCGGAATTTGGCCGAGCCAGGTGCCGCGCCGCCAATCCACCCATTGCGCCGACCCGCATGTTGGAGCAAAGCGTCCCTTCCATAAAGGCAATCGGGAAGCCGTGATCGATCTCTGAGAGGATGATGACAGCGGAAAGGTTCTGGATGCCGTGCTTCACTGGATTCGGCGGAAAGACGGAGACCCATTTCACCCCGCAGATGCGCTTTGAGCGAAAGGTGGCGGGCAAGCAGTTGATCCGCTCTTGGGTATCATCGTTAAAAATCTGGACGATCTTCTCCGGGAACAACACATCCCCGCTTGCAAAGAGCTTCATCGACTCCTCCGCCGCATCCATCGCCATCTTGAGATCGAGGCAACCTGCGGCGAGAAGGTCTTCCTGGGAGTAATATTGACAGTGGATCTCATGAGCGTTCATGCGCTTATCCTAGCGACGGTAAAGGAAATGACGCGGCCATGCTTGGCAGATGTTCCGCGCCGATTGTCCTGGCTAGGCTTCCCCTTCTTCGACAGTCGAAATGCGGTAGCCTTCTATTGGCTGGGAACGCCCAAATGGATCGGCTTCCCGCCAAACATTTGCGCCTCTTGTTGGCCGACTTTGGAAAGCTCCTTGGTCACAGCGAGTGAGAGGTGGCGAATGATTCCCTCGAAATTGGGAAGATCTGGCACAATCGCATTCTCAGGTTTCACCGTGGACGCGAGAAATGCCGCCAACGGGCGTTCCGTTTGGATCAGATTTGGCACTTTCCCGAACGTTTTTCCAGGCTCAGGTGAAACCCGTCCTAGCACTTCCTTGGAGTCTCTCACGGTCAATACTACCGTCGTTTGAGTGCCCACTTTCACCGAGCCGAGGGGCATTTGGGTGACTCGACCTGGTTGATCGCACCAAGCCAGCATCACTTGCCCGTTGCTGAGATAAAGAATGAATCCTCCCTCTTTGTCCCCAAGACAAAGGATGACGCCATGATCGCTTTCCGGGATGAAGATGGCCCGGATCCGAATCCCCTGGCCTTTGGCATTCAGGCTATATCGCCACATTCTTTCCGATCCTGAAAAGACGAGGTTGTTTCCCCGCTTGCTCGGAACCACACTCTCGTTCGACAGGAAGGGACCGGCTCCAATCACATAGACAGTAGGATCAATCTCCAACGCCAACAGCCAATCCCGCCCTTCCTGGGGTGGCAAATCGGGTAGGGCTGGAATTTCGATCCGGCCTCCTCCCAGCGTTTGCAGCTCCGTTTCTGCCAACGCAACCAGGTCCTCAGAGGCACCCTCCCAAAGCTTTCCGGCACCAAAAAGCTCCTGATAAATCTTCAACTGAGCTTGCAACTCCGCCTGACGATTTTCGTCATTCAGGGCGGCAAGGATTTCGGAGGACTTTCGAAGGGCATCGCGCGAGAGCTCCGGTTGAGAGCCGAAGCTGAGCGTGTAGGTCTCTGTATAAGCGTCCAAGGCCTCCTCACTTCGGCCCAACGCATCGAGAGCACGTCCCTTCAAATAGGCCAACTCAATACCTCCGTCTCCCGTTTCTGATTCGGCAATTTTCAACGCGTCTTCCCAATCCTTTCGGCCAACAGCGATCCAGCATCGCGTCAGAAGAGGCACCGTGCGGCGGCTTGGTGGCAGCGTCTTTGCTTCCCGTTGAATCACCGCCGCTTGCTGAGCCACGAGATCCGCATCCAACATCCTCCGATAGCACTCCAAAATCTCCATTTGAGCCAGTGACGCCAGATTCCCGGGGATTGGGTAGTAGTGCTCCCGCTTTTGATTGGCGATCGCCTTGTAGCGGTTCACCGCTTCTTGAAGTCTACCGTAGCGAAACGCACCATCTGCCTCTAACCATGCGCTCGTTAGCGGAAAGCGGATCGACTCGATCCGCGATAGCGGCATCGCTTGGGTCGTGGGATCACTCTCATCCAATCTCCACTGAAGACTCTGACCGGCTACGCCAACCAAATCCACGTCCATTTCCTGACGATTGGTCAGGATCAACGTGACCGTATCCGCTTCCACAGGCAGCAAGGTCAGGAGAAAAAGGCTCCCAATGAGCCATCGCTTTTTTCGCCAGTGGGTTTCGATCGCATTCATCGCTAACCTCCTTCCTCTTCCGGTTGATATTCCGCTCGCCATTTCACAAAGAGCTTTTTCGCCTGATCTACCACCGGATGGTCATGGTGGCCCATTCGTTGAATCATGTCACGCAAGACCAGTAATGCCTTCAGTTCGTGGCCGCCTTCTTTCAAAATCAACGCCGTCCGTAGATAGGCCCTCGTTGACCAATCCAGATGACCCGGAAAGTTGGCGTAAACGCTAACGTAAATTTTCAGGGCATCATTGACCTGACCGAGTTGATCCAGACAATGGGCGAACTCATAGTTCGCTTCTGGCCGACTCAGGGTCCAGCTCCGATTGTCCAGATACTGCTCCCAATACGGCTGTGCTTCAGCGTATTTCTCCTCCTTGGTATAGACCCGGGCCGTTCCCAAAACCGCCTTCTCCTGAAGTTCCTCATTCGGCACTTCACTGAGAACCCGTCGAAAGTTCTGCAGAGCAATTTGGCGTTGTGCGGGATCGTCTGATTTCGCCTGGATATTCGCCGTATCGACCAAGGCATAATCATAGTTGGGACTCCCCGGACGTTGCGTGATGATGAAATCATACAAAGCAGTCGCCTCATCAGCAAGACCACGCTCTTCTGCCAGCCAACGCGCTAGTTGTACGATGACGTAGTTACTCTGTTGGGCCGGATCAAATTTCGCGTGCAGTTGATAGAACTGCTGGCGAACGTAGTCGATGGATTCCTGATCTTCCTGTTGGGCGAGAAGTTCAATCAGTCCAACGCGGAGCCATCCGTCGAGGGCCGGAGGAACTTCGAGTTCCAAGCGCTGCGTCTCCAATTCTTTCACCGCAGCTTCAAGATCCAAATTTGACTGAACGAAATCCAAATAGCTTCCAAACATCTCGGCTAGCTCCACGGATTCTGGTTGGTCACCAAATTCCTTGATCACTGTGCGCAAATCGACCAACCCGTCTTCCGCTTTTCCCAGCGCAACCAGTGTGGGCAATGATGCCACCAAAAAGTCCAGCCGATAGACGGAATCTGCGTGCTGAGCCTGAAATTCCTGGATATAGCCCTCTGCTTTCTCCCACTGCTCCACTTCGCTGGTCTGAATTTCGAGCTGCCAGAGCGCATATGCGGCCGTTTCTTCGTGTCCGGGCGTTGAATCAGCGACCGCTTTCCCTTGGAGGTAGCAGTGTTCGACTTCCTCGAACGATCTTCCCTCTGTCGCGAAGATGTCTCCTTTGAGATTCCAGGAACTGGCGATGACCTCACTGCCGAGGAACTCCGCATGAAGGCGGTCAATTTTTGCTAGGGCTGGTTCGAGTTGATCGAGCATGAACTCAGAAAGGGCGCACTGATACAGGACACTTGGTAGCATTCCAGACTGTGGATACTTGGTGATAAATCCGTTTAAAATTTGGGCAGCCTCTTCCCATTTGAAGAGTCGTACCTTAGTCAGGCCTGCATAAAACTCGACGGGCTCCAAACGTTCCCCTTCCGGATAATACTTGATATAGGCATCCAATTCGGCCTCCGCTTCACTCATCCTTTCCAGGTGAAACGCACACGCACCGGTCACGAAGTCGGGAATGTCGCGAATCGCTTCCCCGGGAGTCATCTTTTCGCGGACATCGGTCGCGATATCATAAGCCTCCTGATATTCCCCACGGAGATAAATGACTTCTACCAAAACCCTGGCAACTCCGGGCATCAACTCGTGCTCGGGGTAGGCGGCGAGGAAGATTTTCCCATAATGATAGGCTTCCTGCCATTTGCCCGTCTGTGCGGCAGAGGCCACCACATTGTGGAGATAGACAGGGCGCTCAGAATGGTCATCCGGGACTTCTTCGCAGAGCTTCCGAAACGCGACATAGCTGGCCGAAAAATTCCGCATCTGAAAGTGGGCCGAACCGACGCCATTGATCAAGGCCCATGATCCGCTGGCCAGACTGGCTTTCTCCTCCTGTAGGGACACGATCGCTTCCTGTTTTCGGCTTTCGAACTCCTTCGGGACTTCGCGCGATTCCATCGCCTCGATTTGCTGATCCACCACCGGATCCAGTTCTCTGGGGTTCACCATCAAACCGTACCACGCGAGAGCTCGAATCGGGTCTTCATCCGCAATCGCTCCTTGCGCTAGCCTTTGAAACCTTGAGTTCCGGCTAAATCGATCTTCCACGGAATCTTGACTGACGATGAGTCGAAAATCGTTGAGGAAATCGCGCATCGGCGGCAATTCGACCTGTGGGGACCAATCCTCCGCCAAGATCATGAAAATGACTTGCTTCAGTCCCTCGCTGGCCCGCTCGTTTTGCAATGCCGGACTGATGAGCTGAAACCCGCCTTCAGGATCGCCGGATTTGATCCGGCAACGCCCGAGATTCACTGCCACATAGATTCGATTGATTTGTGAATCATTCTTCCCCTCTGCCAATGCCTTTTCATACAGCTCAGCGGCCTCACTGTAGCTGGTCTGATGCATGAGAACATTTGCCCACTGCACCAAGGCAGCCATCCGAAACTTGTTGGGCATCTTGTTCTTGTTCGACCCGGGATCACTTTTTAATGTGTCATTGGGATAATCCTCGTAACAGGTCTTAAAACTCCCAATCGCTCCCCCAAAGTTTTTTTTCCCGAGTAAGAGTAGGCCTCGTAGATAGAAAAAATGCCCAAAAACGGGGCCGAACTCGGTTTTCCCGTCTTTCTCGTAGGCTTTGATGATGCCGTTGACCGCCGTTAAGCCTTCGTCCCATTTCTCCTGACTGATTGCCCGGACCGCATCGTTGTAGGCGGTAACCGGATCGGCAGCCTGGGCAAACACGTTGCTTGAAGCAACGATCAGCGCTAGCGCGATAGAAAAGAACCGCTTCACAATCGGTTGTTAAAACGTCCGGGGTTTTTGAGATACTCAAAGCCGTCGATCGGCTTCCCATTCTTATCGACGATGGTGAAAGTACCGCCAGTACCCTTTGCGATGGCTGCAAATTGGGCGGCGCCGGATTTCGTCTGCATCGCAATGGTATTGATTTGCGGGGATCCTTTTTTCTTGTTCATCGAAAGAATCGGTGGCGGGTTATTCCCTCCGCTTCCGTCTGACATGAAGAAAACCACGTCGGGAGGTGGATTCATGTGGTGTCCGATGCGAAGCGCCAATTCCCAATCGGTCCCGTAAAACAGCTTTTCCTTCTGAAGAAAGGCCATGGTCTTCTTCACATTATCGGGGTTGGCGGCAAGCCACTCCGCTTTGGGAAGTCCCGAGTCCAGCCCTTTGAACTCGTAGTCGCCAGCTCCGTTTTTGCTGACAAAGACGTAGCTTTTTCCCTTTGGATCCTTTGCCGTATTCTCCCTGTTACCGGCCTGCTTCATCGACCAGCCTGGCTGGGAATAATAGGCTCCCCCGGCAAAAAGCAGAACCTGGTATTGTACGCCTCGAAGACTTCCCAGCGCTCGCCGCAATTCATCGTTTCGCAATTTCACCTGGTTGGGTTTCATCGATCCCGAATGATCAATCACGAAAAGGAATCGGTTGCCGGTCGCGCTTCCCCCAAAGAACGAAGCTCCGGATCCTAACCCACTTCCAGCTCCGCCAAATCCTCCTGAGCCCAGATTTCCTTCGCCCATCCCCAGCGGCCCCGTGCTGGTCTTGGTCACATTTGGAAGCGCGAACTTGGCCATCGCATTCGACCGCATCAATTGCGCGACCGGCGCCGCGGCAGCCGATGCTGAAGTCGATTTTTTGACCTGTTTAACCACATTTTTCTTCTGCATCTCCTGCTTCTGTGAGGGAGGGCCAATCACTGCCGCAATGATTTCCGGATCATCCTTAGCCGGTGGTAAAATCACCAATAGAGCCGCGACCAAGCCGATGAGAAGATGCACCCCAATCGCGATGAGAATCGCGGTGACCGTGCTGCCCGTCCGTTGCTTGGGTTTTGCTTCCGGCGTGGCTTTCGATGGCGCGAGGTGTGCCGACGAGACTTGTGTTTGCTCGAACCATTGGGGGTTGACCGGAGGCGGATTTGATGGAGTTGGGGGTTCTGGCCCTTCGAACGAAGCTGCGTGATTCGCGGATTCCTGGTGTTGAGATCCAGCCCCCTCAATACCCAATGCGCGAGCGACCTGGAAGTGCTTGGCGGCTTGCTCCGTCTCGCCATGGTGCTCTAACAAGGTGGCAAGCACTTGGTGTCCATACCCACTGGAGGGATGCGCAGCGACGTAGTTTTGGGCAATCTGTAGACCTCCCTGGTCGGCGAATTCCACGGCTTTCTGCAATTGCTCATCCGTTCCCGGCGCATTGGGAGCTTGCAGCAACAACTCAGCTGCTTCGTCGGTAGCGCCGCGCTCGGCCATCTTGTTCGCCACCAGAAGACGGATCCCCCAATCTTCGGGCGCGACGTGCAGCGCTTCTTGCAAAGACTGTTCGACGGGATCCATATTCAGGCTGGGTTTTGGGGGATTCTCATTGGGCTAAGCTTACATTTTGGATATTAGCCTTGGCGCAGACATTCAACACATCGACAAAACGTTGCCCCAGGGCTTCATCCGCGCAATCAATGATAATTTGCGGCTCGGTATTCGCAATCTGGCAACTCGCGGCATAGCGCTCCAGGCGATCGGTCAAATTCGGCAAATCGCGATCGGCCGGATCCGAGTCCGAGACTTCGTCATTGACAATCACGGCTCCGGCGGGATCCACCTGGATCAGCATTTGATCAATCTTTACTTCCTTGCTGTCCGTGCTGTCAATTCCCGGCAAGGTCAGGCTCAAGTCCGCCTCGGACTTCTGCAGCGTCGTCGTGACCAGGAAATAGATGAGGAGAAGAAACGCCACATCGATCAACGGCGAAATATCCAATTCCGGTTCCTCTTGGTCTCCAAATGGATCGCTATCGGCCATTACTTGCTGGTTTGATAGGTTGAAAAGATCACGGTGGGTACTCCACCCTCTGCTGAAGCGCGGCTCACTTCTTTGATAAACCGATAGGGAACATCCTTGTGCGCCCGCAGATGCAACCGGGTGTTGGCATTGGTCGCCTTGGCCTGGCTCATCGTCTGGGTCAGCTGATCGAGCGAGATGGTATTGCCTTCGGTATTCTTGAGGGTTCCATCCTGATAAACATTGATCACAACACGGCCCTCGACCAACTCTGGGACCTTGGAGTCACTCGCGATCGGTATGATCACATTCGGATCCTTGGGATAGGTGATGATGTTCGCAGTGACCATGAAGAACACGAGAAGAAGAAAGACCAGATCGATCATCGGCGAGAGATCGGTCTTCAGGCCTGGCCCTTCAAAAAGTTCGTCGGTCTTCGCCATGGGTTCGTGTGTTAAGATTCCGCGTGATAAGCCGCTACCGCACGCCTGAGCTGCCCCATCAGATCCTCCGCTTTCTCATCGCATTCGGCGACCAGCCCCTGAAGGCGGTCGCGAAAAATGAAGTAGCAGAAAATGGCTGGCAAGGCGATCACCAAACCAGAAGCCGTCGTGATCAATGCCTCGGAAATGTTCCCGGCGAACTTGGAAGGATCGCCCGTGCCGCCCTGGCTCAGTTTCCCAAAGGCACCGATCATTCCCGAAACCGTTCCCAGTAGCCCCATCATGGGAGCCGCCTGCGCCAACACGGAAAAGTAGTTGATTGTTCGGACTCGTCCGCGATTGAATCGCTTGGCCGCATTCGCCATTACCTCGTCCAGCTTGTCCGTTCCCAGCGCCTCATAACCAAACTCGCTGATGTGGTTAATCCCGGCTTGCAAGACGCTGCTCAGGCAATTCTCAGCTCCTTTCAGTTTTCCGGCCACAGCCTCCAGGTTTGCACCCTCCAAATCCGGCTGAATCGTGGCGACCAACGCATCCGGATGAAAGTTCCGCTTTTGGAGGTCGATCGAGCAAAAAACCATCAATCCGATTACCGCCACCGAAAACGCCCCTAGCACCCACATCGACCAGCCTCCCGCCTTGATCATGTCCAACAAGTTGACTTCCCCCGATGACACGCCGCCATCACCCGAAGATGCCGAGCTCGGCGCAGCCGGCGCCGTTTCTTCTTCCAGACCAGGAATGTTTAAATCCAGCTCTTGAGCTGGAATTTGTGGAGCCAGCGAGACGACGAGGAATGCTAACAGGAATTTGGAAAGAAGCAGAACGCGGGATTTAGGCATGAATTTGAGGTCTTTATCGCCCTTGTTTGGCATAAATGGTCGACCAAGGCGATATAAATTTTCCCGTGACTCTCGATGAGGCTGGACCGGTTCCAGTTCTCTGAAAACGCATTTTATTCGTGGGGTAAAGGATCCCAAGAACTTGTGCATCGTTTCGGAAAAAGTGTGCAGGTTCGCCAGTTGTTTTGACTGACTTCAAAGCGTGAGCGAAGCAGTGGAGCTGGCTCCATGACCGACCGAGCAACGCAGGAGTCGGGAAAAAGGGCCGCGATCCAGGAGTTCCCGAGCCCAGCGAGCAGATTTTGCGATACCGCCTATCAGTAGCCCATCTGCGCATTTATTTTCGAGACGATGACTAGGCATCCTTTCCGCTCCGGGTGGAAGCGGCTAACGCAATTGTCGCCAGAGAAGAAAGAGGCATCAGGACCGCTGCGAGGAGCGGATTCATTTGGCCAGCGAGGCAGAGTGCGATCGCGATGAGATTGTAGAGGAGGGCGAAGGCGAAGACGGCGTGAATAGCGCGTTGGCGCTGGTGGGCGGCGGCGAAGAGTTCGCGGATGGCGCGGAGGCCTTGGCCCAGGAAGCAGAAGTCGGCTTTGGTTTCGAGGAGGGCTTGGCCGACGGCGGGCATGCCGCTGCAGAGGGCGGCGTCGAAGGCCAGGCTGTCGTTGGCGCCATCGCCGAGGAAGAGGGTGGAGTCTCCTTCATGGGCTTGGAGCCACTCGGCTTTGTCGGCGGGGGAAAGGCCTCCGTGGACGTGGTCTGAGGGGATGCTGAGTTGTTCTGAGATAGCGATGACACGGTCTCTGCGATCGCCGCTAAGAACGGTGAGGCCGGGAAATTGCCGACTGAGGGTGGCGATTTCTGCGGCGGCATCCGGACGGATAGCTTCGCGGAAGGAGAAGGTCGCCAGGGGCTGGTCGTTACGCCCGAAGACGAGCTGGTGATGGTCTTTGCCGGGGACCCGCCAACCATCTCGGCCCAGGCTCCAGACTTCGCCGTTCTGGTCTTGAAGCTGAACTCCGCTTCCGGGAGTTTCGGTGATGGGGTTGGCGGTGGGTGAGGAGGCTTGGGCGGTTCCCAAAGCTTCGTGGATGCCGCGGGCGAAGGGGTGGCGATTGTTCTCGACGAGTCGCAGGAGCTGTTGCCTGGCCGTGGGGTCGAGCGTCTCGAAAGCTTCCGGGTTGCAGAGCCGGGGAGTGGCCAGGGTGAGGGTGCCGGTCTTGTCAAAGGCGAGTCTTCGGACCTGAAGCAGGCGCGGCCAGAGGCTGGTGTTCCGGACGAAGACGCCGAATCGTTCGAGCCGACGGGTGGTCCAGGAATTGACGAGAGGAACGGCGACGCCGAGGGCGCAGGGACAGGAGACCACGAGGATGGAGACGAAGACTTGGATCGCGCGGATCGGCTCGCCGAAAAGAACCCAGGCGGCTGCGCCGAGGACGGCGATGATGAGGACGACGATGAGGTAGGTTTTGAGGACGCGCTCGAGCAGAGGATCGCGCGATTGCGGGCGATCCCCGAAGAGCTGACCCAGGATCCCGTCCGCGTAGGCTTCTTGGGCGCGGAATTCGGCGGCGCTGCGATTGAGCAGTTTCGCGCCGGCGGGAACGATCTGACCGACCTCGCGAAGGCTGGACTCCGGCTCGCCATTGATCCACTCCAAGCTGATGGAAACCGGCTCCGTCATGACCATGGCGGCGACGGGGATAATTTTCCCGGGTCGAACGCGGATCAAGTCGTCTTTCTGGAGACTGGAGGCTTCGGTTTCCACGTAGCTTTCGTCCTCGGTTTGGCGTTCGATGCGATCGAGGACGGAGTTGGCGCGTTGGGAGAGGCGTTGTTGGGCTTTGGCCAAAGCCTGCTGCTGAACCCAGCGCCCCAACAGCATGAGGAAGACAAAAATGGCGACGAAGTCGACGTAGAACAGTTCTTCGATGCCCCCGATCCAGCTAACGATGGAGCCGAGGTAGGCCACGGCGATGCCGAGAGCAATGGGGAAGTCGATATGCAGCACCTTCATCCGCAGACCGTTCCAAGCCTGTCGGAAGAAGTGGCTACCGCCGGTCAAAACGGCGAGGGAAGCAGAGGCGAAAGCGATCATGCTGAAGAGCCCGCCCAGCTCCGTTGAACGCTCGAGCCCGAAGTAAGAGGGGAGGGTGAACGCCATGGTGTTGAGGGCAAAAGCACCACAGACACCGAGCTGCGTGAGGAAAGATCGATCCGTCCCGGAGCCGGGAATGTCATCAAGGCGAGATTCGGATGCCTGGTAGCCGAATTGGGACCAGTCCTTGAAGCAATCTGTGGCGGAAAATTCGCTGGGTTGCCAGTAAAGCCGAGCCGTTCCTGTTTCCGTCTGGAGATCAATCCGCAGGCTGCCGGGTTGTTCCAAGAAACGCTTTTCCAGGAGCCAGGCGCAGGCGAGACAAGACATCCCTTGAATCCGGATTTCCGCGCCGACGGTTTCACCTTCCTTGGTTTCGGTCTCCGCCTGTTGCTGCCAGGTCTCGGCCCACTCCCAGTCGGTGGGCTCGAAGACGCGATTGCCGATGGCTTCGGTGATGCGGTTTCCCTTCAGGTCGTAGAAGCGATCGAGGCCTTCCTGTTCGATCCAGTCCGAGACAAAGCGGCAACCGCCACAGCAGAAGCGTTCGTCCTGCCGTTGAGGCGAAAAGAGCGTTCCACAGTGGTCGCAACGGATCGCCGCAGCGCTCATGGAAGGAGGGCGGAAGTGCAACAGGTCGCCTTCCCGGCCAGTGCAGTCGCGCTGAGTCTCCAGAGGATGACGGCAGAGGCGGAGAACACGAGCGTGCGTTGTAGGATGACGAAACCGCGTTGCCCGAACCGGCGTTGAAACCCGGCCATCTGGTGCTGGGCGATCCAGAGTAGCGGAATCGTTCCCAGTCCGAAGGCTAACATCAGGGTGGCCCCGCGAACGGCGGAGCCGGACAGCGCCGAAAGTCCAAACATGAGGTAAAGCGGCGCACAGGGAATCAGCGGTGTGGCAAACCCCAGGATGGCCGAGGCGCGGCGATGATTCTTCAGGAAGGCGGGGCGTGGGAGCTGGGGAAACCACTGAAAGCTGGTCCCGATCGCCCAGATCACGAGCAGGCCACCGGCGACCCAGGGAAGTCCCTGGAGGACCGAGGCGGGGATGGCTGCGATGATCGCCTGACCGATGAGGCCGGCGACGGCTCCGCCCAAAGCATAGGCCGTAAGTCGACTCCCGTGATAGTTCGCGGCTAAGGAGGATACGGAGCAGTTCGGCTTCCCCTGACAGGCGAGGCAGGCCAAGGGGCCACACATGCCAACGCAGTGGATGCTCGTGGCTAATCCCGCCACGAGCGCTCCCACCACGGTGGTAGCCGTTTCAGGATTCAGCATGATGAGCGTGGGTAGGTTCGAGGGGGACCACTTCAGGAACGTTGCGCAACGCGATCACGATGAACCAGGCCCAGGCGGACATGAAGGCAAGAAAAAAGAGGACAATCCAGATCCACGGGCGATTCTTTAGCCAGTTTTTCATGGGGTCTTTGGGGAGGGGTTCAGGAGTTCGGGATTGGGGCCAATGAACTCCCCACCGGCTTTTGCCAGCAGCTCTTCTCCAGCTTCCGGAGTGATCCGGAGTTGGAACTTAAAGGGGCCTTTGTAGGTGGCTTTGGGAGTCTCGATCAGGGCGGTAAAGAGTTGCTCGTCCATCGCGGCCAGCTCTTGGACGCCATTGGCTCCTGTGATGGTCGCTCCTTCCGGGGCATCCGCCAGCCGAATTCGAAAGAGCGTGGGTTTCCTGCTCTTGTTGATGACGCGGATTTGGAAATGGTTCCGGACGGTGGTCTCCGTTACATAATAGGGCGATCCTGGCATCCTCAGCAGCACGGCTTTGAGCGGGGTGATCTGAAGGATGCTGATGCTCATGACGATGAGGCCAAGAGCAAGAAAGCCAGAATAGAGAATGGTGCGTGGGCGAATCCACTGCGTCTTCTTCCCGGCCAAACCGCGCTCAGAATCATAGCGGACCAATCCCTTGGGACGATCCAACTTGGTCATGATTTCGTCACAGGCATCGACACATGCGGCGCAGCCGATGCATTCGATCTGGAGGCCGTTGCGGATATCGATCCCAGTGGGGCAGACCTGAACGCAGCGATTGCAGTCCACGCAGGCACCGGCGTTGGGATCGGTGGCTTTACCACGGGGTTCTCCGCGCTCGGAATCATAGCCAATCACCATCGTGTTCGGATCCGTCAGGGCGGACTGAAACCGACCGTAAGGACATAAGATGATACAGAACTGTTCTCGAAACCAGGCGAAGCTAAAGTAGAGAGCCCCGGTGAAGAAGAGGATGACGCCAAACGAGCGCAGGTTATCAAGCGGCGACTGGCCCATCATCGCCCAAAGGCCGGGGATGGAGACGAAGTAGGAAAGGAAGATGTGAGCGATGATGAAGGAGATCAGAACGAAGACCCCATGTTTCAGTCCTCGTTTCCAGACTTTGCTCGCGGTCCAGGGCGCGGCGTCCAGCTTGCGCCGTTTGGCGGCGTCGCCTTCGATCAGGCGTTCGACCCGCCGGTAGAGATGCTCCAGGAATACGGTGTAGGGACAGGTCCATCCACACCAGACTCGCCCAAAGAGAGCGGTAATATAGAACAGTGAGAAGGCCAGTCCGGTGATGAAAAAGAAGAGCAACCACGTGTCCTGTGGAGCAAACGTGAGGCCGAAGAGGTGAAAGCGGCGATGGGCCAAATCCAGGAAGACGGCCGGGTTCCCATTGATGGGAATCCACGGTAAGAGCAAGTAAACCGCGAGGAGGACGAGGGCGACCAGACGTTTCCAGAAGGTGAACCTCCCGTGGACATCCGCCGGGTGAAGGAAATAGCGACTCCCGTCATCGTTAACCGTGGTTAACGAATCGATGGTAGGTTTCTTGATCGGTGAGGCGCTATTGGCCATGGTTATCCTCGGGGAATGTCCGTCGTCATCGCTTCGAGATCAGCGCGGCGAGGAGGGGCGTTTTGATCAGCGAATTTTTCCCGAGCTGTGGTGATCTGATCCGTGAAGACGGGGGGGGCACTATTGCCAAACTGATTACGAATATAGGTCAAGACGCCTGCGATTTGTTCGTCGGTCAGGCTGGCTTTCCAGCTCACCATGACACCAGTGTATTTGCCTTCAGGCTGGATGCCGTGAAGGACGAGTTTGGCAAGCCGCTCGTTCGGGCCGGTTACGATGCTGGAACCGGCCAAGGCGGGCGCGAGATTGGCGATAATGCCTTTTCCATCCGGACCATGACAGGCGATGCAGAAGGTGTTGTAGGTCGTTTGACCTACGGACATGAGATGAGCGGTTTCGTCATCCCCGCCGGCGACTTCCGCCATGGCTTCTTTGCTGATCGTGCCCACTCCCGTTGCAGTTGGTGACGCGGCGGGAGTTTCGACGGGTTCCGCCGTCGGCATCGTGGATTGCTTGCTGAGAATATAGGCGGTGACTTTGGCCGATTTCTCTGCACCGAGAAGTGGCCCCCAGGCGACCATCCCTTTGGTGACGTCAGGAGATCCGTTGAAGACGGTCTGGTAGACGTATTTGGGTTTGCCTCCATATTTCCAATCGTTATCGTTTAAGGCCAGGCCGATATATTGAAGCCCTTCGTTGGAACCACCCAAATTGGGGCCGTGGCAGGCTAAGCAGTTCTGGGTATAGATCTGTTTTCCTTCGAGAACGGCAGAACTCTCCCGGCTCATCTTCCAAAGATTATCGTCATCCAGCATCGCGAGCATGGATTCGGTTTGCTTCTCGCGGAGTTCGGCGATTTTGGGATCCAAGCGGTCTTGGTCGAGGGTCAGCAGGTTGAACCCGTAATATCCGATCCAATAGACGACGAAGAAGGCGACCGTGATCCAGAGGGTGAAGAGCCACCAGTTGGGGAGTTTTTGGTCGTATTCCTGGATCCCGTCAAAAACGTGTTCTCTCAGGACAGGACCATCATTGACATTGGGTTTCTTGGACTCAGTGCTCATGGGAAATGGAGGTCTGTTCAGATTGTTCTTCTAGCGGAAGGTGGGCCATATATTCGGCGTCTTTCTTGCTTAACCGGATGGCGCGAATCAGAAAATAGAGAAACACGGCAAAGGTCGCGATGAAGGCGAAGATTGGAACCAGGTCAGCCCATTGGGCATAATCAACACGGCGAAACATGACTAAGGAGTGGGGGATACATTGTTCTTTTCGGCAGCGGTCCGAGCCGCGTCCAGTTGAGCTTGGAAGGCTGCGGAGGCAGCTTCCACGGGGTCGTCACCAGGATCGACAAAGCGACCGAGGGATTGGAGGTAAGCGATCATGGCCACCATTTTGCTTTCATGATCGACAAGGATGCCTTCACCCTTCATCGATTCGGCGACTTCCATCCCTTGCTCGATGGCGTGCTGACGAATTTCGTGCTGCGTCATGGCGGGGAAGGGAACCCCGAGTTGGGTGAGAACCGCAACTTTTCTGGGTAAGGTTTTGAGATCGGTCTTCTGATCCGCCAGCCAGGGATAGGGTGGCATAATCGAACCGGCTTGAACTGCCTGAGGATCCATGAAGTGGTTATAATGCCAGGCGTTGGAGCGCTGGCCGCCTTCGCGAGCCAAATCTGGTCCGGTTCGTTTCGAGCCCCATTGGAAAGGGTGATTGAAGATGGATTCCCCGAGGCGGGAGTAGTCGCCGTAGCGCATCACGTCCGGCATGATGGTGCGAATCATCTGGGAGTGGCAGTTGTAACAGCCTTCGCTGACGTAGATATCGCGACCAGCCAGTTCCAACGGAGTATAGAGGTCTTGAATCCGGTCCTCGATATTGTGAGCCCGATTCACGGTGACCGTGGGGATAATCTGAATCATCCCGCCAATGGCGACCGCAATGAGCGACAGCACAGTGAATGGCATCCAGTTCTCACTGAGCCGATCATACCATTCCACCCAACTCCTGGTGTTTTTGCGGAACCGTTGAACCGCGATGTAGGAGAAGAAGATGGTCAGTCCCAGGCCGATCCATTCGACCACGTGACCGCCGAGCATCCAGATCGAAGCGGAGAAGATCACCCCAATACTGGCGGCGAAGGGATCGCCCTCGATGAATTCCATGAGCCGGGGGCGAGTCTTGGGATCGGGATTCCAGGGGACAACTTCTTGCCGAGCTGTTGCCGGCTTTCCGCTGCGGACCGTCATGATGACGTTGTAGACCAGGAAGAGGAAACCAATGAGGTAGAGGGTTCCACCAATGGCGCGGAACAAGAGCAGCGGCCAAACTCCGGAGAGAGTTTCAATGAAGGCCGCGTATTTCATGCCCAATCCGTCTTCGTTCACGGCATTCAACATGAGGCCCTGGCGAATTCCGGACGTCCACATCGCAGCGACGTAGAGAAGGATGCCGACGAGACCAATCCAGAAGTGGAGATCCGCGAGATTGCGAGAGTAGAGTTTGGTCCCCCAGAGACGTGGGACGAGCCAGTAGATCATTCCCGCAGCCATGAAGCCGTTCCAGCCCAAGGTGCCGCTGTGGACGTGACCAATGGTCCAATCGGAATAGTGCGAGAGATAGTTGACCCCGCGAATGGAAAGCAGGGGACCTTCAAAGGTCGCCATGCCATAAAACGTGACGGCGGCGGCCATGAACTTGAGGACCGGATCGTCCCGCAGTTTGTGCCAGGCTCCGCGAAGGGTGAGGAGACCATTGAGCATTCCACCCCAAGATGGTGCCCAGAGCATCAGGCTGAAGCACATGCCCAGTGCCTGAAGCCACTGTGGTAGAGAGGTGTGGAGCAAGTGGTGGGGGCCCGCCCAGATGTAGATAAAGACGAGGGACCAGAAGTGAACCACGCTGAGGCGATAGGAGTAAACCGGTCGCTCCGCCGCCTTCGGGATAAAGTAATACATGATCCCCAGAATGGGCGTCGTCAGAAAGAAGGCGACCGCGTTGTGGCCATACCACCATTGGACCAGAGCATCCTGCACCCCGGCAAAGATGGGATAGCTGTGAGTGAGGCTGGTGGGGATGGATAGGTGATTAACGATGTAGAGCATCGCCACCGTGATAATCGTGGCGATATAGAACCAGAGCGCGACGTAAAGCGAGGGCTCATTCCGTTTGGCGAGGGTCCAGAAGAAGTTGATCGCGAAAACGACCCAGATGACGACCACGAGAAGATTGATCGGCCAAATCAGCTCGGCGTATTCTTTCCCTCGGGTCAGTCCGAGCGGTAGGGTGATCGCCGCGCAAACGATGATCAATTGCCAGCCCCAGAAGTGGATCTTGGAGAGTAGATCCGAGGCCATTCGCGCCTTACAAAGTCGCTGGGTGGAATAGTAAACGCCGGCGAACATCATGTTCCCGACAAAGGCAAAAATGGCGGCATTGGTGTGAAGCGGGCGGAGGCGACCGTAGGTCAGCCAGGGAAGCTTCAGGTTCAGTTGCCAGAAATTGAGCTGAAAGGCGATGTAAACGCCTGCCAACATGGCGACGACGGCCCAAGTAATGGTCGCGATGGTGAAGCATCGGACGGTATGGTCGTCGTATTCGATCGTGATCTTGTTATCGCTCATGATAGCTCCTCCCGATCGGCGAGAAATTCGGAGTCATCGAGCGGCATGAGGCTTTGCTGATCGAGGCTACGTTGGGCCGTCCTTTGTGCGGCATTGACAAAACAGGCGACGAAGCCTGCAGCGAGGACGAGACTTAAAAAGATGGTGAGGAGTAAGACTTCCATAACTTTTTGGATTTCGCAGGTTAGGCTGACTTCGAGTGGCCACTACGCGCCGATTGGCTGAAGGCGATCAAATGTTGCGTTGAGGTTTTGTGGAAATTTCCCACGATGATGGATTCGACTGTGGAATTGAGCCGGAGACGGTGATTTCCCCGAAAAGAAGCCGGTTTTGGCGATTGACGGTTGTTCCCTGGCAAGGCCAGATTGGCAAATGAAAATCCTCGTTCTGGGATCTATCCTCCTCCTTTTTTGCTCTTTTTCGGCCCATTCCCAAGATCAAGAGGGATTTCGTCCCCTGTTCAACGGGCGTGACTTCACCGGCTGGGTCAATGTGAACACCGCTCCGTCGACCTGGCGGTTCGAAGATGGGCTCCTGAAATGCACGGGGAAGCCGATTGGGGAGATTCGTACGGAGAGGATGTATCAGAACTTCATCCTCGAGCTGGAGTGGCGGCATTTGGTGCCAAAGGGCAATGCGGGCGTCTTCGTTTGGGCCGATGACATCACCGCGCGGGGCCAACCCTTTATCCGCGGCATAGAGGTTCAGGTGCTGGAAAACGCCTACGGCAACAGCCGGAGCTACACCACGCACGGCGATATTTTCCCGATCCACGGGGCCAAGATGACGCCGGTGAATGGGCGGGGAGGGATGCGCGCCTTCCCGACGGACTTTCGCTCGAATCCCAGCCCCGAGTGGAATCACTATCGCATCACCTGTCAGGACGGTTCGATCTCTCTGGAGGTGAACGGGAAACTTGTGACGCAGGGCCACGATTGCATTCCGCGAAAAGGCTACATTTGCCTGGAGAGCGAGGGTGGTGAAGTGGATTATCGCAACGTGCAGATTAAAGAGTTACCGGACACGCCGATCGATCCCGAGCATGTCGCGATCGCCGATCGAGGGTACCGGTGCCTCTACAACGGGGTCGATTTTGCGGGTTGGGAACCTGCACCAAGCGGCTGGCAAGCAGCGGATTGGGAACTGACCTGGGCGGGGGAAGGCGACGGTGAGCCGTTGCGGACGGAGGAAACCTTTGCCGACGTCGGCTTCGTCTTTGATGTCCTTTTGGAGAAAGATTCCGGGATTCCCCGGGTCCAGCTTCGCGGCGATGGAAAGGGAATCGCCATCGATCCGGCGGCGCTTCATTTGGCGAAACCCGGTCAGTGGAATCGGTTTCAGGGCGAAATCCGCCAGAACATCATCGTCGGAACCATCAACGGTGAGATTTGGCGTCAGGTGATTGATGGCACCGCGTCACGCGGGCCTCTCGCGATTCATCCCGCGAAGAAGGTTCGATTTGCGAATATCTACGTCCGAGAACTGGAGTAACTCTCCAGGTTCTCCAACTCCAGGAGCAGGCGTTCCATGGGAAGTCCGATCACATTCGTCCAGCTCCCTTCCGTCTTCTCGATGATCAGCTCTCCGTGTTCTTGTGCGGCGTAAGAGCCCGCTTTGTCGAGCGGGTTGATGAGGGAGAGGTAATGGAGGATATCCGCATCGGTCAGCTTGCGAAACGTGACGTGGGTTCGTTCGATGAACTCAACGAACCGGTCGCCAACCGCGAGGCAGACTCCGGTTCCGACAATGTGGGTATGGCCGACCAGCGTTTTCAACATCGCGAACGCGTGATCCAGGTTTTCCGGCTTCCCTAGCGGATTCCCGTTAAGCGCGACCAACGTATCTGCGCCAATCACGATCGACTCCGGGTGCCGTTTGGCGACTGCTTCCGCTTTCAAGCGGGCGTTTTGCGAGACCAAAGCCTCGATCCCCAATTCGGGGTCCTCGATTTCTTCAACCGGAGCCGGAATCACCTCGAAAACCAACCCGGCTTCTTCGAGAAGATCGCGCCGCCTGGGAGAGCCGGAGGCCAAAATGAGCGCGGAAGTCATCAATCAGGCGTCTTCCATTTCCACCCGATAGCGCGGCAGGCTGGAATCGACTTCCTGACTGTAGGCATCGATCCCTCCTCGAAGGGCCCGCGCGTTTCCGAATCCGTGCCCGATGAAATAGGCCGTCGCGTCCATACTGCGGCCGCCGGTGTGATCGTAAAGGACGATCGTCAGCTCCTTGTCCCAAGTTCCGAACACTTCCTGGAGCAACTCCTGGCTGTAAAGGCGCGCCCCGGGGATATTGACCGCTTCATACTCTTCCCGGGTGCGAATGTCGATGAGGCGGGGCTGGCAAGCGCTCTTGAGGAGATCGCCCAGCTCTTTCGGCTCGATCGAAATTTTCTGGTCGGAATCGTGCGATTCCTGGATGTGCTTGGCGACTTCCCCGACGGGCAGGTCCTCGTTGCGTTCGCAGACCTGGGCGAGGGTTTCTTCCGGCGAGAAACCGCAGCTCTGGCAACCGCCAATGTGGTAGCGGGCGAACAAGGCGCGCTGAGCACCGGGGTAATGACGGAGCAACTCGCCCATGGGCGTTTCGGCAGTGAGTTCGGGTAATTCGGTCGTCATATCGACTAGACGCTTCACGAGGCTAGTTCCTTGCGCAACCCTGGCTTTTTCGGCATAGTCGGGCATGGCCGCCGCGAACGAGAGTCCCAGAATCTATTTTTTGCCGAATCTGATGACGGCGGGGAACTTGTTTTGCGGATTTCTCGCGATTCTCATCATCACGGGGCGGATTCCCATCGTAGGGGCGCCACCGGAGAGTCTGGAGCGTTTTTATTACGCGATCGGGATGATTTTCGGTGCCTGCATCTTCGACCTGCTGGATGGGCGCATGGCCCGCATTTTCGGGACCGAATCCGATTTCGGGCGAGAGTTTGATTCGCTCGCGGATATCGTTTCCTTCGGGATTGCACCGGCGCTGTTGGTCATGGACATCGTGCTGGTGGATTTCGCCAAAGTCGGCTGGATCATCGCCTTCGTTTATCTCTGTTGCGGAGGAATGCGCCTCGCCCGGTTTAACTGCATGCAGAGTAGTTCGAAGGACTTTGTCGGGTTTCCGATTCCGGCGGCGGCGGCGGTGATTTCCTCACTCACCCTGCTGTTGATCTGGCTGAACAATGACGAGCGCGGTTTGGGAGCATGGAAGTTCATTCTCCCGGCCCTGATGGTGCTGACCTCGTTCATGATGATGAGCGAATTCAGCTATCCCAGCTTCAAAAAGATCAATGTGCGGACGAAACGCTCGCAGCTTTGGGTCCTTCTCGCCATCTTGCTGATTGTCTGCACGGTCATGTTTTGGGAGTGGATGCCGGCCTTGCTCTGCACCAGTTACCTCGTTTACGGGATGATTCGTCCGATGCTTTCGAAGAAATGGCGTCAGGAAATCGAAGATGATGAGGTGGAAAACGAAATCGAGATCGAGGCGGAAGTCGAACCCGGTTTGATTGCCCGGATCGAACCCGTGTCACGAGATGATCGGGAAACGGGCTAGGGCAGCGGAAAATCGGTGGCGTCTAGTGAGCCTGCCTGAATGCCGTAACTCTCTATAACGTCCTGCCAGGCTACACGAGCATCGACATCGGCTTCTTCGTTTACGCTGCAGGATCGATCAACGAATCTAGAAACCGGTAGAGTTCCACCGTAGCCGGATCGTCGGGCTCGCCGAGATCGTTGTTCAGTCGACTGTGATTGGTGTCACTCTTCCCGTAGGTTTTCACCGGAACGTTCGCGGTTTTCAGCACTTCCGCAAGACGGTGCGCCTGGGCGCGAGTGTTGGGATTGCCAGGGAAATAGAGAATGAGAAAAGGTGGAATACCCTTGTCCATGGTCACGTGAGTAACTGCGGAAAAATCGAGGTGCTTCTTCGGATCATTCCCGAATTTCTGTCGGTGCCCAAAGGTGGGCAGCGGGCGTCCATAGAGTTGCTCGCGCAGTTCCGCGGTCGTTATGATCTTCGGGATATCGTAGGTGTCGCCGTCTACCGGGACACACCCTTTCAGAGACGCAAAGGGCACCCCCTCTTTCTTCAGGTAGCGATCATCGGTGCAGAGCAAGGCCGCAAGTTGGGCCCCTGCGGAATGCCCACCGACAATGATCCGATTCGGATCGCCGTTGTACTTGCTAATGTTCTGGTGGACCCAGCCGAGCGATTTGGCCACGTCGCCGATCAGCACGTCCATTTCGACCTCCGGCAAAAGGCGGTAATTGGTCGATACGAAGAGGAATCCCCGCTCGGTGAGAACCTTGGGCTTCAAGGCAACGTTGCCCTTATCCCCGGTTTGCCAACCGCCACCATGGATCCAGAAGATGACCGGAAGCTTTTCCCCGGCCGGTTCTTCAGGGGTATAAATGTCGAGGACCTGTCGTTCATGACCGGATTCCACGTAGGGAATGTCGAGATTCCGCTTTTGAGCGAAACCCTCACAGCAGAAACCGAGAGGCAGGAGCGCCATGGTGAGAATGAGCTTTGAATTCATGGAAGCCAGGTGAATTTGGCGAACGTGAGGCGGAGAGATCGATGGGTTTCGAGATTGGATGAACTCCCCGTTTTAGGAACTGATCAATTCCGGTATTGGCCTCCCATCGTCGACAATCGGAGTCGGACGTCCATTGAAGTCTTGAATCGTGACTTTGGAATAGTCGATTCCCAGATGGTGGTAAATTGTGGCCAGGTAGTCATGGGGACCGCAGGGGCGCTCGACCACGTCTTCGCCGCGTTTGTCGCTGGCGCCGATCACTGCGCCGGTCTCGATGCCGCCGCCGGCCCAAATGTTGGAAAACGCCCGCGGCCAGTGATCGCGGCCAGGTTGCAAGGTACCGGTTGGGCCACTGGCGTTCCCCGCACCGGTGCTGCGGTCGTATTTGATCTTTGGCGTTCGGCCGAACTCTCCGGTTACCACCACCAGAACGCGCTTGTCGAGACCCCGGGCGTAGACGTCTTCGATCAACGCGGAAACCGCCTGGTCGTAGGTTGGCATGCGGAAGCGCAGTGCCTCGAACTGGTGCTGGTTGACCGCATGATCGTCCCAGTTATTGACTCGGCCACAGAGAGGACCGCTCAAGGTGCTATGGACCACGTCCACACCGGATTCAACCAGACGCCGCGCGAGCAGCAGCTGTTGGCCCCACTGATTCCGCCCGTAACGATCCCGCGTCTTGGTGTCTTCCTGGTTCAGGTCGAACGCATCGCGAGTTTGCGGATTGGTCAGCAGGACCCTGGCTTGCTCCTCAAATTCATCGAGCGCACCAAGCTCGCCTTCTACATCGAAGCTTCGCTCCAGGCGGTCCAGGCTTTTGCGCAGGGCTAACTTGTTACTTAATCGGCGCGTTTCCGCCGGGTCGGACAGGCCGATGTTCGGAACTTGAAAGTTGGGCCGATTCGGATCAGAGGTCACCGAGAAGGGGGAAAAAGCGTCGCCGAGATAGGCTGGGCCGCTGTAGTTCGCTGGAGGTGGATTCACGCCGACGTAGTGCGGCAACGGATTTTCGCGCCCTCCTTCTTGGGATCGCAGGTAGTTGGTGACCGACATCCAGTCCGGCAATCGCGGTTTGGGTTTGTCGCGGGTGTCGGAATCACCGGAGAACATCTGCATGGAGCCCGCCGGATGTCCGCCCGCAGTCTGGTGCATGGATCGCAGGATGGTGAATTTATCGGCGATCTTGGCCAACTCTGGCAACAACTCGGTAACCCTCGTGCCGGGCACTTTGGTCGGAATGGTTTTGAAGGGGCCACTGTATTCGCTACCGCTATCCGGCTTTGGATCCCAGGTATCGACATGGGACTGTCCGCCCGGAAGCCACACCAGAATGACCGCCGTCTTTTTGTGGTTCGGTTTCAATGCGTTTTCAGCCTGCAGTCGAAGCACATCCGTTAGACTGAGCGAAGCAAAGCCGTGAATGCCGAATCGCATGAACCCGCGGCGGTGCAGCGGCCCGGTGCAGTTAAGGGATGAATTCTTGGGTGACATGTCGATAAAGGTAAACGTGGGAATGATTTATTGGGTGCCAAAGGCGGTGATTTCCTTGCCGTCAGCACCGTTCCAGATTCGGAGGAAACTGTCTTCGCCGCCTCCGACGATGGTGTTTCCGCTCGCCGTGCTGGCGGCGACCTGCATGAAGTCTGGCAGCTTACTGATGGAGCGGATCTGCGCTCCGTCGTCGGTCACGATACGGATCAAATTGTCGCCGGCGGAAGTCACGATTTGGTTGGTCGCGCCGATGAACTGCAGGGAGGTCACCTCCTTGGTCCAGCCCTCGATCTTTTTCTTTCGCTCGCCCTGAATCATGTCCCACACATTCACGACCCCATCCGCGCCAGCTGTGGCCAAGACGCGCCCATCCGCGCGAAACCGCACACTGGTGACATAGTGGGTGTGGCCCTCAAACAGGTTCACTGGTTTGCCCGTCGCCACATCCGCTACGCGCGCGATCTTGTCCGCCGCGCCGGAGGCGAGCAGCTTACCGTCCGGGGAGAAATCCAGGCTGAGCACGCTGTCCACATGATGTTCCTTCCAGGTCGCGCTCAGCTTGCCGGTTGCGACCTCAAACAATGTTACGTCGCCGGTGCGCGAGGGTTCGCCACTTCCCGTCGCCAGGGTCCGGCCATCCGGACTGAAGCAAAGCGCGTTCACGCGGTCAGAAAACAGAGCAAGGTCCTTTTCGCCGCCCAAGACGCGATCCAAGACCCATCGGCCTTTCGCGCTGGTTGCGGTGAGGGACGCGTTCGGTCCACAGACGACAAACGCTCTATCCGGGCGTTGCACCAGCGAAGCTGCCGTTGTCGCTTCGCCGAGGGTTTCAGCAATCGGTTCGCCCGTTGCCACGGCCCAGACCCTAAGTGAGCCATCGTCAAATGCCACCGCGACTTGCTCACCATCGGAGGAAAACGTCACGGCCAGTGGCTTCGCCGTGGTTTTGGCGAGAGCTTGCTGAGCGGCCTTCAATTTGGCGGAGGCTTCCGTTTGCAACGTCTTGGCTGCCTCGCTGGCTGCCTCGGCCTGCGCCAGTTCCTCCGCGTTCTTCGCTTGGGTCGCGGTGATCCGTTTCACCTGCTCCTCGGCGTCGGTAATGTTGCTCTTGACCGCCTCAAACGCGGCAATGGCATCGTTTTCCTTCGTTTCAGCGGTAATCAGCTTGTCCTGGGCCGACTTCAACGCGTTCACCGATGCTGCGTCGGGCTTGCCGTTGGCGTTGGCTGTTTCCGCTGCCGCAGCGGCTTCGTCCACGACTTTCTCCGCGGCCAACCGCGCCTCTTCCAAGGGCTTCACCGCTTTCTCCACCATCGGCAGCTTTTTGGTCATAGCGGCGATTGCGTCGTTCGCTTTTTTCAACAGTTCGTCCAGCGCCTTGTTCCGTGCCTCGATTTGGGTCGTCTTCGTCTTTTGAAACGACTGCTCAAGCGCCTGAGCTGCGATCGTCCAGTCCAAATTCTCCTTCTCGCGCAACTCTGAAATGCTTCCCCGCAGTTCCGCCGTTTGTTTGCCGGTTTCGGTGTCCCAGATTCGAATCGCACCATCCGTTCCCGCGGTCGCGAGATGTTTGCCATCGGCCGATACCTCCAAATCCACAATCCCGGCGATGGCGATCTCCCGGACGGTTTTTCCTTGAGCCACGCTCCAGATCCGGACCTTATTGTCAGCCCCGGCGGAAACGAGATGGTCCGGATTTGCTCCTGCCGCCAAGGCAATGATTGCCCCGGCAGAGCCTCTCAATTCGTTCGGCTTAGCCATTTCGGAAGTCCCAGACGCAGGCAACGTCCAGGTCCGGACAATCTTGTCGCTTCCGCCCGTGATGATCGCCTTGCTATCCTGGGTCCAAGCCAATGCCTGAATCCCAGCCTGACGCGCCACCTTCAGCTTCGCTTGCATTTCGTCCGCCGCCTTCTTTGCTGCCGCGACCGCTTTCTGAGCCGTCTTCAGGTTCTCCGTTGCTGCCGTTTCAGCCTCAGTATCGGCTTTGAGTCTGGCTTCGGCATCTGCAAGTTGGGCCTGCAGCGATTCGTTCGGCGCTTGGGCCAGTTTCGCTTTTAGATCCGCCACTGATTTCGTCGCATCTGATTCTTTTGCCTGCGCCTGAGGCAACACCGCTTCTGCTGCCTTTTGCGCTTTGACTGCGGCCGCGTGTTTGTTGTGAGCCGCCCTGGTTTGTGTTTGCAGCGTCAAATCCGGCGTGTCCTGGCCATGAAGCCGATTGCCATCCGCCAGGTTCCACACGCTCAGATGCCAGCCCTCGGCGAAGACTGCCACTTTCGTCGCATCTGGAGATATGCTGAGCAACAGGATGCCCGAAGGCGCAACGTCGGCCACCTTCTTCGTGACCTTGCCGGTCGCCGCGTTGAGAACCAGCAACGCCCCTTGCGAATCAACGCCCACGATTTGCTTCCCATCCGACGTCAACGCGGCTATCCGCAATCCTAACGTCGCATCTCCCTTGCGATCCATGGGCGGACCCTGTTCCTTTCGCCAAATCTTCACCTCGCGATAACTACCGGATGCCAGACGGCTACCGTCCGGGCTGAACGCCAGCGCGTGGACCATCGCACGATGCGCCCCATCCAACGATGCTTCCCGATCCTCGATCTGATCCACCAGTCGCCGTGTCGCCAGATCGTAGAGGTAAATTCTGTTTGAGCGGCCACAAGCCACAAATCGTCCGTTTGCGCTTATCGCCGCCGCGTAAATGGGATGCACGCCCGGTGCCAGCGGTCGCCAGACCACTTGACGTTCTTGTTGCACCGACGATTTGGCACCTTGGTCGATCCACAGCTTGAGAGTCGCGATTTCCTTGGGTGCCAGTTTCACCGCTCCTGTCTTGTTCTTCTTCGGCGGCATCTCGATATCGGTTGAATGCAGGGATGCCTCAACGAGAAGGCTCTCTGCGCTACTTCCGGGAACGATGGACGGGCCGGAATCGCCACCTTCGATCATCAGCTCCGGCGTCTCCATGTTCAGCCCCGCTTTGGTCGTGGTCTTGTTGTGGCAGGAGATGCAGTTCGCCTTGAGGAACGGATAGACGTCCCGGTAAAAGTCCGGGTCTGCAGCGTTCGCAACCGTGACGACCAGTAGATAGCTGACCGTAAGATATCGAAACGGAACGGTCATGGTTTCTCTGTCGATGCCGCCGCTGCGGTGACTGCGGGAGCGGGTTTCACGGTAATGCGAATGGGCTTCGAAACGTAGATGTCGACGGTGTCTTTCGGCGCTGCGGCGGCGGTGACGGCTTTTATCCGGCTGGCTGCATCCGCTAATGCCTTGTCTGCCAGTTTCTGCTTCTCCACAGCCTGCTTCGCTGCATCTTCAGCAGCGGCCTTTTGCTCGGCGGGCGCGTTGGCGGCTTCGGTGGCCAGCTTACTGGCTCGCTCGGCAGAGGCTTTGGCTTCAGCTTCCGCCGCTTTCTGAGCCGCCTCGGATTCTGCAACCGCAACCGGGTTGTAGCGGTATTTTGCCACTGCACCGCCGTAAAAAGCGATGGTGTAGTCACCCGGCGGGGTTTTGAGCGACGCGAGATCAATGACTGCTTCGTGGGTCTCCGCTTTGAGCGGGAGTTCGAACTCTTTCACGTTCTCAAAACCCGCGCCGTATGTCTTCAACTTGATCGAGGTGCCGGAGAATTCCTCCCGCCAAGTTGCTTTCAGCGGAATCTTGAGCGTCTCGCCCACCGTGGCTTCCCAGACCTTGTCCTCCGCCGCAGCCAAGCTCAGCGGCGCTTTCTCCGATTGACTGACGGAAACCGGAACATGGTTTACGAGCCGCGGGCTGGGGATTTCCTGCTTCGCATCCCGCACCGGCCATTCCATGGAAGCGAGGCGGCAAGGGCGCGTTACTACTATTCCGTCGATGGTGGCGTGGCCCGTGATGTTGGCCAGCGAAGACCCGGGTTTGGCAGACTCGTCTGCCGTGATGATGATGTGCCCGACCGACTTTCCGGCGGGAATCTTCAGCCCCGTGGCGGTCATTCCCGCCGGGAGCCCTTCCATGTTCAGTTCAATCTCGTCGTTAAAACCATCTCGCCGAATCGCCAGCACCTCCAGCGCCATCGCGCCGCCTGCCCGCAAGGCCATCGGTTTGGAAAACGCTGCGCGATCGCCATTGCGCAGGGTCATGTGAACCGCCCATGCCGCCAAGGCGAAGTCAGGGGCCGCTTGGCGCACGATCAGGCGGTAACGATTGTTGGGATCATTGCGCGTGCCTCCAAACAGATCCCGAACCTGCAACCGATACGTCCCATCTTCTTTGATCTCGACTTTGCCCAACACATCGGGCGAACCCACGTCATAGGGAGGGCCATCGTAGGAATAGCCATTGCTGGAGACTTTGACCGGGCTCTTGATGTCGTACAATTCCGCCACGTCCACCAGCATTTCCTTTCCATCTTGCTGGGTCACGGTTTGGATCAGGACGAACGGATCAGTCGGTAGTCCTAGCCGCTCCGAGGCCACTTCCACCCACCAGGTTTCCCCTTTTTTGGCGGAAAACTCATAGGTGTCCACATCTGCCGCGGGGAAAAATGTGCCGGCGACATCAAAGGGTAAGGGAAGCTTGTGGGCCTGACCCGGCGTATCGTTCGGCTCGGCTTCCACCGTCTCTGCCGCAGTAGAAAGCCCCTCCGGTGGCCAGGACATCGAACTTACCCTGGCTGTGGACGGTTGCCGCAGCGGAGTCGCATCTCTTGCAACTTCTTGAATCGCCAGCCGGTAAAAATGCCGCTCGCTTCCCTGATAGGTCAGGTCGTTGACCTTGATCACGTAGTCGCCCTCCATCGGCGGTGTAAAATCCAGAATGCCGCCCGTCCGGTTGACCATCAGATCCCGTCCCTTTGCATCCGCAATGATCAAAACGGGCGTCAGCTTGGAATCAATCCCCACAGAGGCGCACTCCACCGCGATCCGCTTCCCTCGCTTCGCCTTGAACCGGTAAAAATCGACCGCCCGCTTCGTCATCACCGCATTGCAGATCGAGTTCACTGGCAGCGACATGGCCGTCTCCAGCGAGGTGTTAGGCTCGGTCCGGGTTTGCTCCGGCAACTTGCCCACGGAAAATGCCCGTGCCGAGGAGATGCCCAGCCGCGACATCACCCGGACGTCATGGACCCCGACCGGCGCGTCTGACGCGATCGTTACGACAAACTGGTTCTCCACGGGATTTCCATTCGGTCCGAGGAGAGGCTTGGACGTGATTTTGGGCGTCGAGAAGAGCAACTCGGTGACGTCCTCCGTGTTCTGGCCCGTGATGGTGACTTCTACTGTGCTGCCGGTCTGACCTCCCATCGGCATGATCGTCATCAACCGTGGCGCCGGCAGGACGACTAGCTGAGCAAAGGCCGGCGCGGCAAATAGCAGGGTGGCTAGCGAGGAAATAGCGAATGTGCGAATCATGGATTGGGAAATCAATGGTTGTAGAGAAACTCCTTGGTGTTCAGGATCGCCCAGATCAGATCTTCGAAGCCTTGTCGCTTCGTTCGCTGGGGATCAAGCGGGTTCCCGGCCGAATCGGTGCGTTCCTTCAGGACAAATTCTTTGGCGATTTCCATTTCATCAGCTGCGGGCGGGCGAGAAAACGCGGTGTAGTAAATCTCGGTCACACCATCCTCCACCGGTCCGGACTGCGATAGCCGATCGGCGCGACCGTTGGCTACGGCCAGTTTACCCTTCACCTCCGCGGAGTTCATGAGATGAAGGCTCTGTGCCAGGCTGGACGACTGGACGCGCTCGCATTCGCAGACGCTCGCCGCGTTCGGCCGCCCAAAAACCCTGAGAAACGCTGAGGACGTGTTGTAGCTGTTGTCGGGAAGAGCGACGGCTCGCGTTCCTGCCGGAAGATCGGCGAAGCTCGTGGTCGCGCCGGTCAGCAAGTCCAGGGAATCCAGCAAGACCTCCGCCTGCATCCGTTTGGGATAAAAGTGAGAGTAATTCTGCCGGTCCACCATGTTGTGCTCGTTGGTCTCGGAACTGAGCTGATAGACTTGGCTGCGGGTGATGACACGGATGGCTTCTTTGAGGTCAAATCCGCTCTCGATGAAGTGTTCCGCCAGCGCCTCCAGCAATTCGGGATTTGTCGGAGGATTGGTGTCGCGCAAATCGTCCTCCGGCTCGACCAGCCCGATTTTGAAGAAATGTTTCCAGTAG
>CAYGQD010000032.1:0-22962 GCA_964351855.1 uncultured Verrucomicrobiales bacterium
CGTCGATACCCCATGATTCCAGGGCCGAAACACCCCCCGTTTTCGTAGCAATCGCGTAGCAATCTCTGATTTCGTAGCATTTTACCCGTAGAAGAGAACGGGATAGAAACCCGCTCACTCTGATAAAACAGGAATGCGTTCGGCGAGCATCGCTTCCAGCTCCGCCTTCCGATCGCCAGCCTGGCCGCCGTCGCCGTGGAAATGAATATGCTGATGCTTCCCGCCTTCCAGGGCCGGAGTCTTCGCCCCTTGCGCTTCGCGCTTCTTCCTTACGTCGTCACCCGTCGCGGCTTCCAGATACGCCTGAAGACCCCTGGCGGAGTCCACAAGCGTCTTTAGCTCTTTGACGCTGATAACCTCTTCCAACGTCGTTAGCTCGCCGTCAGGCCCCTTTACAGCCACTTCAAAGGGGATGAACTCCCGCGCTTCCGCGTCCCAAACTTGCGCCAGCTTAGCTTCGAGGGTATCCAAAAGGCGCTCAGTCAGCCTGACGTGACGTGGCGCGAGGCGTTTCAAGGTGTCATCGGTGTCTGTTTCGATCATTTCCCGTCTCTCTGCACTCTTTTGGGCGATAATGCACCTAGCTTGCGTTAGTGCTTTGCGTGCGGTTGATTCCGAACACGCTAACACTTTCATAAGGTCGCGGTATTTTGCGCCTGGATTAGTGGCGAGATGAATGACGGCCTTGTCGATCTTGTCTTGAGCGACCTTGCCAGCCTTTGGATGCGGTTTCATTCTGGTTTAGTCCTTCCACGGAAGCGGATCAGGCGTAAGGCCCTGGCCGTGTTGGCGAAGTTGTTCAGTTTTCCAGGCCCGAAGTTGTTCGGCGATTTCCCTGGCCTCATTCCGTTCGCTCTCCAGTCTTCGGGCGAAGGCCGCAGGAACAGCTTCGACTGGTTCGCCTGGATGAAACACGCTATCAGACGCGACTACTTCGGAAGTCTTCGCATTAGTTTCAGTCTTGGCGATCGCGCTCCGGGCTTCATTGCGTTCGCGCTCCAGTCGGCGAGCAAAATCAACACTTACTCGACCCGTGCCGAATTGGGCTTGATCTGTTTCAGGCGTGTCGCTCATTCTTTCAGTTTTGCTGAAGTTACGGAAACCGCAAGCGATCAGTCGCCGATTGCAGAGTCCATGAATGCTTCAGAGACGTGCAAGATTCGATCTTCGTTTGATATACCATTGCTATACTGTGTTCCCGATTGGGACACCCCCCGTTCCCGATTGGAACACCTGGTAACGGCCAGGCCGCATTCTCGACGGCTCTTTGCAGTAACCCGGATCTGGCGGACACCTTTGGCATAATTGAGCTTGATCCAGCCGCGTTCTTTCAGGCTTGCCAGCATGGTTGCGGTTCTGGTTCTTCCCGATCCGATCCGCTTGGCTAGCTCTGTAGTGGTTCGCGAATAAGCGCCGTTCATTTCCTGGAAGCTGGCGATCAGGGCGAGCAGAATTTTCTCCCGATCGCTAAGATCGTTGCGCTTCATGAGCGCCCAAGGAAATCGCGAATACGGCTCCATGAGATTAGCTGGCCTGGAGCCACTGGCCAGAGTAAAAAAATTTCAGCGCATTGCGCTCGCTTCCGATCAGGTTGGCCAGGATGACAAAATGCTCAGGCAGGTTGCGCCAGCCCGGTTCATCGCCCCTCAAAAGGACGGCCTGGTCAGCTAGCAAGACGACGCTATGGGTGAAATGGCGACAGACTGGATTGCTGGTATCGCCTTGCTTGAATTGTTCCCTGGCCATTTCGACCAGAACCGTTTCGAAGGTTGGACTCACAAACGAAGGAACGCATAACTGATCTTGAAAGTCTATGGAAATTAGAGATCGGCAGACAGCTATCCTTTAACGGCATCGACGAATCCCGCGAATCGGAAAATACCCTCTACCGTTTCGTTCTTTTTCAACGTGATGATTTCGCCGTCTGGTTGGTGTTGGATCACGCATTGCCCTATGCGGCGAATCAAGGCAAAGTCATGAGCGTTTAAGAGGCCAAGCGCAACGTCATCGAAGTCCGAATCGGGCAAGGATAACAAGCGCATGGAATCCAACGCCGGAGACGCTGAATCTGTTTTGCGGGAGCTGGTTTTCATTTTCCGTTCAGATAGCGCAGGTAGGCTTTTCGCTTTCTTTCCGCCTGGTCCCTGTTCTCTTTCCTGATTGCCGCAAGATCGTCAACTAGGCCGCCATGATAAGCCGCTCTGACTTCCCCTTTAGCGATCGGTTGCCTGGCCGCGCAGACACCGCAGAAACCCGTTTCGCGATGATTGGCGCATGGTGAATTGTGAATCGTTTTCATGTTCTCGTTTTCCTTCATGATGATTATGCTGCGAATTGGACGACTTTGTTATTCCTGCCAGTCGCAGGCCGGACACCGAACCAGCTCAGCCCTACGTTCTTTGGAGCCGGATCGGAATAGTGCTTATCGAAGACGCTCGGAGAGTTGTCGTTCTGGTCGCAGAGGTAGAGCTTATTGATGCCGAGCGCCCAGGCCGAAGAGAACCACGTCTTGCGCCAGCCGTCCTGGCGGTAGGTTGCTATTATGCCGCTTGGCGCTTTGTCTTTGCTCTCTCCATACTTCAGCCAGTGAGCTAGGATTTCTTGAGTACTACGAGGGCAAACCGGATGGCCAGCCGCGACCGCGTCGTCGTCGGCCTGGCAGGGCATTTCCCAGGCGGGAGCTTCGCGGTATGGCTCAAGCCAAGCTTCCAGCGCGCCGAAGATCAAATCGGAAACTTCGGTCGAAAGCCCGACGCCAGGATTGGGTTCCAATTTGACATAACGGGCCGTTCCATTCTTGCTCTTCCGGACATACAAGCGCCGCCGATCAAGGTCTATGTCTTCCCAAAGGATTCCGGAGCGCTGGCCCTTGACTCCGTGAACCTCAGAAGGTCGAAGGCCGGCGAAGGCGCAGATTGCGAGCATGGCGATCGCCTTGTCTCTTCTTACCCGGTTCCAGGCCCCTCTCCAGACCCTCAGAGTCTCTGGAGCTTCAACCAAGGCTTGGAACACGCTTTCCAATTCGTCAGCTCTCCAGATGAACTTGCGGACGATCCTTTCGTCGCTAGGAAGTTCGACGCCTTCGAACGGATCGAAGTCAGCAGGGACATTCTTGCGAAACTTCGCTTTCTTCACCAGCCGCTTTAGGCCCTTGAACTGGTTGACCACTCCACGAGCTTCGTACTTCGCCGCTTGCCTGTTTACCCATTTTTGAAGGACTTGCGGATTCAGTTCATCGAAGTAGAGATCGCCTAACGTCTCATTGATCCGGTTATTGGTTTCGATGACCTTGGCGACCGTTTTCTTCGGCGGCTCTTTTCCTTTCTCTTCCGCGAGAGTTATCCGCGCCCGATACTCACCGCTCAGCGCCGCGCAACCGTCAGAGATATGAAGCCGATTCACGCCGTTATACCGTTCGATAATCTGCGAGACGGCAGTTGCAGGATTAGGGATTTGATCAAGCAGTTTTAATAGTTCGAGTTGATTGATGCTTAATTTTGGCTGATCAACCGTTTTTTCAGCCTGGCGCGCGGCTATCTCTTTTGCCAGCTCGATCGCCTTCGCCCTTTTTGCTCTTTTTGTCTGCGACCACTTTCCGCTATCGTTGCGATACTTGATTTGAAAATAAGGCAGTTTCTCAGTCGGCGCGTAAACCAAAACCTCACCGTCGTTATAGGTGAGAATTGGCTTGTTTCCTTGTCCTAGTTTTGTCGTTTTCATCTTCCAAATTGCTACGCGAACACCGTAGCAAGAGCAAGTAAAATACTGCACACGTTCTTAAAATTACATAAAACTACACCTTAGCTGTTTTTGTTAAATCCACGGAAACCGCATTCCTGGAGCGACTTCCGAGGATTTTCAGTTTACTGCATTCCACGGGTTCAAGTCCCGTCCACTCCGCCAGGGGCAAAAAAAGCGGTTGGATGGCAGCCGGGGATTCGACACAATTTCTCCGATCAATTGGTTAAAAGAGTTGCAACGGCAGGCAGGCTTCGATGAAGATCGGGGCGCACAATGGCGGCTCTTTCTTTCACTCTTGAATCCCTTCGCGCCGCGCCAGCTCGTTTCGCGAGGTGGTTTCGGGCGAATTGGCGACATCCGGCGATGATTTTGCCGGGATTAATTCTCCTGACGCAGGTGCTGGGCGAGTTTTACCCCTTTTCCCATTTCCCGATGTATTCGAACCCGAATGTGGAGCCTTCGACCTACATTTATGTGGTGGATGCGGACGAGGCAGAGGCGGGGAAGATGGTTCCGGTGGCAATGGAGCATGTCTTTGGGGTGCGGGCGGCGAGAGCGAAGAAGATCTATTACGCCTGGCTGAAGGACCGAGCCAAGGAGCTCGGATTTCGCGATCGACATGACCTTCATCCTGAACAAAGGGAGGAGATCGCCCGGAAGCTGTTGGCGTTTTTTCGAAAACGTTCCGAGGCAATCGGGGAGACGGGTCAACTGCCGGAACGCATTGCGTTGGTCATGGTCGAAATCGCCCCTGAGCTTGGCGTGGCCCTGCAACGGAGGGAATCCCTGATCACTTCAGAATCATGAGTTGGCTGGATCGAATCGGGCCCCGGAGCTACGGTCGATGGGAAGTTTTTCTTCTTCGGTGCCTCTTCGCCAGCTTGGTTTGGTTCAAGACGATGCCGAATGAGAACAATCGGTTCGATGTCCAGAAGCGGCCGAATGGGATCGCCCAGTGGTTCGATCTGACGTTTTTGGCCGATGCGGAGATTTATCAGATGCTGGAATGGATCGCCCTAGTGGGATGTGTGCTATATGCGTTGGGGATCGTCCTTTGGCTGGTTTTGCCCTATCTGGCGGCGTTTAGCATCGCGTCCTGGACCTTGGCGAATTCTCAGGGCGGAATCGGGCACACTTATCAAATGGTTTCGTTGATCCTCTTGGCGCAGGCCGTGGTCGCGGTGAGAGGCGCGATTCGGGCGCGGAAAGACGGGTTTTCCTGGTTCGGGAATCAAGAGATCGATTCCCGAATGCTCTACTACACCCAACTGGTAATCGTGGCCTGTTACGTGACCTCCGCCGTGAGCAAGTTTAAGAACTCTGATGGGAAGTGGCTCTGGAATTCTCCCTATTTTGCGTCGGAAATCGTCAAAGCAGAGCATCAGTCCTATTATTCCCGGCTCGAGGGTTCGCTCGACAGCGATTCGATTGTCCGAGCGGAATGGTTGGTGAAGCATCCGATGGCGGCGCGGGTGCTGTTTGCGCCCGGATTCCTGCTTGAGTTGTTCGCGTTTCTTGCCCTTTTAGACCGGCGTTGGGCCCTTGCCATGGGAGTGTCCTTGATCGGGATGCACGCGTTGATCGAGTTTTTTATGTCACTGCGCTTTCCGATCTTTCAGTATTGCGTCGCGATCTGGCTGGTCAATCCGGGGTATTGGGTCTCCGCGCTTTGCCGGCGACTCTGTGGGGAACGATTGACTTCTGAAGCTCGACGCCTTTTGGGACGATGATCTGCTCTCAGATTTGCTGCGATCCAAGGTAGATGGTAGTCACCTCCATTTTACCGTATGTCTCACACTGGCAGCGTACTGTATGTTTAGGTTTCCAGACTTTTAAGTTGTGTTAATAATTAAAATAGTTATGATCGTTCGAAACGATTATGACTTTCTGTTGCTGGGATAAGAATAGAAAAGCGATAGCAACCCTTTTGGTTTTCGCTTTTTGCTCAACAATTAGCCAATTTGGCTTTGCGCAAAGTAGCGCTGAGACTCGATCCAGTAGCCTTCCTTCCGATGTTGATATCCTTGATCGTGTTGAAGAACTTTCGGATGACCAATTGGTAAACTTCTATGTCGTCTATCGTCGATTGAAGAACGAGAAGCTTTCACATGCTCTCATGACCGAGGCGAGACGTCGGAGTGAAGAATTAGGTATCAAGCTCACCCACGCGGCTTTGCGATTGGATCCCAATAGGGAGCGCATCCATGCCTTGATAACCCAAGGGAAATACCGAGAGGTGATTTCTGAGCTGGAAAGCATCCGCAGAGAAGAAGGTCTCAAATTTGCGATGGATCGTGAATTAGCGGAATCTTACGGGGCGATTGGGAAATATACCAAGGCTCGTGAGGCCTGGAATCGTATTCTGAATTCCTCCGATACCACGGCTGCAGAAAAAACCAAGGCACGGGATGAGTTGGAGCTGTTGGCTCTCTATGACGCGCTAAGAAATGGCTACGCGTTGCTGGATGCGAAGCGATTTGACGAGGCGATTGCCGCAGCAGAAAACGCCGTGTCGCGGTTTCCAGGAAGCGCAGAGGCCAAAAAATTCCGCCAAGATGCAATCCTCAGTCAATCCATTGCAGGTGCCTATCGACTTCTGAAGCAAAAGCGCTTTGATGAAGCCTTGGCGGTAGCGGACTCACTTCTCGAATCCTTTCCCGAGGCTCGTGATGTCAAAGTCCTGAAATATGATGTCACCATTTATGCGGCCACTGAAGAAGTCTACGAATTGATGCGCAGAGGTGAACGGAGCGAAGCGTTGGTGAAGGCGAATGTGCTTTTGGCGACGTGGCCGCAAGAACCTGAGATAAAGATTCTCCAAGCTCAAGCTCTCGCATTTGATTGGCGGTTTGAGGACGCGCTTCCACGACTGTTAGATATTAAGAATAGATATTATAAGAAAGGCGCTTTCCCGGGAGAAGGCGCGATTGGTGATTGTTATATTTCCGGAGGGAAATTTCCGCAGGCCATTGATTCTTACAAGATAGCGGTCAGCAATCCGACGGCTGAGTCCAAAGATGTCCTGGAGATGAATCGCATGATTGAGGAGCTCAATCATGAGTTGCAGTCCTTCTCTGAAACTTCCATAGAGTCACTGAACGAAAACGGAGGAGAGGCTTGGATGGTCCGATCACAACTCTCGCAGTCTGTCACCCCCGAACGTCGGATTGGAGTACGGGGATATGTGTATGATGCGGCATTAAATCCCGGATTATTGGTGACGGAGGGAGCTACGAATTGGGGGATGTCTTCCTTTATCAGGCAGCGTTTCCAAGACCGATTTTTTGGAGAAGCTCGCGTTGGAGGGGGAAGTTTTGATCAAGCCTCTGCGGGATTCACCGTTGGGCGGGAACGGTTCCATCGCAGTCAGTCGTACTTTGAAGCCTTTGGGGATTTGAATCAAGCCTCCGTAGAGTCACTTCAACCGATCGCCTTGGATGCGGTGGAAGACTTGATCGGTCTTCGCATGGGAAAAATGATCAATCAAACGTTGTTTCTTACCGCTGGGGCATCCGGGCGAAGCGTCTCTGCCAATCACGAGGATCTGGGAGATGGTTACAACCTGAACCTAGAGCTGAAACAGACTATCGTGGAGAATGCGCAAGAGACCAATGGCGTTTATGTTGCCTATCGTGGAACCCATCAGCGATTTTCGGGGAACACGTTTTCGAATCGTGGTCTCGAGCGATTAGGGATTGATCCTGCGGCAACGATCATTACCGAAGAAGGCTCTTCAAGTGCGTTGAATCCTGGAGAGGCGTTTTATGATACTGACTTTGATCCGCATGGATTGGTCATTCTTGGTCAGTATGAATTGAAGAAAGACCTCTTCCTCCATGGTTCAGCCGGGGCGCTTTACGATTTTTCTGAGGATGAGTTCATCTATCAATTGGATACGGGATTAGCATGGAGGATGAGCAAATCCTCGGATCTGAACGCGAGTCTTTCCTATTTCTCAGAAGGATCTGGTGCAGCCAATGAGTCCGGTTCTTCGGTGTTTGGGAGTGTGGGAGTTCGGCTCTATTTCTAGGAGATCGAGATGGTAAAGTGTCTGAAATTTCAATAAACTCATCACCTTTGCAAACATGGTAGTTTTGTCGGTTATAGAACGATTTGTCGGGAAAAAGCTTCCTTCTGCGTGGCTAAGTTCTTGTTCTTCCTTGAAGGTACGACTTGATCGTTGGATCCGGGCGGGAGGAGCTTGGCATGATGGTTGTTTAATTGGGCTTGTCTTAGCCGTGCTGAACGTGTGGTTAGCTGGTCAAGATCCTGGTTGGATGAACGTCAATCCAACACCGTGGCTTCTGGTTCCGCTATTTCTCGGGGCTCGATATGGTGTCAAACCGGGGATCGTCGCCGCGTTGGGGGTTACTGTAGCGGTTTTGATCTGGCAAAGTTCGGAATTTGACCAAGGCTATCCGAGTCTTTTCGCCCAGCACGCTTATTATTTTCTCGCGTTGCTTGGTGTCGGGCTCGTGGGGGGAACCGGTTATTTTTTGGTGGCAGGAAGAGCCGCCGAAATTGAGATGAATCATGAAGCGCAGAGTGCTCGCGTCAGGCGGCTTCATGGCTCGCTCGAACTGCTTCAACAAGAGCATATCAAGATGAAACGAGTTATCTTGATGCGGGATTCCTTGTTCTCGTCGCTTCCCGAAGAGTTGGGGCGGTTGTTTCGAGAAGGATCAAGCCGGATCGATTCTGGGTTTCTGGATCTGATCCGGTTTCAATTTGGAGTTCGTTCGGCCGCAATCTATCGCCGAACGATCAACGAGCACGGGAACGATCGCTTTGAGATGACCACTTCCGAAGGTGACGATTTTGCGAACGTTTTGCTCCCGGATTCGGCGGAAGGAGTGATTGCCGCGGCTTTGCGGTCAGGACAGCTTGTGAGTTGTCGGCACCTGTGGAAATCGGCGAAGGGCGTGCCTGACAATCTATTAGTGGCGATTCCCTGGTTCGCTTCAGAGGATTCTCAACCAAAACTTCCTGATGCGCTGTTGGTCATCCGACGCATGGACTTTGAGCAGATTGATTGGGAGAATTTTGCCAGGCTTGATGCCTTATGGAATTGGGTGAGTTGCCATCATTGCGATCCAGGTAATCAAAAATCACTGGATCAACAAGAGGATATACTCACTGAAAGCGCGTTTCAAAGGCGGCTGGATCTCGCCAAACAGATGCACGAAGGTCTCTTTCTGGAATTTCGGATTGTGGCGTTTAGCCTAAGCACGAACAGCGATCAAGAGGTGGAGCGTTTGAAGCGGCGAGCGCAGTCCCGTCTCAATCCAGGTGATGTGATGGCTGTCGTCGGGACGGAGCTCCGAGTTTTGATTTCGGTTGAGGATGATTATGCTGCGGCCTCGTGGTTAGAAGTGGATGGGGATGGTGTAAAGGTTGAGGTCCGTAGTTTGGAATTCATTGGTTAGGGGAAACAAGGTGAAGGATTCAAAGCGAGATTGGATATTGCGATGGGGGTTGGTCGGGTTCGACGCCCTGGCGCTGGGGTTGATGCTATCGCAACAGGTGTGGTTGGGGATTTCCATCCACCTGCTTGTGATCGTGTCTCTGTTGGCGATGGCGATTTCCCAGAAGGGGTCCTCTCGAGGATTTACCACGGTTTCACTTTTAGCCCTGTTCGTTGGTTTGTCTCAGCCTGTGATAGGAATCCTCCTCGCTTCGTGGCTTCTCGGAAACGTGAAAAGAGTCGATCGGAATCAAGGTGAGGATGATGCCTACGTGTTTGGGAATCCTCTTGGCAGAGGTGCGCTCTCGTTGGTGGAGTCGGGAGAGATCGCTCCCATTCCGTTGGTCTCCCGATTGAATGAGGCTCGAAGGGGGGCGTTGAAAGGGGCTGTCGTTTGGCTTCGTCAAGAGTTTCATCCGGCGGGTTTAGGATTGCTCAAGAGGCTTCATCGTCAGGGAGATCCAAGAACTCAACTCATGGCCAGTGCCGCATTAGCGACGCTCAGAGACGAAGTTGAGAACACGCAGAGCAGGTTTCAAGCCCAAGCGAAGAGAATACCAGATTGCCTCGAGACCAAGGTTCGGCTTGCGTTTGCGACGAAGAGGCGAGCGGTATTGGGGGCAAGCGTCAGAGAAGTGGATCGGACTTTTTTGAAAGAGGCGTCACAGCTCTATCAAGAGGTGTTGAATCAAGAACCGTTTCATCCTGAAGCGTTGATTGGTCTGGGCGAGTGTTATGATCGACTCGATCAGCCAGAGGCGCTCGAAGACGTGATTACTCGGCTGAAACAAGTCAAAGGGACGGAACAGGATGGGTTCCGATTGGAGTGTCGCTCTCTCGCCGCGAGAGGGGATTGGCAGAGGCTTCAACAGATCTTGCGAACGGAGCATGAAGCCTCGCCTGAGCGGATACTCAGCAAGCGTTGTTTGGATTTCTGGACTTCGGATTCGAACATTCCACAGAGTCGCGTCGATGGATAACGAACTTCAGAGGGAAACCATGGTGTCGAATGCTTCCGATCGCGAAGTCCTGGACGTGTGTTTCCTGCTAGAGGGGACCTACCCCTATGTCAAAGGAGGCGTTTCCACGTGGGTTCATCAGATTATTTCGGCGATGCCGGAATTGAAATTTGGGATTTTGTTTCTTGGTTCGGACGAGAGGTCGGCGGGCGAGAAGAAATACCAGATTCCCGAGCAAGTCCGCTTCCTGGAGTCTTGTTTCCTTTTTTCATCTCCTGATGCACCTCGATTCGACAACGATGCGAAGGTAAGAAAGAGGGTCGAGAGCGACCCATTGCTGGAGGCCGCTTGCGATACCTTTCGAGCTTGTTGTGAGAGTAGTAGGAAGGAGCATCGAACCGCCGTCGAGATGACGGGACGACTGTTCGATATCGTCTTCGAGTTGACCAAGCGCTATGAATTTGAAACCGTTTGGCAAACTCCGGCTGTTTGGAGAGTATTGTGTTCTTCCTATCGCGATCATTTCGAGGAGGAGTCTTTCGTCGATTTTTTCTGGAACTCCCGGTTTCTCGTAGAGCCTCTGTGGAAGACGCTCAGAGCGGTAAGCCAGTTGCCGTCTGCTCATCTCTATCACAGCGTTTCGACTGGGTATGCCGGTCTTTTGGGAGCGATGGCAGCTCGTTCCACCGGTGAACCATTTCTTCTTTCCGAGCATGGGATCTATGTGCGGGAGCGAATGACCGACCTCTTGCGATCCGAGTGGTCTGCGGGATTGGCTCCACAAGCGAAAATGAAAGTGGATGGAGTGGGGGTTCTTCGCCATCTGTGGACCGAATTCTTCATCCGCCTGGGGCAGCTTTCTTACGAATCGGCTGCGCAGATCGTATCGCTGTTCCAGCAGAACTCGGATCTTCAGGTGGAATTCGGGGCCCATCCCGAGAAACTCCAAATTATTCCAAATGGTGTGAAACTGGACCGCTTTCTGCCGATCATCGAGGCTCGCAAAGCGAAGCGAGACGCAGAGCCGGAGCGGATGGTTGTGGGGTTCTTGGGGAGAGTGGTATCGATTAAAGATGTCCGAACTCTTATTCGGGCTGCGCGGATTACCTGTAGCGCGTTGCCCACGGCGAAATTTTTGATCGTTGGCCCCACTGATGAAGATGAGGCCTATGCAGCGGGATGCCGCCAACTGATCACAGAACTCGACCTGAGGGAACAGGTGACGCTCATCGGATCCAAGTCCTTGGAGGATGCACTTCCTTTGTTCGATGTTATGGCTCTATCCAGCGTGAGCGAAGGATTGCCTTTCAGTGTCTTGGAGGCATTTGCGGCAGAGATTCCCGTAGTGTCAACGGATGTAGGTTCGTGCGCGGAATTGGTTTTGGGACGGCAAGGCGAAATGCCTTCTTTGGGGGCGGCAGGAAAGATTGTTCCTCCCGGAGACGCCGCGGCTCTCGGGAATGCGCTGACGGAAGTGTTGCGTGACCGGAAGATGCAAGATAGGTTTGGCTGGGTTGGGAAGGCGCGGATGATGGCGAGCTACGATGAACGTGGTGTGATCGAGGCGTATCGTAAACTTTACTTGGGACTTCCGAGGCAACGGCTGGATCACGTTCTACAAAACGAAGAGCAAACACCAACTCAAGAAACACTCTAATGGCTGGAATTGGATTCGAAATGCGCAAGCTGTTGGAGCGGCGAACCTTGGTGGGAGCAACTCAGGCTTACCTTTTTGCCGGAATTCTCAGTTGTGGACCCTGGATCATTTCTATCTTTTCCATCGCGGTCCTCAATCTGGTTTTACAAGGTCATTTGTCTGAGGATGACCGAACCCTGTTGTCCACGACGATTACCCATGCCTATGCGTTGGCGCTGATTCTCACCGGGGCACTTCATCTCGTGCTGACCCGTCACGCGGCAGACGCGTTGTCCAAGAAGCAGTCGGGATTGCTCATGCCGACGTGTCTCAGCGCTCTGGTATTGGCGGGCGGCATTTCTCTCGTAGGTGGGGTGATCCTCTTCGGCTTTTTGGTCAATGGGACGGCTGTCTACAAAATTGGCGCCATTACGCTGCATACCAACGTGGCGATGATCTTTGTGTGTACCAACTATCTCGGAGCCCTGCAGCGTTATCGAAGCGTGGTCCTCGGATTTGTCGTGGGCTATCTGGGCAGTTGTTTTGCAGCGTGGTTTGCGGCTTCTCACTGGGGAGTTCCCGCTGCCGTGTTTGCATTCTCGTTAGGGCATGGCGTTCTTCTGGGAAGTCTGCTGTGGCTCTTAAAGCGAGAACTCGATGAAAGTGAAGTGATGGCAGATTGGGGATTTCTCCGCAGTTTTCGTCGGTTTCCGGAACTTGCTTTTTGCGGTCTGTTCTACAACGTTGGCATCTGGATTGATAAAATTCTCTTCTGGTGGTTTAGCGAACGGACTCTGGTCGTTAATGGTGCTCTGCACGCCGCGCCGGCTTACGATTTGGCGATCTACTTGAGCCTGCTTTCCATTGTGCCCGGGTTTGCTGTCTTCTTGCTCACGTTGGAGACCCGATTTGCAACTGCGTTTCATCGCTTTTTTGAGGAAACCAATGGAGGTGGGACCTTACGGGAGATAGAAGGGGCGAAGTCTGAAATGATTCAGAGTCTTCGATCTGGGTTCAGCCTGCTGTTTGCGGTGCAAGGAGGCGTCACGTTGGTGCTTCTGGTCTTTGCGGATCAGCTTGCAGCGGTCTTCGGAATCGGCGCGCTCCAACTTGGGATTTTCCGAGTGACCTTGATTGGAGCCTTCCTCCTGATCATTTTTCTCTCCATGCTGACGATCCTCTTTTATCTGGATGATCGACGAGGAGCTCTGGTTGCCGCTGCTATCTTTGGGATTGGAAACGCCGTCTTGAGTGGGGTTACGCTATTGGCATACGAGGCTTGGTATGGTGCTGGCTTCGTTGTAGCTGCTGCGATGGCCACCTTTTTTGCCGCCGTCCGCGTCAACTCCAGAGTCACAACTTTCGAGCACTTTGTCTTTACTGCGAATCTGGCGAAGTAGGGCGTAAAGCTATTTCCCTGGAGGGCACCCGGGCCAATGTGGATGATCGCCTCAGCGACTAGAGCCTTTGAGTCGGTAGGACTTTTCTTTGGCATTCCCTTCTAGCTCTCCCTGACAATTTCTTCGGTCACACCGGTATGCGCAAGAATCGCGGTACCTGAACCGACCGTCTCGTAGGCCATTTGAACGGTTCGGCAGGTGCCATTTTTCGCGCCCGGGCCGTAGTTCCATGCAGGAAGACACAGGGAATGGCGTATTCGTTTTTTGGATCAAGAGGAGGGGGGGAGCCGATCCAAGCGGGCAAGACAGCTAAGGCGATCGAAGTTTTGCTCAAAAACACTTGAATCTGCGCGAGTAAGAATTTAGAGATTCAAAAATGATAGTTTTCGCAATTTCCACAACAAGTAAGACTGGCTAGCAAATTTGTCATGTTTTCTAAAGTTTTAGTGATTGGCGGAGCAGGCTTTATCGGGAGCCACACGGTAGACCATTTATTAGCTGGTGGTCACGAAGTGACTTGCGTCGATGATCTATCAACGGGTTCTCTAGCCAACCTAACGACTGCTCTGGAGCATCCGTCTTTCCAGTTTATTCAGGCGGACATTCTGGTGCCCGGGGAGTTGGAGAAAATCGGTAAGGCTGCTCGCCCTGAGGCGATGATTCATCTGGCCGGATTGGTCAGTGTGACCAAGGCTGAAACAGAGCCGACGATCAACTTTCGATTGAACATTCAAGGAACTCACATGGCTTGTGAAGTCGCCCGGAACCAGGGGATTCGCCGACTGATCTTTTCATCTTCGGCCGCAACGTATGGCGATCATCAACGAATCCCGCTGAAAGAGCGTTACCCTCCCCGACCAGTGAGTCAGTACGGTTCCTCCAAATTGGCTTCAGAAGTGATTATCAAGTCCTATGCGGATTCGTTCGGGATCGAAACGGCCAGCCTGCGCTACTTCAATGTTTATGGCCCCCGACAAGATCCGAATAGCCCCTACTCCGGAGTGATCTCGATCTTCGCGGATCGGTTCCAGAAGAGATTGCCCGTGACGGTCTTTGGTGATGGCACCCAAACGCGCGACTTCGTTTCAGTCTATGACGTGGCTCGGGCGAACTGTATTGCCGCAACTGGTGTTGCCACGGACTCGTCAGCGCCTCTCAATATTTGCACCGGGCGTCGCCGTTCGTTGAACGAATTGATCCAGATTTTTCAGGACTTGCATCCCCATGAGGGCCAGACCGTTTACCAGAAATTTCGGGCTGGTGAAATTATCCACTCAGGAGGAGATCCTTCACGAACTCGGGATGTGCTTGGGTTCTCGACAAATGTGACCTTGGAAGCAGGGATCAGAGATCTTATTGATAGTGCCAAGCCGGTGCGAAATGCCGAGTTGGTAGCAGCCTAAACACCGTCACCGAAATGCCAATGCATCTACGATTCAAGAAATGTCTGTGGTTTTGGATGATCCTGGGTTGGGTTACCCTGAACGCGAAAGCCGACTCTTTGTTCATCGATTACTCTGCTGAACCGAATGAAGATCTGCTGCTTGCCTACGACCTCACCATTCTTCAGCCAACTTCGAAGGTGGATCTGACGGTCGGCCAAACTCTGGGAAATCGCTATCTCGCTTACCTGAGCGTGGTCGAAGTTTCAGCCAATGATCAGGACGAGATCCACCAAGCCGCCAACGATCTTGGAGTGGAGTTGCTTTCCCGAAACCAAGAGTGGGGGACTCGGATGGTGGACCTGACGAATCCAGCTTGGCGGAACTATGTGATTCATGAAATCGCAGCTTCGGCGATCGCGAAGGGTTTTGACGGATTCTTTCTCGATACCCTGGACAGTGCTGAAGTTTTGATGCGGGAATATCCGGATCGTGCTTTGGAGTTTGACGAGGCTCTGGTTGCGCTGGTTTCTGAACTGCGGACGGCGTATCCGGAAGTTGAGATTGTCGTCAATCGAGGCTTTCGTTGGCTAGATTCCCTAAGCCAACAGATCGATGGCATGATGGTCGAATCTGTTTACCAGACCTTCGTGGGAAACATGGGTGACTACGGCTATAAGCCCGTGCCAACCTCAACCACGAAACTGCTCGAACTCCAGATTGAAAAGGCCATGAACCAAGGTTTGGACGTTTATGTCGTCGATTACGTAGATCCACTACAGCCTGAAATTGCCGAGGCAACGGATGAAAAAATCCGCGATCTCGGAGCTATCCCCTTTTTGACTACGCCAGAATTGCAGGGACAGATAAGCGGTGCTGTTGGTGAAATTGCCAGGCGCATCTTGGTTCTCTACGGACATGATCCCGACGAAGCCGAAGACTACAGGGTTTTTCCAGAAGATACAACCGCGCTCATCTTGCTCCAGGCTCCGCTGGAATGGATGGGCTATGAGGTGGAATACCATGATGTGTCCGAAGGGCTTCCGGAAGTCGGTGTAGAAAATGACTACTCAGGTTTCATCCTCGATGAAACCATGAAAATTCCCACCGCCCTGATGTATCGCTACGCCGACTGGTTGATTGAGCGGATTGACGAAGGAAAGAAGGTCGTTTTTCTCGGAAGCTACGGCTTTAGCGGACTTGGCGCAAAGTCAAAGATCACTGAGCGACTGAGACTGCGTGGAGATGGAAATGCGTTGAAGAAGGGTGCTGAAGTAGGTTTTTCGCAAGTCGATGAATCCGTTCTGAACTATGAGGTAAAACCATTGCCAAGCCCGCTGGGATTTGAAGACCACTGGGCTCCTGAATCGTCAGATGTCTTTCTTTCCCTGTTGGCCGATGGAGGAGAGCCACATTCCAAGCAGCGGTTTGATGCCATTTATACCACCAGTTGGGGAGGAGCTATCCTGGCACCTTACCTCCTTTTTGATGCTTCAGACGAATCGCGCCTTTCCTATATCGACCCTTTTGCATTTCTCCATCGAATCTGGCCGGGAGAGTCATTTCCGGTGCCTGATGTAACGACTCGCGATGGCCTCCGGATATTTTACTCCCATATTGATGGTGATGGGTTTTCCTCTCTATCCTGGACGGCCAAGGATAAGACCTGCGCGGAAGTCCTCTATGATGAAGTTCTCAAGGACCTCCCTTATCCGATCACGGTTTCGATTATCGAGGCAGAAATTCGGGCACACATACAGGTGATGAACAAGGAAGATCAAGATGCGCTTGAGAAAATCGCGCGAAAGATCTTTGCCCTGACCAATGTCGAACCTGCCTCCCACTCCTATTCACATCCCTATATTTGGGACCCTTCCGATAAATCCCTATCGGGAATGTACAAGACGCTGAATTTGCCATTGAAGTTGAGTGCAGGATATCAGGAAATCGACCTTGAACGTGAGATCAAGGGATCCCTGGATTACATCCAGTCCACCTTAACGCCTGAGAAGCCTCCTAAAATCATGCTTTGGTCTGGTAATTGTCGACCTTGTCTGGAGGCGTTGCAAATCGCCGCAGACTTCGGGGTAGAGAATATGAACGGAGGTGACACGATCCTTTCCCGGCGCTTTCCTGGTATTACTTGTGTGGCGCCCAAGCTGGTTTCGCAGAAAGGGTTGCTCCAGATTTACGCCTCAAACCAGAATGAATTTTACTATACGGATGGATGGGTAGGACCCTACAACCATGGTTTTAGCAAGGTCGTCCAGACGTTTGAGATGACAGACGAGGATCGTAGACTCAAGCCGGTCAATGTATATTACCATTTTTACAGTGCGGACCGTGATGGTGGACTTAACGCCATCAAAGAAATCTATGCCTGGTGTCAGGAGCGGCCTCTTCACGGTCTGACCGCGTGGGAGTATGCCAAAATGGTGAGAGATTCCCATTTTACCAAAGTCTTCGAGACCGGCCCTGGTCGTTGGACGGTTGTGAATCGCGGCGAAGCGACCACCATGCGGCTTCCCCTTGAATATGGGGTTCCGGATTTGGCGGAGTCGGTTGGAATCACGGGGTTTAACCGGGTGCGTGATTGGCTCTTCATTCACACCGATGGATCCCAGCGAGTCGAATTGGTGATGTCAGATTCAGAGCCTAATCAGCCCTACCTACGAACCAGCACTTCCCCCATCGAAGTGGAAGAGTTGGCACCTCGTGCGATTACCCTTCGTGGAGGGCCACGCAATGGCGTTATGAATCTGGCAGGATTCCCATCCCGCCAATCTGTTACCCTGAAGCGATCGACAGGAACGCAGACGACCCTCCAGTCTGATCAAGATGGAATGATTACGCTTTCTGTTCCCGCCAACGAACCCATCATCCTCAGTTTCTAGCTCCACCCAGATCGATGTCTTCTTCAACCTCCCCTTCCCCTGATGAGAAAGTGTTCCGGATGGATCGGGTCGCCATTTTGGTTGTCTTATCGCTCGTTCTGGCGTGGCAACTCGTTCCTCGGGAACACGAAGTGGTCGGCAGACTGGTCGCTGATGGCCAATATGAACGAGCCCTGGAGCTTTTTGGCGCAGAAGATGGAACGACAACCACGCTGATTCGAGATTTGATCGATGAGAATCAGGCAGATCTCAATCCCCGGCTCATCAAGAGCCTGCAGACTTTGATGGCTTTTTCAGAAGAGCCTGGAGAGGTATACGAACTCATTAACGAATACCGTAGCGATATTCCCGAGACAGTGGCATCCAACTTCCTCGAATCCTTGGCCATTCGCTCGATGCAGTTGGGGGCTCCCGAGTTGGCCAGCCGGATTTATCAGGATCTTTCCAGGAATCAGGTCTTGGATGAACCGCAACTGCGAAGCGCGGTCACGGCTGCTCGCCATTCGTCCAATCCGCTCCTCGGGCTCAACCTCCTCTCGGATCATCTCCGGAAGCTCCAGATTCCGGCTTCTCATTTTCCGGAGGATTTGCGCCGAATGATGATCACGTTGTCGCGAGAGGTCAATCAGGGGGAGCGAGCTTTCGAGTTGTTGGTTGAAGAGCTTCGGCAAAGCAATGAATCCGGGGCGCGAAGCCGCTTGATGGAGGAACTCGCTCAAGTATCCGTGGAAGCGAATCGTTTTGAAGAAGGGATCCCGATCATCAAGCGCTACGTTGAAACCACCCAAGCCGGGCAGATGGATTGGGATGCATTGGTTGCCCGGAAGGGGCCTCACCCCTCCGATCCGGAATTCATGAAGTATGCATCGATGCTCGCGACCGTTTGTGAATGGCACAACGATGCCGATCAAGCCTTCGATATTTATCGTAAGCTGGCCTTGCTGGGCGATCTGCACGCCTTGGATCGGTGCGTCACGATTTACCCATGGGCCCTACGTCAGAACGATCTTGCCGACTTGCTTTTTCGTCTCTACCCCATTCGAGAGCGCTCCGGGTATTCCTTGTTGATCGCTCGTCTTCAGGCGCAGCGAGGGCACTTCGATTCCGCAGAAAAGATCTTGCGAGAATTGATTCAATCCGGCGAAGCTCAAGAGGCAGACCTCTGGGCAGAGTTGGGGCACGTGATGAACGAGTTGGATGAGTTTGAGCAGGCGATCGGTGCTTATCGGAAGGCGGTCGATCTTGATAGCGCCACGCATGGAGCACTGAGTGTCAAAGTCGCACAGCTACATATTAGCTTGGGAAACCACGCGGAAGCATTGCGCTGTTATGGAAACATTCCTCTGGAGCTCCATTCGAACAAGAGTGCTGAGGATTATTCCGTGTTGGCTGAATCCATGCTGGACGGAGCTCAGTATGAGAGGATCGCGCGATGGGGAATGAAAGATCGTCCCGCTCGGTCTCAAGATTTTGCTCAACTTGCCGATGTATGGCGCAAAAGCGGTGCGGAGCAAAGAGCCCGCGAAGTATTGGAGGAAGGTCTTCGAGTGCTACCGGAAAGTGACATTCTGAGACTGGCCCTCGTCGATCATGATATCCAAAGGGAAGCATTTGAACCCGCCTACCTCTCGCTGCAGAAGGTTTTTCGGTTGGGTGATTTTCGATACACCTCTCGCCTGTTGGAGCTTGCTCAACAATTGCAGTGCTTCGGCGAAGCCATTGCGATGTTGAAGTTGGAAGATCCGCTTGCCACGGATTGGCCGGACCAGGAACGGCTCTATCTGGCTGATCTGTATGAAGATGCAGGAGAGCCATTGACTGCGCTGCAAATCTTCTCGGACGTGCCTGGAGGGGAACTGGGAGCCCTACGAATTCGAGCTGAGCAGGCCTTTTTAGCGGGAGATGTCCAGTTAGCGTGGACTCTGCAACAGCAGTATCTTGAAATGCCCCAGCCTTTCGATCCGGACGCGTGGCTCTTTATGGGCGATCTTCATGAAGCGGTCGGTCGATACAAGGAGTCGGAGCAGGCTTACCATGTCGCGCTCCAGGGGCTCAAGCGGCGGGTCGCTTCTCTCAATTGATCGTTGGTGTTCATGGTGACACACGACCAATCGAGTTCTCGACTATGCGGACCGAATTTTGGAGATGGAGGATGGGCGGATCGTCACGGATTCGTAGATCGATCCAGGTTCATCGCGACTTCCGATGGAAGAGCGGCATCAGCCAGTAGGCTGGATTGACGAGGAAGATCGCGAGAATCTGAATCGTCAGAAAGAAATCGAGGCTCATTACGCGACTGATGCTCAGGTGGAAGGCGATCAGCGATAAGCCGATCACGAGGGCCCATCGTCTTCCGAACAGCGCTAGGACGGCGGCAAACTCGAGGAGTAGACCCGCCGTCATGAAGATGCGGCTCCAGGTCGGGGATTCGATAAGGAAGGCTTCGATGTCGCGGGAGAGATTCTCAAAACCGGCGTCGATCCGGGCGGGGAGATGCTCAAACCAGGCACCTTCGACTTCGACCTTGCCGGGTGTCTCCAGCCGATTGTAGTATTCGCTCATACGCGTTTTTTCGAGCTGGATGGGAAAATACTTCGCGTTCTTGACCCACTCAAAATCGCTCTCCCACACCTTGGTGATGCCGGTGGTGAGATAGGTGGCGACGAGGACCTGCAGGGAAATCCACATCAACTGCCGATAGAACCGTTCCTGGTTTCTTGCGGTGAGCTGGAAGTTCGGTAGGAGGCGGCGAATTCCCCAGATCATGGACCAGACGGTTTGACCGGTGAGTACTAAAGCGGCGGCCTGAAGATGGTGGGTATTCGCGCCCTGACTTTGCGCCAGGGTCATGGGGCCAATCACGAGGAACCAGATGATCGGCATGACGATGGGCAGGCCGATCCCGATCGCGTAGAGGATGAGAGCAGGAACGAGGACAAACCCCAGCCCGTTGAGGAGTTTGAGATTCGCGAAGAAGGTGAGATCGAAAAAGTGAGCGATTCCGACGGGAACGGGCTGGCCGGAGATCGACATGATCTGAGCGGGAAGCGTCAGATACATTTCCCAGTAAATGATCAGCGCGAACAAGATGCGGGTGACGAGTCGCTCCGTGCTGCTGAACGCGGGGCCTTCTCGCAGGTGGGTGGCGAGGTCCTGCGGAAACAGTTTCCCCACACCCTTGATCTTGTCTGCGCTCCATGAAATGAAAGGATTCATTCGGGTTAGGGAACTTCCGCTACTAGATAGTGGGTTCGCTCCATCTTTCGTTGGTCGTTGACCTTCACTTCGACGACGTGGAATCGCAGAGGACGATGGGAGAAGAGTTCTTCGCGGGCGGTTTCACGGACGTTTTCATAAAGCCAGTTCAAGGTGTGCTCGCCGGCGGGTTGGCGTTGTTCGGCGGTCATGAATTGATAACCCTGAATCTCGACCCCTTGGCGCTCCAGTTCATCTCGCACCTCCGCCAGCTTCGAGAAGTAAATCTTTTTGAGCTTGCCAGTTCGGATGGAACTGATCCCTTCGATCGGAATGGGGTTATCCTGGCTGTCCGTCAGGTAGATGTAAGAGGTATTGTTCGCCATCCGCGCATACATCGGGAAATCCGAGAAAGGGAAGTTCTCCTGGAGCAGGAGGCAAAGCACCACCGTGATGAGGAGGGCAGGGGCGGGGAGGCGGCGAAATTTTTGGCGCCAAGTAGACTCCGTGGACATGAGTTTACCGATAGAGGAGGAAGGGATTCTGCTCAAGATCTATTCTCGGGTGCCCGCTCCGTGTGATTAATCCTCCGGGTCGACTTTGCGGTGAGCGTAGATTTCGCCAGATTTGTGGTAGGAAAGCAAGATTGCGCCTTCGACGGCAATTTCATCGAAGAGCTCCTGCATGAATTCCTGCTCGTAGGGCCAGGGATAGACGAAGAAGACATCGATCGCCGCAATTTCGCGATCCATCCCTTCATAGATCAGCTCGGAGACGATGTGCTCGTTCCGGCTGCTCATCTGGTTCTCCCGAATCAGGTATTCGCCCCCTACTCCGGAATAGGATTCATAACCTTCCGGAACGTAGCTGGTCTGGAGAATGGTGACGTCGTCGATCCCCAGATCCCGGGCCAGCCTTTCAGACTCTTCCACCATCCGTGTTTCCAGCTCGACGCCATAGGACTCGTATCCGAGCGACGCCGCCAGACAGCAGCAAACCCCGAACCCGCTGCCCCACTCACAGAACACCCGTCCCAGAATCAGATCACGCCGGGTCAGATCATCCAGCGCCTTGTAGAAAATGGCCGGGTCGCTGGGAAGATACTGGGGAATCCGCTTGTTCTCAGCCCTGTGGAAGAGTTCATCGATGCGATCATCCGATTCCTGGATGATCCGAAGCGCATCTTCCGGAAGGTCATTGGGGGAAAGTTGAAGTGGAATTTCCTCGAGAGCCATAAGCGTCGGTCAAAGACAGGGGAATCCGCAGTTTCATCGCGCGTCACGGGGAAGTCAATTCGGGGCTTCGAATTGCGGGATGCTTCGTCCCGTTCTCATGGATGGTAGAACAGCGGATCCGTCCCCGAGTCTCCGGATCCTCTTGAAGAGCGATTTTTACCTTGTTGGAGCTATGCGATTTCCGAATTGGAGGTAGCGGTGACGTCCTCGTCGCCGCCATGGTTCAGAAATTCGCGGCGATCAGGAGATCACCGCTACCAGTTAACTGCGTAATCAGCTTCGCCGAGAACATATTCGCCTTCTCCGGATTGGTGCGAATATAGTGCTGAAACCGTTCCAACGCCTTGCCGGATCGAACGATGTGATCGTAGCTGTCGCGTTGCCAGAATGTCCCGCTTCTGCCTAATTGGCGGTTGATCTTTCGTGCGGTTTAGCCTTTGATCGACTGAAGCAAGACCTCCAATTCATCGGGAGCGACCGGAGTCAGGAGCACATGGACGTGGTTCGGCATCATGACATAGTTGCCGGTGTAAACCCGCTCTTCATCGAACGCCTTCAGAGCCTCCACCACAATCTTGGCGACTTCTGGCCGTCTCAGGGCGCAATCTCCATAACCTTTGTCGAGTTGTTCGTTATATCGGTTGCCAAATTCGCGCTCGTATTCGCTTTGTTGTTCTTCGGGCAGCGTTGAGAGCAGGTTCTTCCAACCGGCGTAGTTGCCAATGATGCCGCGGCTGCGCAACCAGTCGAATCGTTCCTCTTCTAGGCGCAGGTGAACTTCTTGGGGCAAGGAACCCGCGAGGCGAAAAGTAACAGAATAGGTGCACCCGGTTTGACGCCAATGAGGCAGAATCCCGTGATGATAGATTCGAACCTCCCCAAACGGGTCAAACGGTTGGAAGACGATAGGGGACTTCATGAGTTCGGTTGAAACGTTGCCGGATCAAACTTCCCGTAAAGGAGAAATTGAACCGGTAGCGGTGGTCGACAGCTCGCCGCCGCCATCGCGTTGCGGGTGGGGCGCTCAGGGGATGACCGCGACCCGGTTTTATTGGG
>CAYGQD010000032.1:22972-46218 GCA_964351855.1 uncultured Verrucomicrobiales bacterium
TTTCTCCTGATCGCCGCTCATTTCGCTTTCTTGGTGCGGCGATCAGGAGATCACCGCTACCGGTTATTATGGCTGCGGACAAGATAAGTCGCGGCGCGATCAGCTAGAACTCCCAAGTTCGCTGGGTGTTGTGGCGAAGTCAATCTGGGACACCCAGTTTGACCCACTCTGGCGTCACGCTTTCGCGCGAATCAGGCAGGCTTGCGAGGTGGAGCCTTTTTGGTTCCAGGGCAACTTGGCGATGAGCATGCCCATGGCGCAGGTATCGGTGAGTCCGGCGAAGGTCAGGCCGGCTCCCACGAAGGCGGCGAGGCCGGACCATCCCGGATGAATGAAGTAGCCGAGCGCGCAGCCGGTGACGATGAGGAGTCCTGCGGCGATCCGAACCTGACGCTCCAGACTCATCGTTCTCTTCCCCCGTTTCACGACCAGGTTTTGCTCCTGCCAAGCGTTCATTCCGCCCTCTAACAGGACCAGATTCTCGCAGCCGGAGGCTCTCAATTTCTCGATCGCGCTGCTGGCTCGGCCCCCACTTCGGCAAATGACGTAGAGCGGCTTCTCGGTATCGAACGCGGATTGCACCTTTTCAGGATCGAGCGAATCCAGAGGAGCGAGTTTGGCTCCCTGAATGTGGGCTTCTTCGAACTCGGCGGGAGTGCGAACGTCGAGCAGCTGGATCTGTCCCCGCTCTGGAGCGGCGTCGGCCAGGGAACGGGCATCAATGGATTTTGCGGTGGTTGGCATGATAAATTAAGGCTCTTTCGGGGTTTTCTTGAAACCGGGATAGGTCGGGCCTCCGCCGAGATATTTCGGTGAATCGAAGACTTCATCCCCGTTGCCGAGCGCTCGGGGATCTTCCGTCGCGATCAGCTCGGCGGTGAGCTGTTCGCTCAACTGCTTGAGCGTGTCCGCGTATTCGGGATGGTCCGCGACGTTGCGCACCTGGCCGGGATCGGTCCGCAGATCGTAGAGTTCAAATTCCGGGCGTTTCCCGAAGGCCAAATCGTATTTGAGGCGATGCTCGTCGTCTTTTTCCCGATGTTCCACCATGTAGGTTTTGGTCGGTCCATTGTCGCAGTCTCCTAACCAGGTTCCGGGAAGAAACGCTTTCTCGTAGTTCGGCGTTCCGGAGGGCCAGCGATCCGTCCGGTAATTGCGAATCAGGAGAAAGTCGTCATTCCGGATCGCCCGCATCGGCGTTCCGCCTTGGTCAGGGGCTTCTTGAGCGGCGACGTGGCGTTCTTTGCCGGTAATGACATGCTCGCGGTCGGCTTCGATCTGGCCACTCGCGTCAGATTCGAGAATCGGGATGAGACTGCGACCTGTCATCACCTTGAGGAGATCGACCCCGGCGGCCTCCAGAAACGTCGGGGCCAAATCCGTGGTGCTGACGAAATCTTCCACCACGCGTCCCGGCTGGATCCGCTTCGGCCACTGAATCGCGAGAGGCACGCGGGCACCGGAATCGTAGAGATTCGATTTGCACCGGGGGAAGGGCATTCCGTGGTCGCCGGTCACCACCACCAGAGTGTTCTCCAGTTGGCCCATCGTCTCCAGCTGGTCGAGAAAGGCGTCGAGTTCTCGATTGAAGCGATTGACCTCAAAGTAGTAATCCGCCACATCGCTCCGAATCGTTTCGCTGTCCGGATAGTGCTCGAACAGCTTAATCTTGCTCAGGTCCATCCCGCTGGCCTTGCCGCTTCCCGCTTTGTAACCGCGATGGGGATCACTGGCCCCGAACCAGAAGCAAAACGGCTTCTCTCCATCCCAGGCTTCCAGAAACGCGTCCGGGTTCTGGTAAACTTCGCCCGCCGGATGCCGATCCCAGTTGTCGAGCTTTCCGGGACCCCAGGATTTCCGCCAGTTGCCGACGTGATAGCCCGCGTCTTCGAGCAAATGGGGATAGGTCTGATGCTTGGTATCGAGGATGCTCCACAGATTGGCCCCCGCTCCGAGCCGCCAGTGGTATTGCCCGGTCAAAATCGCGTTTCGCGATGGGGTGCAGCTCGGTGAAGAGATGTAGGCGTGATGGAAGAGGATGCCGTTTTTGGCGATGCGATCGAATCCCGGCGTCTCGCAGACCGGATCGTTCCCATAAGCCCCGGCGTGGGGCCAGCCCCAGTCATCGGCGATCGCGAAGACGATATTGGGGCGATCGTCGGCAAACAGAAGCGCCGGAACGAGAAAAAGAGCAAGCAGAGTGGGCTTGAGAGGCATGGGGATGGTTAGCACGGGCTTCCCGTTCGCTCAACTTCTCCACGAACCGACCGTTTTTTCGATAAATTCGCGGTTTGGGGCCCGTGAAAGCGGGGAAGATCCCTCACTTTTGACTTCGCCCTTAGCCAAACCTCCCATGTCGTTATCTCGTCGTCACCTTCTCCAAGCAGCCGCCTGCGGCTTTGGCCATTTGGCTTTCACCGGTCTTAGCCAGGCATCCGTTAATCCCTTGGCGGCTCGGGAGCCGATGCTGCCAGCCAAAGCCAAGCGGGTCATCTTCATTTTCATGCAGGGCGGTCCCAGCCACGTGGACTCGTTCGAATACAAGCCTGCCTTGGCCAAATACGACGGCAAACAAGCGGATTTTCGCAACCCACGGACTCGAAAAGTGGAGTCGAAGCCAGTCATGGGACCGCTCTGGGATTTTCAGCAGCACGGGCAATCCGGACACCACATTTCCAGCCTCTTTCCGGAGATCGCCAAACACGCGGACGATCTCTGCATGCTTCACGGAATGCACACCATGGGAGTCGCTCATGGACCTGCGACGCTCTTTCTCCACACCGGAGCCACGAATTTGATTCGCCCATCGATGGGCAGCTGGATCAGCTACGGACTCGGCTCCGCGAACGCGAATTTGCCCGCCTTCGTCACCGTGAATCCGGCGGCGAATAAAGGCGGCCCGCGGAATTACGGGAATGCGTTCTTACCGGCGATTCATCAGGGAACGGTACTCGGCTCACCCGGAAATCGTAATGCCAGCCCGAAAATGAAGAATCTGGAGAGTCCGCTGTCTCCGGATCGGGCGCAACGGGGATTCGACTTCGTCAACGGGCTGAACCGCTTGCAGGCAGGAGCCGCGCCGGATCCGAAGATCGAGGGAGCCATTTCTTCGATGGAACTGGCCTGGCGCATGCAAAGTCATGCCGGGGATTTTGTGGATCTCGAACAAGAAACCGAAGAAACCAAGCAGCTCTACGGGATCGACGGGAAGACCACCGAGTCGTTTGGTCGCCAGTGTCTCGCCGCGCGGCAGTTGGCGGAGTCTGGCGTGCGATTCATCCAGATCAGTCATTGCGACAACGGGGCCACGCCGGTTTGGGACCAACACAACAATATGCCCAAACACGAAACCCTGGCTGGCGAAGTCGACAAGCCGATCGCGGGCCTCTTGGCGGACCTGAAGCGCCGCGGGATGCTGGAAGATACCCTCGTCTGGTGGGGCGGTGAATTTGGCCGGACGCCGTATTCCCAAGGGAACGACGGGCGCGATCACAACCCGAAAGGATTCACCGTCTGGCTGGCTGGTGGCGGCGTAAAACCCGGTTTCCGCTACGGATCCACCGATGAACTGGGCTTCCAAGCGGTCGACGGAAAAGTCCACATGCACGATCTCCACGCCACCGTTCTTCACCTCCTGGGAATGGATCATGAGCAGTTGACCTACCGCTACGCCGGGCGCGACTTCCGTCTCACGGATGTCTTCGGCCGAGTCGTCAACGAGATCATCGCCTGACGCGAGACCAAGTCTCTTCGCAAGGCGAGATCAACCCGTCTCTGCGATCGGAAGATCGATCAGGGAGAGTATCCGATTGCAAATCTGGCCATGCGCCGCCAGAACAGACAGCCATGAGAATTTCTCCTCTCGTTGTTCTGGTCATTTCGGCAAGCTCCTTATGGGCGCAGTCGCCTTCCGAGAAGGCAGCCGCCGCGACGGCGATCCTGGATGCTTATCATGGCGAACAGCCCAAACCGGGAGACCGGAACGTCCACATCGTTTGTTGGCGACCTCAAGACCGGGATTTTGCGAAAGGGCATCGGGAGCGTCTCCCGCGGATGCTCAAGCACATTCAGGAGTTCTACCGATCCGAGATGGAGCGAAATAGTCTTGGCTCTCGAACCTTCAATCTCGACGCTCGGCCGGATGGAGCCCTGGTGATTCATGAAGCGATCGGAAGCGGGAATTTTGCTGACTACGGCCGTCCCGACGGACAACGGATCAAACAAGAGTGTGTGCCGGTATTGAAGAAGGCGGGGATCGATCCGGAACGAGAAACGGTTGTCATTTTTACGAACCTATCGACTTGGGATGAAGCCGAGAAAACGTTCTTCCATAAAAGCCCCTATTATGCAGGGGGCAACCATCGGGCAGGAACGGCTTGGCAGTTGGACTCGCCGGAGTTGGATACTCTCAATCTGGATCTCAAGGAACCGATGATTCAGGACGGTGAATACGGCCGGATCTCCCTGGGCAAACACAACTCCATTTTCATCGGTGGCATCGCTCATGAGATGGGGCATGCCTTCGGTCTTCCCCATTGTCGGGCCCGTCGTGATGAAGAACGGGCGCATGGGACCGCCCTGATGGGATCGGGGAACCGAACCTATTTTGACGAGGTACGCGGTGAGGGGCGGGGGAGTTTTCTGACCTTGGCGCATGCCTTGCGCTTGGCCTCTCATCCTCAGTTTTCTGGCTCGGTCAAAGGGATGAACCTGCCCACCAAAACGAAGTTCAACGATCTCGCCTTGAAGGTGGAAGCGTCCGGGTTCTCGATTGGCGGGCGACTGGAATCGAGCCTCCCGGTGTATGCGGTGATCGGCTATCTGGACCCAGACGGCGGTGGGGATTACGATTCGCGAACCGTCGTTGCGATTCCCGATTCAGAAGGGCGATTCTCGCTGGACTGCGAGGAATTCGTCGCCGGGAAATCGGCGCAGCTCCGTCTCGTGGCCTGTCTCGTGAATGGGGCAACCGCGACCTGGAGAAGCGGATTCAAGGTCAACCGCGATGGATCGGTCGATGGATCCGCGATGGAAATCGGCCTGCAACTCGCCGGATTTTTGGCTGCCCTGGAAACCCGAGATTATCAACGGGCCAGGGCCTTGCTGACCGAGGCCACCGAGCCGGGGCGAGTGCGCGACATCGGAGAATCGATTCTTGCCGGGATTCAGGGAGACCGGCCGATGCGATTGGCCTCGGAGATTCCGGCGCAAGAGAAGTCGATCGCCCTATCCCGGATTCAGCCTGCCGAAGCTTCGGTAGGCTGGCAACGCCCGGCTTACGATCATGTCCCAAGACCCGATTCGCTTCTTATCTCCGACGGGGAAATCTTTGAGACAGGGATCTATGCGCATGCGCCAGCCCGGCATCGCTATGAGTTGGCGAATGGCGATTGGCTACGATTGAAAGGGAAATGTGGGTTGCCGAATCAACGAGGTGGTTCCGTGGTATTTGTGATCAAGGCCGACGGAAAAGAAGTCTTCCGATCGAAAAAGCTGGAGGCAAGTCGCTCCCAGGCCTTTGACATCGATATTGAAGGAGTGCAGTCGCTGGAGCTGATGACGGAAGATGCCGGTGACGGTCCTGCGGTTGACTGGGGGTTTTGGTTCGGCCCGCAACTGATCCGGCAATAGACTGTTAAGCTTGGCTCCTTGGACTGCGGTCGCCTGCTGCCGCTTTGGGGAAGCCGCAGCCCGCTGCGAGAGGGAAGTGCGTCGGTCCGGCATCTGCGCCGGAAACGCCCAAGCCGGACCGACGCACGTGCCCCGCGCAGCAGGCTGCGCCCCGCCAAAGCGGCAGCAGGCGACCGCAGTCCAAATGCCAAAAGTCACTCCCCGTCGTTGCGCGCAATTTCGTCGTAATGGAAGCTGCGAATCGTCTTCACCCAGGCGGGAGACGCGGCTTCGGCAAAAGCAGCCGCGCTACCCCATTTCCATTGAGATCCTGCACGAACCAATCCGTGATGCACCGCGTTTTGATGCACGTAATGTAGCCGGGCCAGATAACTGCGCTGATAGGTCAGGTGCGTTTCGCGGTAATTTTGCCACAAGCGAGTTCGACCAGGTTGATTCTCTCGGCGATTCAACTCTTGGGTCGTCAGGCTGTGGAGTTTTTTGATCATCCGTTTCAACGTCGTCGCCTCCTCCGCCTCCTCCGGGCTGTGCGCCACCAAGTGGTAGTGGTTCGAAAGCACGCACCAAGCCTCCAGTTTCCAGGCAAACTCGGCCGCGAGTTCGAGGAGCGTTGCCTGAAACCAATCTTTCATCGCGTCATCCGCCAAAAGGTGCCTTCGGTCCCGGGTCCGGGCCCGGGCGGTGAGGAAGTAGACCCCGGCTTCGGACAACCGGTGTGGAGGAGCGTGAGGCCAGTCACCGCTGCCACGAGCACAGTCTTCGGGCGTAGGGAGCGCTGGCTCTGAGTCGGGCATCTGAAAACCTAGCGCGCAAGCTCGGGCTTGCAACTTGGACTGCGGCCGCCTGCTGCCGCTTTTTACGAAGGAAGCTTGCTGCCGGGCCGTGTCGTTTGACTGGATTGGGCGTTTTCAGGGCGCGTTCAGGGCCGACGCACTTGCCCCGCGCAGCAGGCTGCGGCCACCGCAAAGCGGCAGCAGGCGGCCGCAGTCCAAGGAGCCACCCCGCTTCGCTCAGCGTAGGTCGATGCACTTCATTTGCTTTTGGCCGCGCATGATCAATCGCCCTTGACTCAGCGCCATGGGTGACCAAAGCCGGAAATCAGGAAGCTTGATGGTCTTCTTTCCCTCTTGCGCGGCGATTTGCTCGTCAACTTCTTCGCGCTTGTCGAAGATATCGGCCTCGGCCAATTCTTTGTAGCCTTCCGGGCTAGGTTCAATCACCCGAAGATAACCGGTTTCACCGTCTTGAACCAAGATCTTGCCATCGACCAAGAGGCTCGCTCCACGGCCCATAAAGGGTTTGTCCCCACTGTTCCAGACCATCTCCCCGTCCAGATTCATGCATGCGAGTCCGCCCGTTTTTCGCAATTCACCTTTGTGGTTCGAATTTTCGTTGGCCAGAAAGTAGAGATAGTCATCAATGAGAAAGGGCGGGTGCATCTGGGTGCCTTGCTTGATTTCCCACAGCTTGGTTACCTGCCAGGACTGGTCGCGATGTTTCACCTGAAGCATGGCCGATCCACAATCGTATCCGCCCGTCATGTAAACGCGTTCTTCATCAATTTTCGTCGCGAAAGGGATCGGGATTTTGTTGAAGTATTCGTTCGTCTTCCAGAGAACCGTTCCGGATTTGGGCTCCACGCTGATGACGACTCCGGTGTCTTCGCCAATGAGTCGGGAAATGAAAACCACCTGCTCAACGCCATCGAGCGTCAACACCGTGGGAGTCGAATGGCTGTCGCCAATCGGCTCGGTCCGCCAGACTTCTTCTCCAGTGACTTTGTCGAGGCCGACCAGTCCAACTGTCGGGCTCATGGGTGCGGCAATCAGCACATCGCCGATGACCAACGGAGATTGCGCCCAACCCCACTTGGGTGGGGTGGATTCGTATTGAGTTGCAATGTCGATGGTCCAATCGGCCTGGTGCGTTTTCCGATTGATCCGGTGAACATGACTCATGCCGCTGGTGAAATAGACGGCGTCATCTTCAACCGTCGGAACCCCACGGCTGCCCGGATGCGGCAAACGCCCCGCATGGGCAAATTCGAACGTCCAAATCTCGGTTCCGTCTTTCAGGGAAACGCAGCGGAGCTGATCCGTCTCTCCGAGGATGCGATCGAGGAAAAAGGCCTCTTCGCCGACGATCGCGGCCCCGCCAAAACCTTCGTCCAAATCAAGGCTCCACAAGATGGGCGGACCGTCTGTCCCCCAGTCGAAATTGAGGCCTTTCTCTTGGGAAATGGCGAGTCGATCGGGACCCGCAAAGTGGGGCCAATTGCTTGCGAACGTGGGCAACGCCAATACGAGACCCAACAAGAGAGAAGACGGGAGGAGTTTCATAACAGACTGATGCTGGCGCAGGTTTTTCAGATTGTCCAGTTCTGGGTCAATGGTCTCACATCTCACGCGTCTTGCGCGGCCTATCGAGCCGTTTCACCTGAAACGTCTCGCACCGCTCCCGAACCATTTTTTCCATCAAAAGCTCGTTCCCAAAAGATTCGGTCTTTTGAGATCGATGGCAACGGGGGGCAATCGCTGACCCGGTATTCCAGTGTTCCTCCAGTCGGATGATCTGGGAAGGACGAGGTTACTCCAAAAACTTGATCCAGCGCGCGACCTTGCCAGGACGCATCACACATTTTACCCCGGTCGGTTCCACGCCAAACGCGGTCTCCGTTTCAAAATAGACCGTGACTGTTGTGTAAGCCCCGCGGAGATCTCCGATCTCGAATTCTTCGTCGCCATTTGCAATAAAACGTTTTGCCGCAGCAACATCGACTTTGCCTGCATCTCCTCGGGCAATACCGGCTTTGATCACTTCAATCGTCGAGGAAGAAGGTTGATCCCAATTCTCGAATCTTCGGATCCTATCGGATAAATCTCCGCGAGCCTTCAAAAGCGCGGTATCGGATTGGCGCATCAGTTCTACCCGACGGTTCACTTCCTCCACAAAGGAATGATAATGTCGTTCGACGCGGCTTTTGAAATCGGTTTGCATGACCGGAACGTCGGATCGCATTCTTTCATCACCGAGGCTCGCAACGAGCAGTTGTTGGCCCGTCAACAAAACCGGCTTGGCATGCCCACCGGAAAAAATGACGCTAGTGGCCAAGAGTTTTCCCTCTTCTTGGTATCGCAGTTTCAATGTTTCATTCAGACTTACGCGTTGCGGATAAGCTCCTTTGGGGAGCGCTGACCAATCGCCTACGACGGCATCAAAAGGCCGAATTTTGGGATCTGGATAACGTTCTTGAACCAGGCGCTCGATCAGATCGTCCAGAGGCTCGGCATTGGTGGCGGTCGGACTTTGGGACGGCGGGGCTGAACTTGGAGCCTGGGGTTGTCTGGGAAGCGTGGCTCTGGTTTCCTCGACCGGCTGCTGCTGTGGACTGTCGGTCAATTCAACGTTGTAAAAATCGTCCACGATTTGTTGAAGATGCGGACGAGCAACCTTCCAGCCCGCCACAATGGCGACGACAATGATAAGAATTCCGAAACGACGACTCATGAAGGGGGGAGCTTGAACGGAAGAACAGCTCGAAACAAGAAGATAAGATTGCACAACCTGCCGCAGTCGGATTTAAGTGCTCGAATGAAGTTCAGCGCTTTTCCCCCGAAGGCCATGGCGGTCGCGACCATTTCGCTCTTCTCTTTTGTGGGCTCAAGCAGAGCTGAGGTTGTCATTGAGACGTTTAAAACCGGTAATGAGCAGCGGGATTTAACTCTCTACCTCCGTCGCCCGGCGAACCTGGCCGAGACCGATCCCGTGCACGGAGTTCTGGCGATTTGTAAGTATGGCGACCGCGAGATCGAAATGGATTTGACCGGCGGTTCGCGGCATTTCGGCTATCTCATCGATTTTGCCGATAAAAATAACCTTGCCGTGGTCGCGTTCGGCCAACCCGCCAAGCAAGGCTGGGACCGCACGGTGAGTTCGGCAGATCTTTCGCGGCGCGATGCCGCAGAGCAAGACCGGAGACTGGACGATATGGCGCGCGATTGGTCCCGAATCATTTCTCGATTTGCCCGAAGTCATCAGCTACCGGAGAAGGATTGGCTGCTTTATGGCATTTGTGGGGGCGCTCAATACGCTCACCGGTTGGCATTGCGCCAACCCCAGCATTTTAAAGCGGTCCATGTGCACTGGGGCGGGAGCTATGATGTGCCCACTGCTGAGGGAGCCTCCCTCATCTGGTTGGTCACGAGCTGGGCGGACGAACCGGCTTATGTCGCCGCACAGCGCTTCTTTCAGTCCTGTGTGGAAGCCAATTACCGAATTATCTTAAAGGGTCACACTCGCTATCGGCCCATCGACGGTGGATTGCCGGACGGCAGTAATCCGCAAGCAGAGTTATCCCGGCGCTTCTTTGAATTTGCCCTCACGACCTCGGATCCGGTGAAAAACGGGCCCGAATACCTGGCTGACTACGTCAATGAAATGGTGCTAAGCGCTGGGCAAGCGGACTGGCTCCCACGAAAACAGGCTGTCTGGCTACCAAACCGCGCCATCGCTGAGGCTTGGGGCCCCATCGAAGACTGATTTGTGAATTCGTGGCCATGGATTTCTTTTATCAAGGCCACCTGCGGATGGATTGGGGGTTGGGCAATCCCAACAAGACGGCAGTCCTGATTGGGAGCCTTATGGTGGTGAGCTGGGCGTTCGCAAGGTTTCGGAATTGGGGCTTTTGGGTGGCACTTGCCTTCAATCTGGGCCTTGGAATCGCACTCATCCACACGTATTCCCGCGGTGGCCTACTTGCTGCGGGCGCTGGTCAAGTCATTTGGTGGATTTGGGCCGCTCCCAGGTTCTCCTCGTCAAAGCGTTGGGCGGGGGCTGTTCTGCTTCTAACCCTTGCGGTCTACGCGAACTTGGGATTCGTGGGGGCCGGAGGCCGCATCTTGCAAGGATTGCCCGGAACGGAAGAAGATCGTTCTATTTCCAATCGGCTCACCATGTGGCAATGGGCTCCACGCATGATGCTGGATGCCCCGAGAGGGTGGGGTGCCGGAAGATCGGGCGACGCTTACACCCAATGGTATCAGGACAAGACGACGCGGTATCGATACCGAACTCTGGTGAACAGTCATTTGACCAGGCTGGTCGAGTTCGGGTGGCTAGGACGTTTTGCCTATGTATTTGGGTGGCTGGTGGTGCTCGGGATTTGTTGGCCTGCGGCACGATCTGTGCTCAGTCCAATTTCCTTGGGATGTTGGGTCGTGTTTGGCGTTGGCGGTGCCTTTAGTACGATTGACGAAGCCCGGATTCTCTGGATCTTGCCGCTGATTTGCCTGTTGGGGAGTCTGGGGCTTCGGATTCAAACTCGGAATTGGAACCATGGTTTCCGCAATCTGGTAATTCTGGCCTCAATTTCCGCATTTTGCTTGGTCTCGATAGCGCTCTGGGGACTAGGCATGCCCACCGATTTGCAGATTCGGGGAAACGAAGATCGGGTCGAAATTGGGCCGGGTTCCGCCCCGCCTATCGTGCTGATCAAGCCGGATTCATTGGTCCTCGGGTTGAATTACGGGGCGATTCTACGTCAACAACTCGAGCTTCGGGAAGAACCGGCGGCAACGACGGACTGGATGGTGATCGATGATTTGTCGCTACTTCCTCCAAAGGCGAAATTAGTCGTCTTTTCGGGCGCGCCGCGACCGCTTCCTGAACTGGCCAACGTCAGTTCTGAATGGCTCTGGCTGAACCCACGGGAAATGCAGGATTTCGCCGTTTTAAAAAACGCTCGACAATGCGCTCCCGGAAATGTTTTCATAGGCGATTTACGAAATGATCCTTCCGCGCGTTTGCTTCGATCTACTCAATCGGAGACTTGGCAATTGAGCGAAATCGGTGGAAAACAGGTTTTTCTCTCCAACTGGGTCCAACTTCTCAACACGCACCACACACACAAGCCCCTATGAAAAGAGTTGTTCTTTTTCTTACCATCACTGTTTCAGCCCTTGCTCTTGCAAAATTGGTTGGCCAAAACGGAAATAACGGTAATTCGGATCCGGCCCTCCCTCAACCCGCCGCGCAAGCGAATAACGGGAATAACGGGAACGGAAACAACGGAAACAGTCCGAATGTTCCGGGCGGTCCTGGTCACAACGAGTAGCCTTTCTGGAATTTCGCATGGACCGCCTCCACCCATCCCAGCTAAAACTGCTGGTGATGTTGACATGGTTGGCTTTTGGGATTGCAAATCTATCAGCAGGGGAGATGGACAAGCCTACCAATACGGTGGGCTTCGCCAACTGTTTTGGTGAGCTGCAATTTACCGGCCATCTCGGGTCCATTCGGTTGGGCCGAGATGATATCTACGACCTCTATTATCAGTATTCCAGCTTCAGAAACGCGAATTCTCCCCACCTCGGTCGGGGATTTTTCGTGCCTCTGTTGGAATCTACCTTAATCGACCGAGATCATTTTATTCAGGTCACGACTCTAGGGGGAGCTACCGAGTTTCTCTATCGATTGGCTCATGATCCGAACAGCTACATTTCGCTCAACGGCAAGAATCAAGCGAAGAAGAAGGGCGGTGATACATTTGTCCGGTTGTCGTCGGATGGATTTCAATTGGAATACCGACGGGGCCGCCTGACTCGGTTCAAAACACCGCGGGGCAACGAGGTCACGCTGGAATATGATGGACAAATTTGTAGAACGGTTCGGGGCAGCAGTGGAGCGGTGGTGGTGGCTTTTGCTGAACTGAATGCTCAACAGGCGACCCTAGCCACCGGAGAGGGCCGCTTTGAAATTGCCTTTCAGAATTATCCGCAAACTCAAGATCCGGAAGAAGCCGCCCTTGGAATCATCCCGGTCGACGAACGGTCCGCGCAATCCATTCTATGGCCCAACGGGGCTAAATCTGAGTTCGATTACGCCGTCGATCCGGAGAGGCGAGAAATCGCCATGACCATGAAGTATGCGGGCCAAGGAGTGACTTTCGTCTGGAATTCCGTCAATGGGTATATACGATCCGCCGGAACGGTCCTTTACAATGTCTCACCGCTTTCGAGAAATTGGGACCTAAGTCAGGAGCGGATTGTCGCAGGTTCCTACAGAATCGATCGCAAATACCCGAATGGTTCCTGGAAGAGCTATTGGCAGGATGAAGACAAAGGCTTAATTGAAGAATCCAGCAGCGATGAGGCATTGGTTCGAACCCATCTGATCAAAAATCGTGGACCGTCTTTCCATCTGATCAAAAAACGGGAACGCGCCGTAGACCACGGAGAAAACGAACTTGGTTATGAAACCTTTTACCGGGCGTTTTACGACACGGAAGGAAGGCTCCTACGGCAGGTTCAGGATGGAGTTCTTACCCACCATTTGCGACCCGGTGACCAACTCGCGAAGGGAACCATCCAAGCGGAAGATAACATTGTTCAGTACGACGAGAATGGCCGGGTTTACTACTCCCGATTCGATGGGATCGAAACTCACCGTAGGTTCCTGGAGGGTGACATCTGCCGCGAATTGAAACGGTATCCCTGGGATGAGGTCGTTCTTAGATTTGTCGGGCCAACCGGACAACCTGTTCCATTCCCTCCTGGTGAGACGTTTCCTGAAGCCGTTCAGAACTAAGTGCGCGAAGATGAAATGGAAGCGCAGAGCTAGCAATACCTTCATCCCGGTTTTCGTCTGCCTCATCCTCATTGATGTCCTTCCGGACAACTGGTTCCACCATCGGCCGCTCAAAATTGCAATTGACCCGATCTTGGACGTCGCCGGTTTATGGCAAGGCTCGTGGAATCTGTTTTCACCAAACGTGGATTCAGAAAATCACCAACTTGAGGTAGAGTTTGGGTTTCCCGATGGATCCCGACAAACCTGGAGTTCCATGGATTGGACGCGGACATCGAGCTTCGAGAAATTTCGCCGAGTTCACGAGATCGAACTTTATGATCGCATCCGAAACGATTCTAGCCGGGCCACGTGGAGCAGTTTTTGCCGATACGCCGCCAAGAATCTTGTCCCGGACTCTTCTGATTCGCGGCCCGTCATCAAGGTCAGTCTGATCACCGTTTCCCGGCCCGTTCCTCCGCCTGGCGTTTCCCCGCTTCCAGAGCCTATCCGGATCGTGTTCCATTCAGAATCCCTTTCACCTTGAATCTTGAAGGTGAGAGTCTGGTGGACCGCTGGAACCGCTTTTTCTACGGTCCGGCTGATCCTCGGGTATATGCCTCTTTGCGAATTGGTTTTGGAGTTCTCCTCTTCGTCAGTGGAGTCGTCCTGGGGTTGGATTGGTTGAAGTGGTTCAGCGAGGGCGGAATTTTGGATCCGGAATCTGCTCGGCGGAACATCGACTCGGATACGTGGTCGGTTTTCTGGTGGCTGCCTGGCAGCCCTAAGGTTTTGTGGACCTGTTATGCTCTGTTCATGCTACAGATTTTGGCGTTGATCGTGGGTTTCTACCCCAGATTCCAGGCCGCCTGCCTATTCGTCTGGCTACTTTCTCTGCACCACCGCAATAATTTAATTTGGGACGGCGAAGATGTGCTTTTTCGGATTATCTGTTTTCTGCTGATTTGGATGCCGCTTGGCCGGGTCTGGTCCATCGACTCGAAACGAAAGAGTCCCAACGGAAACGGGGACGTGCCTGCATGGCCGCTGAGACTGCTGCAGATTGAGCTAACCTGCCTCTATTTTTCCGCAGTTCTTAGCAAACTGAGCGGAACCGCTTGGAGAGATGGCACCGCACTCTACTATGTATCCAAGCTCGGCGAATTCTCTGGCCGAATGCCGATCACCGCAGGCTTGTTTGAGATCATGTGGCTCGTTGCCATTCTAACCTGGCTCACAATCGCAGTCGAACTGCTCCTTGTGTTTGGGGTTTGGGTTCCAAAAATGCGATTACCAACGGTGGTGATAGGGATGCTTTTCCATCTGGGAATTGAGCTAACCATGAATCTGTTTCTCTTCCAATGGCTCATGATCCTCATTCTCTCTACTCATCTCAGATATGAAGATTGGGAGGCCGTCGGAAATGCTTTTGCGAGATTCAACGCCGTCTTGAAAGGGCGAATATCTCATTTGTCAGCGACTTTAGGCCGTTAGACGATCATTCCCACATTGTCGTTCTACCCAGCAAAAGTCTGAGTGGGGCGATCCGGTTTTTGGACCTGCAACGAATGTCTTGTTTTCACTCGATTGGATCATCGCGCGGAGCGCCAAAAGCTCGAATTCGTAAATAGTTCCCTATTTACAAATTCCCAAAACAAAGCATCCTGACAAACACACCACAATCGCCATGCAAGACCCCGAACCTAGCCACGCCCGTCGGATCGATGAATTCGAATGTCACGGCTCCAACGCTGAGTGGAGCCTGCCTTCAATGAAGGAGAACGTGCTCGACGTGGTTCACGATATCGAGGAGCGTTTTACCAACCCGAGCCGTCGAAACGGGCTGATGACCGGATTCGAGAAATTGGACCACCTGACCGTAGGGCTGCATCCGGGTGAGCTCTTCGTCCTGGCTGCTCGACCTTCGATGGGTAAGACGGCGTTGGCCCTTAATCTGGTGCGAAACATCGCGCTAAAGCAGAATGTTCCGACCGCGTTGTTTTCTCTCGAACAGTCCCGTTCCTTGTTGTCGGAACGGCTTCTCAGCATGGTAGCCGGGGTTCCGCCGATGAAGTTGCGCACCGGGATGATTTCTGCCAAGCGCGATTTACCCCGCCTGGCCAAAGCAGCTTCGCAGGTGGCCGAGATGCCGCTTTGGATCGACGATACGATGTCTCTAGACATCCTCAAATTGTCGGAGCGGATCCGGCGGCTGAAGGGAGAGCACGGAATCCGCTTTGCGGTGATCGATTACCTGCAACTGATTCGCGGCCGCTCGGCTTCTTCTCGGGAAAGCCGCCAGGAGGAGGTCGCGGAAATCGCGTGGGGACTCAAGGCTCTGGCCAGGGAACTCAGCATTCCCCTGTTGGTGACGTCCCAACTGAACCGGCAACCCGAATCCCGTCCCGGTGGGCGGCCTCGTCTCGGTGATCTCCGGGAATCCGGGGCGATCGAGGAATGTGCCGACCTGGTCGGTCTTCTGATGCGCGCGGAATACTACGCCGAGGACGAGGAAGAGCGTGAGGAATATGCCGACCAGGCCACCTTGATCCTTGCGAAGAACCATCATGGCCCCTCCGGAGATGTGCCGCTGAAGTTCCACAAGGAATTGCTTCAGTTTGAGAGTCGGGCCGACGATGAGAATTATTAGGACGTCGGGCGGAATTACGGGCGGTGAACGCGACGAGATGGCTCCAGACGCGATCTGCCGGGAAAATCGGTCCGTGAAGACAGATTTGGATGTGAACCCTCGTGTTTTCGTTCTGGAGCCTTGCCCCGGCTTCATCCATGGAAAGCAACGACCCGTTTTACCACCGAAAAACTCGTCGAAATCGGCGTGGAGCGGTTCCGTTCGGAGCGACCGCTCTGCTCCTGATTCTGGCGGTATCGCTCGCGGCGGAAGGGGAACCGGATCCGCTCGTCCTGCTCCGGAAGGAATGTGTCAGTTGTCACACGGAGGCCAAGCGCAAGGGAGGCCTCTTGATCGATTCCAGGGAGTCTCTCCTCAAAGGCGGCGACTCCGATGCAGCCATCGTTCCGGGAAAGGCGAGCGAGAGCTATCTCATCGAACTCCTCTTCCCCGATGCCGATCCTCACATGCCGCCGAAGGGGCAACTGAAACCCCGCGAAATCGCGGCATTGGAAACCTGGGTCAATGACGGCGCCCCGTGGGATGCGGATCAATGGGCGAAGCTGAATCTTCCCGAAAAAAGGGAGGTTGCACCGGGGACGCTTCCGCCCCGCTACCAACCCGTCCTCGCCATGGCCCTGTCACCCGACCGCTCCATGCTGGTGGTTGGCCGCGGGAGCGCGATCGATTGGTATCGGGTCCTCACCACCGAGGGAGACCAACCGGAGGTGACGCTGGAATACGCGGCCACGTCTCCCGGCCACGCCGATGCGGTGCAGTCGCTCGCCTTTTCTCCCGACGGGAAATCGGTCGCTTCCGGTGGTTTTCGATCGCTCCGCGTTTGGGAGGTCGCATCGCCAGAAACGCCGTTTCGCGAACTGACGGAACCGTTTCTCGGACGTCAGACTGCGATTCTCTTTCTCGGGGGCTCGAAACGAATTCTTGTTTCGGACTCGCTTCCATCTCAGCTCGGGCGGCTCCACGAGATGGCGCTGGATTCCGGGGAAACGGTGACGTTCGACACGGCGCATCGCGATTCGATTTTTGCGCTCGTCTCCAATCGCGACGGGACTCGCTACGCTTCTGCTTCCGCCGACAAACTGGTCACGATTCGCGACGCGAAAACCCACGAAATCGTCACTCGGCTCGAGGGGCACACCAGCTACGTGATGGCGGCGGCGTTCTCTCCCGAAGGCAATCGCATCGCCACTGCCGGAGATGATGAGGACATCAAAGTCTGGAATCTGGAAACCGGGAAAAAAGTCGGCTCGTTCGGCAGTAAGAATTCCGGCCCCTTCTACGGCTTGATCTGGCTCAAGAACCTGGCGAATGAGAAGAAGCAGGCGGACGAGAAAGATCCGGAAAAAGCAGCCGCGATCAATACCGATTTCATCATCGCGATTCCGGAATCGGGGAAACCGGCCTCGTTTACCGATCTCAAGGAACACGAAGGCGAACAACGCTCGACCGGGGCAAAAGAACGGGGTTTTGATGCGGTGGAAAGCCCGCTGTTCGCGTTGGCCGTCGATCCCGAGAGCCGGTGGACGTTCGCAGGCGGAGAGGACGGGAAGCTCTACGTCTGGGATCCGAACGGGAAGCTGAAGCAAACCCTCGAACCTCCGGCGGCGGCTTCGGTCGTCGCGTTGAAAGATGAATAAGGCCCGCTTCATCTTTTCCGCGATTCTGCTCCTCTCCGCGTGGCTGCATGCGGAGGAAGCGGCGACGGTTTCCTTCAAAAATGACGTTCTTCCGGTCATGACCCGGGCGGGTTGCATGGCCGGCAGTTGCCACGCCAAGTCCGACGGGCAGAATGGTTTTCAGCTGTCCATCTTTTCCCACGACCCTGATGCAGACTACCGGGAGATTGTCTACGATGCCAAAGGGCGACGGATTTTCCCATCTTCTCCGGACCACTCCCTTTTGCTTCTCAAAGCGACGAACGCCATTCCGCACGAGGGGGAAAAACGGTTCGAAAAAGATTCCGATTTTTATCGGGTCTTGCGCCAATGGATCGCTGAGGGCGCGCCGCCGTCGCTGCCGAATGAGCCTTCGCCCACCGGGATCAGGATCACTCCGGAGGCTCTTTCCTTCCAGAAAGGGGAAACCCGTGCGATCACGGTCACCGTTTCCTATTCGGATGGTTCGAATCGTGATGTCACGGAGCTTAGCGAATTCACCTCGAATGATGCGGCCTTCGCCAAGGTGGACCACGACGGGAAAATCACCGCCGGAACGGTGTCGGGCGAAAACAGCATCATCGTCCGTTATGTCGATCAAGTTGCTGCGGCTCGCATCGTGATTCCTCCGGACGAGACGCTACCGCCGGAAATCTACCGCGGACTTCCGGTGAACAATCGGATCGACGAGCTCGCCTACGCCCGCTTTCAAGAACTGGGGCTTCTGCCGTCCGAGCCCTGCCGCGACGACGAATTTCTCCGCCGGGCTACTCTCGACACCCTCGGTCGGCTCCCGACGCTCGCGGAGACCCGGGAGTTCCTTTCCGATTCTTCCGCGGACAAACGCGCGAAGCTGGTCGAGCGGCTGTTGGCTCCCGAAAGCCGGTTTGCCTACGCCGATTTCTGGGCCACTAAATGGGGAGATCTGCTCCGTCCAAACACCCAGCGCGTCGGGGTGAAACCTGTCTATTTGCTCGATCAATGGATTCGCGAGAAGTTCCGGGAGAATACTTCTTGGGATGCATTGGTTACCGAACTGCTCACGGCGACCGGCAGCAGCCATGCTTACGGCCCGGTCGCGGTCATTCGGGACAAACGGGAACCGGCGGACATGACCGAATTCGTCAGCCAGCTCTTTCTCGGCGTTCGGCTGGCCTGTGCCAAATGTCATCACCACCCTTCCGAGAAGTGGAGCCAGGATGACTATTATGCGATGGCGGCGTTCTTCGGCTCGATGAAGCGGAAAGGCCAGGGGATTTCGGCACCCATCTCCGGCGAACCGGAATTCTGGTGGGTGGAGCCCGCTGGAACCGTGACTCATCCGGTAACCGAAGTGGTCATGACGCCGAAGCCGCCCGACGGTCCGGAGTTCCCCGAAATCGCCTCGGAAAAAGATCCCCGGGCGGTCTTGGCCGAGTGGATGACGTCCCCGGAAAATCCGTTTTTCGCCCGCGCCATGGTCAATCGAATCTGGGCGGAGATGTTCGGTCGGGGACTGGTGGATCCCGTTGACGACTTTCGAGAGTCCAACCCGCCGGTGAACGAGCCGCTTCTGGAGTGGCTGGCCCACGATTTCGCCGCGAACGGATTTGACCAGAAACATACGATTCGGCTCATCCTCAATAGCCGCCATTACCAGCAGAGTTCATTGCCGAACGAGCACAACATCGGTGACAACCGCAACTTTTCCCGGAGTTATCGGCGTCGTCTTCCCGGCGAAGTCCTACTCGATTCGGTTTCCGCGCTAACCGGCCAGTCCGAGACGCTCCAGGGATTGCCCGCCGATGCCCGAGCCATGCAGCAGTGGAATCATCTCCTTCCGAGCGACTTTCTCGATGCCTTTGGGCGACCCGATTCCAGCGCCGCCCCTCCCTGCGAACGCGAGACCGGAGGCAGCGTCGTCCAGGCCCTTCACCTGATGAATTCCGGAAGCCTCCAGAAAAAGTTGGCGGGCAAGAACCCCTGGATGGACGAACTCCTGGGGATGCCGACACCCGAAACCGTTGAAACGCTCTATCTACGGCTCTTCTCCCGTTATCCGAGCCCGGCGGAACAAGAAACCGCGCTGAATCACCTCCTCCAGGAAGAGACGGGACAGACGAACCGAGCCGCGCTTGAGGATTTAATCTGGTCGCTCCTTAACTCGGCCGAATTCGTGCTCAATCACTGATTTGAACTACTGCCCGCTGGCTGAGGCCAGTTGCAATCTCTCCCACTCACTCTAATCTGCCCACTCATGAAAACCCCCCGTTTAACGCGAAATTGTGAAGGCTCTGGTCGTCGGGATTTCCTCCAGACCGGTCTTGGAGCGCTCGGTGGGATCGGGATGTCTCAGATGCTGGGACTCCAGGCTCAAGCTGCTCGTCCCGCCGATACACGTTGCATCTTGATCTGGCTGGATGGTGGTCCTTCGCACTACGAGACGTTCGACCCGAAACCCGATGCTCCGTCGGAAATTCGTGGGGAGTTCGGCACAGTTCCGACGACGGTTCCCGGAGTCCATTTTTGCGACAAATTTCCGAAACTGGCCAAGACGCTCGATCTGTTCACCGTGGTCCGCTCGATCGCCCATAGCCAAAACAACCACGGTGCGGGGAATCACTATCTCATGACGGGGCGGCCCACTCCTGTGCCGGTCGGATGCGGGGCCTTCGTCACTTTTCACCCCAGCTTCGGGTCGGTCGTGAGTCGGCATCGTTCCGTGGAGCACGGTCTCCCGGCTTATGTCTCAACGCCTCGCATGTCCCGATCCGGTGGGGCCAATTTTCTCGGTGCTCAGCACGCTCCCTTTGTCATTTCCGACAATCCCGATAGCAAAAATTTCCGGGTCCGTGATGTCACCCTTCCAAGAGACATCGAAGACGGGCGAGCGATCTCGCGAGTGGAGTTGCGCCGCTCTCTCGATAACCTCAAGCGGATGACCGAGGCCGAAGCGCAAGATCCCGCCGTGGCCTTCGATGACTACTATGCACGCGCCTTTGATCTTGTGACCTCGGATGAGGCACAGAAGGCGTTCGATATCTCCCACGAGCCCGAAAAGATCCGCGAAACCTACGGCCGGAATGACTTTGGGCAGCGACTTCTGCTCGCCCGCCGGTTGACGGAAGTAGGCGTTCCTTTCGTCACCGTTTACAGTGGCGGATGGGATGACCATCGCACGCTCTTTGAGAATTATAAGAAGGACAAGGCGGAGCGGGTCGATACCGGAGTCAGCGCGCTTCTCCAGGATCTGGCCGATCGTGGTTCGCTCGACAACACGATGGTGATTCTGCTGGGAGAATTTGGCCGGACCCCGAAGATCAACAAAGACGCGGGCCGCGATCACTGGTCGTTCGCGATGAGCGTTCTCATGGCCGGTGCCGGCATTCCCGGAGGTCAGATTGTCGGCGCGACCGACGTGAAAGGCTATTATGCCAACGAGAATATCTACGCGCCGGAAGATTTTGCCGCGAGCCTCTATACGAAGATGGGAATCAACCCGGAAACCGTCCTTTTCGACACCCATTCTCGCCCGGTCCAACTCGTGAACAACGGGCGTCTCATCAAAGAACTCTTCGCTTGACCGTGAAGCGGGCCGTCGGCATGGTTCTGATTCTCTTCGCGTGTTGCCGCATCGTTTTTGGAGAGGTCCCGAAACTGGAATCCATCGTTCCGGCCGGGGGCAAGAAAGGCACTGAGGTCCGTGTCACCCTCAACGGGAAGTTCGATCCGTGGCCCTGCCAGCTTTGGTTCTCGCAACCTGGAATCGTCTTCACTCCGGACCCGGAAAAAAAGAACTCTGGCAGCATCACCCTTCCTGCAGATGTGGCGGAAGGACCCCTCTTGCTGCGGGCTTACGATGAAACGGGAGCTGGAGCACCCCTCATTTTCGTGGTGGGAAGCCATGACGAAGTCCTGGAAGAAGAGAAAGACGGAAACACCCTGGCCAAAGCGCAAGACGTGGATCCTGAAACGCTTCCCCTCGTCATCAACGGAGTTCTCAGCTCCGGCGGTGAACTCGATTCTTACCGGATTTCCCTGGAAAAAGGTGAGACGCTCTTTGCTGCGGTCGAGGGGTATCGTCTCCGTTCTCCGATTGATCCCACCCTTCAAGTCTACAACAGCCGCGGAGCCCGACTGGTTCTGGAACACGACGGCTTCGTCGATCTCGACCCGAGAATGGCATTCACCTCCCCGGAAAAAGGGGACTACACCATCGCCGTGGCCGGGTTTCCTCATCCGCCGGCATCGTCGGTCGCTTTCAAAGGAGACAAGAACTCGGTTTACCGCCTCCATCTCAGTTTTCAGCGCGAAAAGCTCCCGGCCCGGCTCTTCCCGGTCGACCTCGGGCCCGATTCCAAATCCACAGCGCTCACTCCTGGCAGTTCCTTGATCGGCACACTCACGCCTGAAACCCCCATCCATGAATACCAGATCACCGCGAAAAAAGGTGAGTCCTATGTCGTGAAGATCGAAGGCAACGCGCTGGGCTTCCCGATCGATCCGGTCTTGCGCATCCTCAAACCCGATCGATCGGAACTCCGCAAAGAAGACGACACCAACAAACAGGCCGACCCTCAATATACCTGGAACGTCGCCGCCGATGGCGATTACTCCATCACCGTCGCTGATCGGTTTGGGCGAGGAGGCCAGCTGATGCGTTATCGGCTCTCCCTGGCACCTCCGGTTCTGGATTATGAAGTCAGCGTGGATCAATCTTTCTATAAGCTCGAGCGTGGCAAGCCGCTCACGATCAAGGCAACCGTCACCCGAATTCACGGCCACAAGGAAGATCTCACGTTTTCGACGAATGGACTTTCGGAAGGCGTGACCCTAATCGCTCCAGAAAAAACACCGGAGAAAGGCGGCGAAATTCTCCTTCAACTCGAAGCCAAGCCGGACGCCCTGGCGTTCAATGGACCGTTTCAACTGGAAGCCACCGACGGAAACGAAAAACCGCCCAAGGTCGTTCCTTTCTCGTTGAAAGACGCCAATTCCCGCGGCCCCTACGCCATCCATGAAATGCCAGATCTCTGGCTCACGATTCCTCCGGTCCAAGAGGACATTTCGACGGATGAGACTCCAGCAGAAGAAGTCAAATGAGGCTACTGGTGCCACGGCTGCCAGGATAGGCCTAGCAGACTCAAAGGATGATTCATTGCAACCCATGACGGCATTGAAAGCCTGCGAGGTGACGAAGGCGATGAAAAAGATTCTACAGTGAAAATGGAAAACGTGATCAGCCGCGAAGGAGTTTTTGGACGTCGCTGGAGTTGATATTCGGGTTTTGATCGAGTTGTTCGATGATCGAGGCAATCATTTCCGGGGACAGAGACCCGCGATCCGTTTTCGCGAAGACGGTCTTCAGCGAGCGAGTCACTTCCGCGATCAAGGCCTGGTGCTGAGAGGACGAAGAACTATGGGGAGCGGGCACACCGGTGCCACTACGAGGAACGTTCATGAGATGCTATTTGGGTAAGACTGGCCGGTAAGTTGGCGAACCCGCTGGCCTGTCTGGTTGTTGGTTAGGTTGCCGCTTCGATTGCCTTGCCGGTGTTTGATGTTTGGCGAACCCCGAACACGATGGCGAAGAACTCTGGAAGCAGAACTGAGATCGACTCAGTCGCCTAAAATATTTGGCTATGTTAGAAGCAAGGTCAAGTTTGGAAAACATTTTTGTGGATTCTTCCGGAGAGGCAGCAGCGGGCAGGGATCGCGATAGGAAGTTTGGGAGAAAGCTTTCCGCCATCTTCGATCAAGAAATCACC
>CAYGQD010000033.1:0-44935 GCA_964351855.1 uncultured Verrucomicrobiales bacterium
TTTGAGCGATCCGTCGGCGACTCCGGTGAGCGCGCCGTCTTCGACCGACCAGTATTGAGGATCGCCATCCCAACCGGCGAGGTTTTTGCCATTGAGGAGGCGAACGAATCCGTCCGCGCCGGGTTTAATCGTGATGGCAGCAGAAGCCTCAGGATGCGGAACGGTGGAGGCGGTGAAGTTGCCTTTGAGAGGATCGAGCGGGCCGCCATATTCCTCGACTTGGACGGTGGTGCGCTCGCGCATTTCTTTGAGGACCGGGGCGTATTCCGGGCTTTCCGCGAGGTTGACCAGCTCATCGGGGTCGCTCTGGAGATCGTGAAGGAACTCGTAATTTCCGTGATCGAAGTAGCGCACGTATTTGTAGCGCTCATTGCGGAGTCCTTCGAAGGCGGGGATGCGATTTCGAACGGCGAAGTGCTCGTGGAAAGTTTCGGTGCGCCAGTCCTTCGGTCTCGCGCCACTGACGATGGGCTCCAGGCTATGGCCCTGGTAACGCTCCGGGATTTCGACGCCGGCCCAGTCGAGGAAGGTGGAGGGGAGATCGAGATTGAGGGCAAGGGCTTCGGTCACTTTGCCCTGCTCCTTCTTCGGCACCCGGGGATCAGCGACAATCAGAGGAACGCGGAGGGATTCTTCATAGTGAGACCATTTTCCGGCGAACCCGCGATTCCCCATGTGGAAGCCATTGTCTGCGGAATAGACGATGATCGTGTTCTCCGCCAGTCCCGCGTCTTCGAGCGCCTTGACGAAGCGACCAATCGCGCCATCGATCCCGCTGACCATGCGGAGGTAGGCCCGCATGTTGGTCTGGTATTTTTCCGGAGTGTTCCAGCGCCAGAAATAGCGCTCGCGATTGATGGTGGTTTTGAGAAAATCCGGCTGCGCGTCGAAGATGGCCGGGTCATTCAGTTTGGGCGGGTAAATCGCGTAATTCTCATACATCCCATCGACGGCTCGGGGCCAGGGAAAGTGACCGATACCGGGACGCCGATCCGCATCCTCCGCGTGACAGGCATTGAACCACATATTGAGGGCAAACGGCTTTCCTTCCGGCTGGTTTTTGACGAACTCGATCCCGCGGTCCACGATCAGCTCGGTTTCGTGACGCAGACTTCCGTCCGGCATTTTCTTGTAAAACGGATTCCGGCCGATCGCTTCGAACTCATCGAAGTGATCTTTCGCTTGGTAACCCTTCGGCATCTTGGCGTGCCACTTCCCGTAAAAACCGGTGCGATAACCGGCTTCGCGGAGGATGTCCGAATACAAGGTTTCGACAGCATCCGGCCGAGCTTCATCCGGATTATCAGGCGTTCCGTAGCTGCGACCGACCAACCCGGAGAGGATGGTGGTGCGGCTGACCCAACAAATGGAATGGCTGACGAATGCGTTGTCAAAACGGACCCCGCGGGCGGCGAGAGCATCGATGTGCGGGGTTTTGACGATCGGGTTTCCGTAACAGGCGAGGGTGCTGGTCGTCTGGTCGTCGGTGAAGAAGAAGACGATGTTGGGCGGATCCTTAGCCAAGGCGGCTGACGCGACGAAGAGAGCGGCGAGGAACGGGAGCCGTCGGAAGTGGTTTTTGCGGGTTTTGATCATAACGGGGACGGTAGTCTAGGCAGAGTTCGCCGATCTGCCACCGACGATTTCAAGGAAGCTTTCCATCCCCTTTTCCCGCGGCAAGGCGATGGTTGACGTTTCGGTGAGGTTGGCTATGGTCCCGACCGATTCCTTGATGGAGAGTTTTGGGGGAGTCCGGTGTCGAGGAGTGAAGCACCCGGGCACAGAACGGACGTTTCCCAATCGGCTCTCCAGAATTTCCATTGATCCCCTAACACCTGAAAAACCATGGCTGAAACTGATCCGATCGAATTCCAAGCAGAAGTCCAACAACTGCTCGATATCGTCATCAACTCGCTCTACACGGACAAAGAGATCTTCGTTCGCGAATTGGTCTCGAACGCATCTGATGCGTTGGAGAAGCTGCGTCACCTCCAGTTGACCGAGAAGGAGGTGTTTGACGAGAACCTGCCTCTGGAAATCAACATCACCACTGATGACACCGCGAAAACGATTACGATCTCCGACTACGGAATCGGGATGACGCGTGACGAACTGGGTGAAAACATCGGCACCATCGCCCACTCCGGCTCGAAAAAGTTTCTGCAAGCGATGTCAGAAGACGAGAAGAAGGAGTCGTCCCTCATCGGTCAATTCGGCGTGGGATTCTATAGCGCGTTCATGGTCGCGAAAGAGGTGAAGGTCTATACGCATAGTTGGCGAACGGATGCGGAGCACCTGGTCTGGACCAGCGACGGTAAGACGGGTTATACGATCGATGACTCGCCCGGTCAGCGGCGCGGTTGCAAGATCGTGGTCGATCTGAGAGACAATGACGACGAACACGACTACGAGCAGTTCGCCACCGCCAGCACCATCAAAGGCATCCTCGAGAAATACTCGAATTTCGTCCCCTTCCCCATCAACCTGAATGGAGAGCGAATCAATACGGTAGAGGCGATCTGGCTCAAGCCGAAGAAAGAAGTCACCGACGAGCAATATAACGAGTTCTACAAGTTCGTGGGTCACGCCTTCGATGAGCCGCGTTATCGGATGCACTTTCAGGCGGAGACCCCGATTGTGATCAACTCACTCCTCTTTGTTCCTCAAGAGAATCGCGAGAAGTTCGGGATGGGTCAGCAAGAGCCGAACGTGGGCCTCTATTGCAAAAAAGTGCTAATCGATGCGCACCCGAAAGCGCTGCTTCCCGATTGGCTGCGGTTCCTCAGCGGAGTGATTGACAGTGCAGACCTACCGCTCAACATCAGCCGGGAAAGCATGCAGGACAGCGCGCTGGTTCAGAAGCTGAATCGGGTGGTGACGAAACGCTTTCTCCGTGACCTCGGGAAAGAAGCCCAGGCAGACAACGAGAAATATCTTGAGTTCTACGGAGAGTTCCGCCGCTATATTAAAGAGGGGATTGCGACGGACATGGAGCACCAGGAGACCCTGGCGAAGTTGCTCCGCTTCGAGTCTTCCATGACCGAGCCGGGAGAGTTCACCAGCCTGGAAGAATACCTGACCCGAGCCAAGGACGGCCAAGAGAAGATCTATTATCTGATCGGAACGGATCGGGAATCGATCGAGCACGGCCCCTATTTGGAAGGCTTCAAAGCGCGTGGATTGGAAGTGATCTATTTCGATGAGCCGATCGATGAGTATGTGGCTTCCTCCCTCCGCGAGTTCAATGAGAAGGAACTCGTCTCCGCCGCGCAGGCAGATTTGGACCTGGGCGATGCTGTGGAAGCGGAAGGCGAGCCCCTCAGCGATGAAGACGCTACCGCGCTGTGCGAGTTCCTCAAGGAAACGCTGGGCGAGGCAGTGGACAAAGTAGAAGTGGGCAAGCGCCTGATCGATTCCCCCGTCGCAGCGATGAATCCGGAAGGCCAAATGTCACCCCAAGTTCGTGAGATGCTCAAAGCGATGAATCAGGTGGGAGCAAATCCGATGAAGGTGCATTTGGAGATCAATCCTCGGCATAACCTGATCAAAAATCTCTCCGCCAAACGGGAAACGGATAAAGACCTGGCCGCCAAAGCCGCCCATCAGTTGCTCGACAGCGCCCTGCTTGCCGCCGGATTGCTGGATCGGCAGATGCCATTGGTCAAGCGTGGCTACGAGCTCCTGGAAGAAGCGCTCAAGTAAACATCGGCCCGGAAAAGGGGTTGGAGGAATTCCTGCATTAGAGGAATTCCTGCATTAGTCTTATCTTCCGCAAGAAATCCCCATGCTCTTCCGATCAATCCCCTTCTTTTCGTTCCTCACGCTTTTCCTTGGTCTTTGCTCCAGCCTCGCCAAGGACCAGCCCAACATCATCGTGATTTACACGGATGACCACGGCTGGCCGGACATCGGGGCCGCGGGAATCTACGATGACCTGAAAACGCCACATCTGGATGCGCTCGCCGCTGGTGGCGTCCGCGCGGTGAACGGCTACTCGACCGCACCCCAGTGTGTGCCCTCCCGCGCGGGTCTGCTTGCCGGTCGATCCCAAAACCGATTCGGGGTGGAGAGCAATAACGAGACGCTCGAAGGATTCGACGCACAGAAGACGATTGCCGAGCGGCTGAAGGAAGCGGGCTATCGGACCGGGCAGATCGGGAAATGGCATCTGGGACCAACTTCTCAAATTCCGACGCACGGCTTTGATGACGTCTACTCGAAGAACGCCAATCGCCCTTGCCACGCCAACTACAACTTGAAGGGAGAGTCGATCGAGATGCAGCTCGTCGATGATGGGCTCTATCATCTGGACGCCTGCAGTCAGGCGGCGCTCGCCTTTATTCGCCGACACGAAGCTTCCCCGTTCTTCCTTTATCTGGCGTATCGGGCTCCTCATGTGCCGCTCGACGCACCGAAGAAATACCTCTCCCGCTTTCCCGGAAAAATGCCGGAACGTCGTCGCCAAGCATTGGCGATGATTTCCGCGATGGATGACGGCGTCGGCCAAATCGTGGCGGAACTCAACGCTCGCGGGCTGGAAGAGAAGACCCTGATCTTCTTCATCGGCGATAACGGCGCCCCGCTCAAGATCCACAAGACCGATGCGCCGGGCGGTGGACCAGGCTGGGATGGATCGCTCAATGAACCGCTGAATGGGGAAAAGGGAATGCTGGCGGAGGGCGGAATTCGAGTTCCCTTTCTCGTGAGCTGGCCAGGCACGATTCCGGGAGGTCAAGTTTACGAGCCGCCGGTGGTGAGCCTCGATGTGGCGGCCACGGCAGTTGAATTGGCGGGCCTTCCCACGGACGACACTCTGGACGGCGTCAATCTGGTCCCCTATTTGAGCGGCGAAACGAGTGGCGAACCCCACGAATTCCTGGCTTGGCGCTGGATCGCCCAGGGCGCGATTCGCTCCGGCAAATGGAAGCTGCTGCGGGGCGGAGAACGCGAGTATCTTTTCGATCTCGATGCCGACCCCGGTGAGCAAACCAACTTGCTGCGGGAGAACCCGGAAATGGCGGAGACCTTGCGAACGAAACTGGAGGGATGGGCTGCGGAGATGACGCCTCCGGGACTCGCGACCGGGAAGATGTCGACGACTTGGGAGAATTACTACGATGTCTATCTCGACCAGAAACCCGCCGGGAACGTTCCCCCGGAGCCGGAGACGTTTCAGGGCTGGGTGACTCGCAACGCGGTCGCGAAATTGCGCAAGACCGGACTTGTGGTCACATCTGGCACCGCTCCCAGTACCGCCAGACCGTTCCTGGCTCAGTCCAAGGTGGATTTGCAAGATGCGTTTACGGCAACGATTCAACTCCAATCCGCGAGCGGCGGAGAGACCGGGATCAGCTGGCGGCTCGATGATCAGAAGGACTTTTCCAAGGATCAAACTGCGCTGCTTTCCATGGACGGAAGTGAGGACTGGCAGACTCTGGAATTGCCGGTTCCAGCCGCTGGTAAGGTGATCCATCTCCGGCTGCATCTCCCTCGCGGGGCAGTCACGGTGAAGAGCCTCACACTCCGACAAAAAGAGAAGCGGATCGCCTGGAATTTTTCCTCGCCCTGAGGCATAACAACGAAGACGCGCCGTCATGAAGATCGCTTTCCAATACACGGGCCAACTAGCGAACGCCGCCGGATTCTCCGAGGAAGCGGTTGAACTCGAACCGGGAACAACGCTGCAAGGGGCGATCGAGCGACTGGCCAAAACCCACGGGCTGGAATTTGCCAAGCTGGTGATGACGGAAACGGGCGAACTTCGCGCCTCTCTTCTGGTGGTGTTAGACGGAGAGCAAGCGGAGGGCGACCGCGCGTCGCTGAAGCTGGACGGAACCCAAACGGTGATGCTGATGCCCCCGATCGCAGGCGGATGAACGAGCTTTCCGAACGCGATCGCGCCATCTACGAGTGGCAACTGGATGTGCCCGATTTCGGCGAGGCGGGCCAACTGAAACTGCGAAACTCGACCGCGCTGGTTTCGCGCTGTGGCGGTTTGGGCGGACCGCTGGCCTTCTCTTTGGCGGCGGCCGGCTTTGGGAAACTGATCCTGGCCCACGGGGGCAATCTTCGGCCGGATGATTTGAATCGTCAGATTTTGATGCGGCACGAGAAGCTGGGCAAGCCGCGCGTCGAAAGCATGAGCGAGACCTTGGCTGCGTTCAATCCCGGCGTGGAGGTGGAAACGATCCCTGAGAACATCAATCCGACCAATGCCGTGGAGCTGGTGGGGAAGTCCGATATCGTTTTTGGCGCAGCTCCACTTTTCGAAGAGCGATTTCTCCTCAACCAGGAATGCGTCCGACAAAAGAAGCCGTTGATCGACTGCGCGATGTTCAACCTAGAAGGTCACGTCATCCCGATTCAGCCGGCCCAGACCGCCTGCCTCGCTTGCCTGTATCCGGAAATCCCCCCTCACTGGAAACGTCGCTTCCCCGTACTTGGAGCAGTCTCCGCGCTGGCCGCCAACATTGGCGCGATGGAAGGAATCAAGTTGCTGACCGGAATGGGCATCGCCAACGCGGGGCGGATGATTTATTTCGACACCCGCACGATGCAGTTCCAACACATCACCCTGAAACGTCGCCCGGATTGCCAAGTCTGCGGAAACCTCGAACCAACATGATCGCGGTCGAGCAGCTCACGGTGCAAGCGGGCGACTTTCGCATTGCCGATATTTCGTTCACGATTCCCACGGGCAAGTATGGCGTGCTGATGGGGAGAACGGGATCCGGGAAAACCACCATTTTGGAAGCGATCTGTGGACTCAAGGATGTGGTGACCGGTCGCGTGGTTCTGATGGATCAGGACGTCACCGAAAAAACCGCCGGAGAACGGGGCATCGGATTTGTCCCCCAAGACGGCACTCTTTTCTCCACGAAGACGGTGCGCAACCACCTGGCGTTCGGCCCCAAGATTCGCGGCTGGGAAGCGTCGGAGATCGAAGAGCGAGTTGAAGAACTAGCCGTTGAATTGGGAATCACGGATCTGCTTGATCGGTACCCCGTTGGATTAAGCGGCGGAGAACGGCAACGCGTCTCTTTGGGTCGAGCGCTCGCTTTTCGACCTCAAGTCCTCTGTCTCGATGAACCACTCAGTGCCCTGGATGAAGAAACACACGGAGAGATCATCAGCCTGATCAAGCACCTCACCCGCGAGCACGGCATCACTTCGCTGCACATCACCCACAGCCAACGGGAAGCAGAAGCCATGGCGGACCGAACCTTCTTCCTCCACGACGGCCAAGTCTCCGAGGCTTAGAGGCGGTCGTTCCTCGGGAGCTTCCCATGCCAGAGGTCCGAATGGTCTTGTAAGCGGTAGCGCCAAGGCTGAACCGTCGGATGATCGATCATTCCATAGAGCTGAAGGATGAGATCGAAGAGCACCGCGTGATAATGATCGGGATTGCGGAGATCGACGAAAATGCGATCGCGCAGGAATGCGGGGAAGGACGAATCGACGTCGCCAGTCTGAAGCACCGGAATGACCGATTGCGGTTGCTGGCGGCTTCGCTCCTCAGCGTATCTGACCTCCTTCGCGACGACGCATTTGGAGTTGGGATCGGATTTCTCCAGAAACCGTGGAGTCCCCATGATTAGAACCCGACCCACTTCATTGATCTCGCTGATGAAGTCATTCATCTTTTGACCCACGTTGTTGCTGAGCCGATCCAAGGTAACGGGAATTCCGGCAGACTTGAGATCGGGAACGAACCGCCGGACGACCCAATCTTCCTCCTCTTTCTTTCCATGGGCGTGACTGATGAAGCAGGAATCCGCCTTGCTCCTCGACCGTTTTACCAGAAGCGACAGTTGAGAGACGCCGTGCTCGAAGACTTCTCGCGACGTCACCCGCGCCTCGGAATCGAACGACTCCGCCACAAATTCGCCTTCATCCTCGAAAGGATCGGGCTGAGTTTGCTGAGACGGCTGCCGCATGATTCTTTTTTATCGAGATATTATTGATTTTTCAACCTAAATATCTCATAATTATCAATAATGCAGATTCGTATATTGTTAGAATGGAGTGAACTGAGGCGATTTCATCGCGCATTTTTCTGTTATTTCCTCTTTCTAGTTCTCTTTCTAAAATATCTCGATATATTTTCACCCATTCGATAAATCTCGAAATTTTAAGACGTGGACTATTCCAAACTCGGCCCAGCCCTCCGTGAAGCGCGGAAAGCGCGCAAAGAAACCCAGATCCATCTGGCCGAGAAGCTGAGCTGTTCGCAGTCGCAGATCAGCGAGCTGGAGCAAGGCATTCGCAACGCGGTCTCGGAAGAACTCCTGAGACGGATCGCGCAGCATCTGGACGTCGACCTGAAACGGTTCGAAACCAGTGACTCTCCTTATGGTCCGGGCGGGTCCACCGCCTGGGCCTGCTGCATCAATCAAACTTGCCCCGCCGCAAGAGCGTTCGAAACGCCCAACGGCATTCAGATGAAACCCCACTTCATCCAGGTCGAAACGGGTGCCCAAAACTGCGAATTCTGTGGTGATCTTTTAGCGCTCTTCTGCCCTCGCAACCACTGCGATCATCCGATCCATCCCGGCTTCTTCTGCCGAGGTTGCGCGCAACCGTTCATCGAAGTTCCCAAATCGATTCCCGATGCCGCAGCGGCAGAGAAGCAAGCCAAGCGAGTCGATGAATTTCTGCGAAAGTTCGGCGGCTGAACGCCAGGCAGATTTAGTTCCCCTGCTTTTTCTCCTGACGCCGCTTCAGGAACGAATCGAGCGCCCCGCCAGCACCACCACCGTCTTTGTCGCCGCCGAGGATACCGTCCAGCTTGCCCCCGAGCTTCTCGTCGATCTTCTCCATGACGCGCGACTTGCCTTCCTCGATCAGCTCGCCTTTGGCTCCGGCGAGGAGACCTTTGAGCTGAGGACGAATCGTGGGGTTATCGAGCGCACCGGTGACGAGAACCGTGAAGGGCGTTTCCGGGGCGCGGAAGGTTTTCCCGCGAAACTGGAATTGACTCCCCACCGCAGTGACCTGAATGGGAAGGTAGACTTCGCCACCGGTAAGGGTTCCTTCTGCTTGGAGGTTGAAGTGACCACCGGCGAAGGGGAACTTGGACCCATCTTTGAGCCAGCCTTTGACCGTGGCGACATCGAGTTCTTTGTAGTGAAAACTGACCGGACCGGATTCCGCTTCCAAGGTCAAAGCGAGCCCGAGGCGACCGCTTTCGCTGGAAACTTCCACGGTCGATGAACCTTCCACGAGGTGCGGTTCGGTCGAGATACCACTTCCTAACACGTTGAGCAATTCGCCGGGGAGCTGACGGACGGTGAGACCATTGACGACCAGTTCGTGGATCGTGAAGCGCGGCTTTTCTGAGATCCGGTGACTGGCGATGACATTGGCATAACCAAGTTCCTGAGCCAGTCGCTCCAAGCGCTCTTCGAGGGTTTCTCCAGCCTCATCGCCGGTTTCCTCTTTGCTCCCTTTCATTTTTCCGATCCACTTTTTGACCTCGGCGAGGCGCGCTTTCCACTCGTCCGCCTTCTCGATTGCACCTTCGATCGAAACCGCTTTTTCCTCATCCTCTTCCCCACCCTCTCCTTCCGGGAGATCCGGATCAGGCGCGGGTTTTGGCGCGGGTCCGACCCGTTTTCCGGGAGTTTCCCGCAGTTCATTGACGCGCGCTCCCGAGACTTCGAGCCGGTCGATCGCGTATTTCCGAGCCAGCAGATCAGACTCACTGAGACTGGCTTCGAGTCGAATTGACTCGAACAGGTTCTGCTCCAGATCATTGGGATCGCACAAGCCGAGGGAGCCAATCGCGAGAGTGCCGCCGGCCACATCGAGCTGAAGCGATTCCAGATCCACGGTCGCTCCGTTGAGTGGCTCAACCTGCTCGCGAACCACTTTCGCCAACCAGGCATCAGGAATCAGATAGGGCGAGGTCACGATGCCAGCAACGACGATCGCGGCAACGATCAACCCGATCCAACGAAACGGTCGGCCCACCCATTTCTTATCCATCGCTTCCCAATCTTCTTTGGCCTTGATCCCGCCGAAGAAGATCCAACCCACGAAACGAACGAACGGGTTTCCGCTAACCGCCTGAAATCCTTCGCTGCGATCCAGCGCGGCCATTTTTCGGCGGAACGAACTGAGGAACTTCGAAAACACGAACCCAATGATGAAGCCGAAGACGACTCCCAGGATCAGGCCACCGGAGGCGACGTAATTTTCGAACCCAAACCAAGCGGTGACCGGTCCATTGATCAGGTTCTCGAAGAGTCCGGAAAGTGGCCCATCGATCATCCAACGGCCGAGCGCGAAACTGACGGGCTGCAGCGCCAGTCCCAGCAAACGAGCGACCAAGGCAGTGATGCCGGCGAGGAAGAGATTGGTCTTGAGGATAAACAGCAGAAGCAAAGCCGCGAGGGTCAACCCGGGCGCTTGTTGAAATCCCGGAAGAAACCCGAGGATCCCGGCCAACACGGTGGTCGCGAAAATCTGGAAGGGCGTGGAGTTCCCGCGAAGGAAGCTGCCCACTTGGCGAAGCATGGAGAACATGCCCAGACTTATGCCCGGAAATCGCCCTTCTGGGAACCGTAAAATTGCGGTTTACGAAATTGGAACCTTCCTCCCGGTGCCGGAATGATCGCTCGGCGCCTCAAGCGTATTGACTGGAGCCACCACGAAACCAGCCAGATCGCTTTTGTCCCGGCTTCACTTCGATCCGCTCCCGAGTGTGAGGCATTTCGATTTTGTAGGCGTAGTTCAATTCCGCAACCGCCTGAGCCGCATGAACTTGGCGGCGACCTTCTTTAAAAATGACGTTTCCGGCGCGAATCAGCTCCTTCAGGGTCAATCCCCGGCGCGTTTGCTCCAAGACCAGAACCGAACTCAGTTCTTCGGACCGCCCGCTGACACAGTAGATGACGACTTCCGAGCCCCGGCTCAATCCACGTGGATCAAAGCGTGATTCGCGGAAAAGAACCTCAATCGCGGACATCAAGTCGTCGTGTTCGATCTCGAGCGCGAGCTTTCCACCAGTGTTGAAGAAGTAACCGACCGAATTCTGGAGCGATTTCGCGAACCCCGGGCCTCCGCGCTTTCCGGCAAAGGCCTCTGAGCTGGAACCCAGGAAGAGAGATAATCCAACCAAGCCCATGGCTGCCCGAATTAGGTAATTTACCTTAATAGTCATGAAACCAATAATATCATGACTTTCATAAATGCCAACCAAGAACTTTACGGCAGTTCTAACCCGAGCCAGATCGCCCCGAAGTGGAGGATCAATGGCATCGTGACGATGCTTCCAATCGTGGTTCCGAGAACGATCTGAATCGCGGTCGCTGGATGGCCTCCGTAGAGGCGAGAGAGAATGATGGGAATGACGGCGGAAGGCATCGCCGCCTGGACCAACATGACTTGTTTGAGCTCTTCGTGAGCGGGAATCCAATGTATTAAGGCGAGGATAAACGCGGGAAGAATCGCCAGTCGCAGGGCACAGGCTCCGAGGATCGTGGGCCACTGGAGGGCGGATTTGGAGGACTGGGTCTGGTCGGCAATGGTGATGCCGATCGCGATCAGACACATGGGGACCGAGCAAACGCCCAGGGTCGAAAGGAAGGTGCGCAGTGGAATCGGGATCCAGTGATCCGCACCTAGATAATGGAGCGACAAGCTGAGCACGACCGCAACGGACGGCCCGTTTACGATCGAACGCCAATTCGCGCCACCAATCCCGCGCAGCACCATCACCGCAACGGTCCAGATGGCCAGCTCCACCCCCATGCCATGCAGAAAGAGCACGCCGAGCGGTTCCTCGCCAAAGAGAACGACGAGGACGGGAATCGCGATGAACCCGTAATTCTGCATCGACGCGGTGATGGCAAAGGTGCGCTTTCCACTGCCGGTGCCCAATCCCAGGAGCGGGGCGACGAGAAAACAGAGCCCGATCCCGACGACGATCACCCCAAAACCCAGCAGGAGCGATACCCAGACCGTCTCAAAATGGTCGAGCGATTCGCTCCCAATGACCTTGTCCAAGATGAGACAGGGATAGAGCAAATTCAGAGCGAGACGCATGATCCCCGTATCCAACCCCTCCCCCACCCAGCGGGCCCGGCGAAAACCGTAACCCGCCACCATCGTCAAGAAGACCGGGATGACGGCATTGAAGAGCGCCACATTCATGAGGTCAGCCGGGAAAGCACATCGTCCGCCGTGACCTGGTCGAGCCGACCCTCCGGGGCAATCACCACTTGGACGCCGGGATTTTGTGGAGCCCAAATGTTTGGATCGGTCGGGCCAAAAATGAGCAGAGAGGGAACCTCACACGCTGCGGCCAAATGGGAAATTCCGCTGTCGTGGCCGAGAAACCGCTCGCAGTTGGCAAGTCGGCGGGCGACTTCCGGCAGCGGCGCATTCTCCAGATGCTCAAAGGCGATCCCTTCCGCCTCCAACAGCTGAAGAAAGTGACCAATCCGCTCAGACTCCGCTTCGCCACTGACGACGAGGATCTTGCGGGCGAGGTGTTGCTGGCAAAGTTGGCGCGCCGCGTCCCGCCAGTTCTCGTAACCCCAATTCTTACGCGGGCTCCCACTTCCGGGATGAATCGCCACCAGCCCAGCCTCAACGGATCGCTTCAACCCGAAGGAAACGTAGGTTTGGGTCGGAAACAGGGCGATTTCCTGAAGCGGCTCGGCCAATTGGGCAGCGGCGCAAAGCGAACGGCTTTCGTCGATCCGATGAATCCCTTTGACCACGGATTTCGCGCCCGCCCGATCCAGATTTTCGTGAAAAAAGCCATCGGGATCGTAGAGAAAGCTGACGATGAGATCGAAACTGGCGAAGTAGCGCCGCCATTCCGGATCCAGCTCGCCGTTGGGGACAAAGAAACCCGCGACGGGGCCTCGCTCGATGGAACGCGTCGCATCCGCGAAGCCGAATTCGACCGCTAAATCCGCGACCGAGGGATAGCCGAGAATCTCGACATGAGGATCGCTCAACTCGGTCCGAAGCAGATGGATCGCGGGGATCGTCAGGATGAAATCACCAATCGCTCCTCCGCGGATGACCAGAATCCGGCCCATGATCTCAATACCCGCCCCAGAACGCCAACGCGCAAAGGAAGGTTAACGCTCCGTAGCCGATTCCGATCCAGCAGGCATATTTGTAGCGATCGGTGTCCTCTTGAAGGAGCCATTTGATCCAGTCCCGCATCAAATACGGCATCCCGACCCAAAACATCCCGACCAAAATCCAGGCATAGGCGATCGTCGGCAGGAGAAGACGCGTCACCGGAGGCTCCAGAAAAGCAGCGTTCAAGAGTGGAGCCGCCGCCAGCATCAGGAGGGCTCCCAGCGCGCGAACCGCCAAAAACTCATCCACATAAGTGATCACGAGGAAACATCCAATCGGAAGGAGGATTTTCACCATCGTCCTGATCGTGTAGAACTCCCCTAGATCCATTTCACTGATCATGAGGAACGACCACAGCGTGGCAATGATCAAAACGATGATGCCCGCCTTCTTATTGCGAGGAAACTGCGCCAGAAACGGCTTCACTTGAGCGCGCTGGACCCAGGCTATGGCGTGGAGAACCATCAAGATGATTCCCAAGATCACCCCTGCTTGCCGCAGCGTGAGGTCTTCGTAAAGTGCGTTGTAAATTTGGGTCATTTTGGGGCCGGCCGACTCGTCCGCTCATTGAGACGCCGAAAAGAGGCACCTCTTCAAAGGGAGCGTGAACCTAGCAAGACTTCGGCAAAGGCCAACCAAAGTTTTAACCTGCCTTATTCATGAAGTCGGCTAGCGATTGGCGCGAGATGCATTCGGAACCAGGAAAATGCCGATGTTTCGGACGAGGCGTGTCCCGAGACACGGTGAGTGCGCAACATCAAGTTTGACGCCGTTATGGATGCCATCTCGCGCCAATCGCGCTGGGGTTCATGAATAAGGCAGGTTAAGGACATCCCGGCGGAGCGTCATCGAAGGACTAGAAAGCAAATCAGGGTCACCACACCTGCCCCAAAAAAGTTCAGCACCAGCCCTTCGCTGGCCATTTTCTTGACCGTGATTTCGCCGGTGCTGAAAACGACGGCGTTGGGAATCGTGGCCACGGGCAGCATGAAGGCGCAGCTAGCGCTGATCGCGGCGGGAAGCATCAGCAGCATGGGATCGAGATCGCTGGCGACCGCGACCGCTCCCAGAATCGGCATGAGGACGTTTGTCGTCGCCGTGTTGCTGGTCATTTCGGTGAGAAAGGTCACCAGCAGGGTGATTCCAAGCAGTAACACGATCAGGGGGACATTCTTGAGGCCGGAAAAGACGCTGGCGATGGTCGCGCTGAGGCCGGATTCTTTGAAGGCCACTCCCAGGCAAAGCCCCGCTCCCACCAGAACCAACATGCCCCAGGGAATCTCGTTCGCGGTTTTCCAATCGAGCAGCTTTTCGCCCTTGCCCATCCCGTTCGGAAGGCAAAACAGCAAAATTACCGCGACGAACGCGACCGACGCATCATTGGCGTTTTTCAACTGAAAGAGCGCTTGCCAGCCGCCGAAGGGCTCTCCCCGCGTCATCCAAGCCAGAGCGGTGAGGGCAAACACCCCGAGAGTAAAAATTTCCTCTTTGCGCCAAGACCCCGGGTCGGGCAGCGGAATCGGCGTCGTTCCCTTTAATTTCCGGGTCAGCCAGAGCCAAATCACCGCGACCATTACCAGAGAGACCGGAACCCCGACTTTCATCCAGTCACCGAAGCTCAACTCCGGATTCCCCAGCTCCCGATAGGCCGCGATCATCACCAAATTCGGCGGCGTGCCAATCGGTGTGCCGATTCCACCGACATTCGCGGCATACGCGATCCCGAGCAGGAGCGGAATTTTGAGCCGGGGATCGTTTGAATTCTGAATCACCGCCACCGCCATCGGCAGCATCATCAGCGTCGTCGCCGTATTCGAAATCCACATGCTGAGCACCGCTGAAGCCAACATGAAGCCCAGGACCAGCGATTTGCCGCCCCCTCCCCCACAGGCATTGACCATTCCGAGCGCAATCCGCCGATGAGCCCCACTTTTCTCCATCGCTTTCGAAAGTAGGAATCCGCCGAGCAGCAACAAGACCAGAGGATGGCCGTAGGCGCTCGCCACTTGTCCCCCCGTCAGAACGCCGAGCAGCGGCAGCAAGGCCAGCGGAATCAACGACGTTACCGGAATCGGGATCGCCTCAAAAACCCACCACAAAGTCGTCCAGACCGCCACACCGAGAGTGATCGACGCCGGAACAATCAGGTCGAACTGATGACTGATCAAGCCTGCCAACAAACCCGCGAGCGGTCCCACGATCTGCGTCACCGTCTTGAGCCGATCGGAGGATTCTCCCGGAACCTTGGCCGAGGGAGCTTCTTGGATGGGGTGGTCCATGGGCTTGATTAAGACAGGTCTGGCGGAGCTTTCAATGGCGAAAGCCGAACGCGATCAACGCCGAACAACCGATCAGGAATCCATGAACTCGCTCTTGCGAACTGCGGCCACAAAGGGATAACCGGCTTTTTCGATGACTTCGCCGCCACCTTCTTCGCGATCGACCAGACAAATCACGAAGGCCACTTTCCCGCCTTCGCGCTCGATCGCTTCAATCGCGGTGAGGGTGGAGCCGCCCGTGGTGATGGTGTCCTCGATCACCGCGACGACGTCACCTGCCTGAAACGGACCTTCCACCTGCTTGCCTCGACCGTGCTCTTTGGCTTCTTTGCGGATGCAGATCGCGTTGAGCGGAGCGGCGTCTCCGGCCAGATCAGAACGAATCGCGACCGCGACCGAAATGGGGTCTGCACCCATCGTCAAACCGCCCACAGCATTGACCTTCACGCCCAATTTGGCCTCATTTTCACGGACGATTCCGTGGACCAGTTGGCCGATGAGGTTGGCCCCTCTGGGATGCAGGGTGGTTTGGCGACAATCAACATAGAAGTCGCTTTTTTGGCCCGATTTCAGGGTGAAATCGCCGAAACAGATCGAGCGCTCTTTGAGGAGCGCGATGAGTTCTTTGCGGATAGGATCCATCTGCCTATGATGCGCCGAATTCCCTAACCGACAACTAAAAGCGGGAGTGGATTCAGCGTTCCTCGTTCGAAGAAGACGTCGTGATCACCATTTCTTCCGCGACGGGGAGCAGGTCCTTCGTCGCAATGCTGGTGGATTCCGTTTCTTCGTCTGCGGCGCAGTTGAAGCAGTAAAACGAGAGCCCGAAGAGGACCGCCAGCTTTCCGTAGGTGGAAACATTGGGCCACCAACCTTGGTTTGACCAAAACTTCAGCGCCGTTCCCAGCGATCGCTTGATCCGGAGTCGACCATTTTCGAATTCAAAACTCGCCATTTCATCCAAGACCAGGTGCGAGAGAAAACCGATCGTCACGGCCACCGACTTGAATAAGCGCGGCCCAAAATCCTGATAGGAACAGACCAGAAAAACTACCATTCCCGCCGTCAGCGCGGCCGGGATACTATGCCACATCCCACGGTGGACTGTGTAATTCTTAAATACCGCCCCAATTCCAAACCTCACGAAAAGATAAACCGCGCCGGCTCCGATCACCATCATTTCTCGATCGAATCCCCAAATTCGAAAGAGATCGATCATCATGAAGGCCACCACTGCGGCAACCATTGCCAACGTCTCCCGAACCGGCACTCCGGTATCACCATCCATGTCCGGCAACATCCCTCCCAAGCCACAAAGTCCGGCTGCAATGATCGAACTGGTCAGCGGCATCCCTTGGCTGTAACCTAAAACACCAATGCCCACGCCAATCGTGGTGCTCGTGGTAATGTGAGATTCAAAGCCTGGCATAATTCTGAGAAGAGTTAAATGTTAGGATACATGGAACATTTTGATCGACAAGCGAAAATTCCGTTGGTTGGTCAATCGTTCCAAATACCCTCACATTCTCACCAATGATTCGACCTTCCGCTTTGCTTCACCCGTGAGACTGACACTTTTTGTAATCGCAGGCTTCCTCGTCATTGCCCTGACCGGGTTCTATGTCCTGATTCGAGCCATTTATGATGACGTCGAGCGGCAGTATGCCCAAGCCGCCGAGGAACCGATGGTCGATATGGCCCACCTCTTTGCCGCGATGGTGGAGACAGACGTCGTTGACGGGAAGATTGATCCTGACCGAATTCAGGAAACCTTTGACCGCGCCTTCACCAATCCCCTGGAGGCGAAGATCTATAACCTTCAAAAAACCGAACTCTTTACTCATATCTACGTGACCGATGCTGCGGGAATCGTGCTTTTCGATTCCGCGCTCGAAGAGAATCTAGGGGAGGATTTCTCGGAATGGCGAGACGTCGCCCTAACGCTACAGGGACGCTACGGCGCGCGTTCTTCTCGGACCAACCCGGATAACTCATTGACCTCTGTATTGTATGTAGCCGCACCGGTGATTTGGAACTCAGAAATCGTGGGCGTCGTCTCCGTCTCGCGGCCGGAAGAAAATACGATGGGAATGTTTGTCGACGAAACCCGCAGCACGATTCTCAAAAGCGGGATTCTCACCGCGGTGATCGTCATTAGTCTGGGCGCGATCTGGACCTATTGGCTTTTGCGGCCGATTTCTCAACTCACGAATTATGCGAAGTCGGTTCGCCGTGGAGAACGAGTCGCGCTGCCCAAACTAGGTAACGCGGAATTGCGTTCTCTGGGTCGTGCTCTCGAAGAAATGCGGGATGCGTTAGAGGGAAAACAATACGTCGAAAACTATGTCCAGACCCTGACCCACGAGCTGAAGAGCCCATTGGCGGCCATTCGAGGAGCTGCGGAGTTGCTCGACGAAGAGATGCCGAAGGAAAAGCGAAGTCGCTTCCTCGAAAACATTCGCACGGAAACGGCTCGGACCGAAGACCTGGTCCGGCGCCTATTGCAACTGGCGGCGCTGGAAAGCCGGAAGTCACTCAGCAAACCCGAGCCAATCGATATTGTAGCGTTGCTTCAGACCGAGATCGAGAGAGCTGCACCTCTCCTCCAATTGCGATCCCTCACCTTATCCTTTGATCCTGGCAAGTCTCCAACCGCTCAAGTGCATGGCGATCGTTTCACTCTCCAAACAGCGATCCATAACCTTTTGATGAACGCGATCGAATTCTCTCCCGATCAAGCCGAAATTCATCTCACCTATCAAGCGACCGAAACGAACGTCGAAATCAAAATCTGCGATTCCGGACCCGGAATTCCAGACTACGCCAAAGAAAAAATCTTCGACCGCTTCTACTCTCTCAAACACACCATCTCCGGAAAAAAGAGTTCCGGCCTTGGCCTGTGCTTCGTCAAAGAAACGGCCGACCTTCACAGCGGATCAATCGTCTTAGAGGAGAATCAGCCCACCGGAGTTCGAGCCGTTCTCACCTTACCGATCGGTCACTAACCTACATCCCCAGGAGCAAGTCGCGATCGAGATAGTTTTGGACGTAGTCGCGAACGGCGTCTTCCAGACTGGTGATTTCTGCGGTATATCCGGCTTCCCGGAGTCGGCTAATATCCGCGCAGGTATAGTACTGATACTTGGCTCGGAGCCCTTCCGGCATATCGACAAAGTCGATCTGTGGTTCCAGATTCATCCCGGAAAAGATCGCCTTCGCCAGATCCACCCAGGTTTTGGCGATCCCGGAACCGACATTGAACAAGCCACCCGCTTCTGCGTGATCCGCCAAGTGCAGGGTGATCGCGACGGCGTCTTTCACATACAGAAAATCGCGTTTCTGCTCTCCGTCCTGGTAGTCGGGCCGATGACTCTTGAAGAGGCTGACTCGCCCGGTGTTGCGAATCTGGGCGAACGATTTGTTCACCACACTGCGCATGTCCGCTTTGTGATCTTCGTTTGGCCCAAAGACGTTAAAATACTTGAGTCCCACGATCTGGTCGAGGAATCCATTGCGCTGGGCGTAGAGATCGAAGAGATGCTTGGAGTAGCCGTACATGTTCAGCGGTCTAAGCTTGGCCAAATCAGGATCTTTATCGTCCATCCCGTTTTCGCCATCCCCATAAGTTGCGGCGGAGGAGGCGTAGACGAAGCGTGCCTTTTGAGCCAGGGTCCATTCCGCAAGCGTCTTGGTGAACTCAAAGTTGTTCCGCATCAGGTAGTTCGAATCTCGCTCTGTTGTCGCCGAGCAAGCTCCCAAGTGATAAACCTGACTTATCTCTCCCAGAAAACCGGGATTCGATTCGACCTTGGCCAAGAGTTGATCCGCATCCAGGAAGTCGGCATAGCGCAAGCCGACGAGATTGCGCCATTTCTCATCCGTGTGAAGCCGATCGCATACGATGATGTTCTCCTGGCCGCGTTGGTTGAGCGCCCAGACGATGGCGCTTCCGATGAAACCCGCTCCTCCCGTGACTAAGATCAGATCGTCTTTCATGGTTTAAGCCGCTCCGGTCGAACGCTGGAACAAGTAGTAGCAGTAGACGCCGTAGATCGCTAAGAGCACCACCCCTTCGATCCGGTGAAGTTTCAGTCGCGTTAGCATTAGTGGGGTCACGATGAGGAGACAGCCAATCATGACGAAGAGATCGATGTTGTCGATCCCATCAACCACCGTCATCGGTTTCAAGAGAACGACGACGCCCATCACCGCACACAAGTTAAAGATACAAGATCCGATGCCATTTCCGACGACGATGTCACCGTGCTTCTTGAGCGAAGCCACCACCGCCGTAGCAATCTCTGGCAACGAAGTTCCCACCGCGATCAACGTCAGCCCAATGATCGGCTCCGGAACACCGAGGCGAGTCGCAATCGTGATCGAGCCGACCTTCAACAATTCCGCACCAATGACCAATCCCACCAGTCCCACTAAAATCAGGAAGATATCGAGAAGGACGCGCTTAGCGGTCACCGGTGGCTTTTCTCCAATCTCCTCGTCAAATTCCTCCAACACTGCGATTTCCGCCCCTTTCTTCGCCAGAATCCCGCAAGCGATGAGGTAGGCAATGATGCCGGTGAAGAGAATGCCGCCCTCCAGTCCGGTGATTTCGCGATCCCAAATCGCCCAACCAAAGACGAACGAAGCCGCGATCAACACCGGCAGGTCAAACTTCAGAATCTGTCGATGAACCGCCAGCGGTCGAATCAACGCCGCAATCCCGAACATAAGCAGGATGTTGCAGATGTTCGATCCAATTACGTTCCCGACGGAGGTCCCAGCCAGGCCATCATTGTTCAGCTTAATTCCCACGACCATTTCCGGCGCACTGGTGCCAAACGCCACGATCGTGAGCCCGATGATGAGCGGTGAAATCCCGAACATTCGAGCGAGGCTGACACTGCCCCCTACGAGCCAACTGGCTCCATAGTAAAGCGCAACGATGCCGACGGCAACTAACCCGAAATTCGCGGGGAGTCCTTCAAACTGGAGATTCGGTAAATTCATAAAAGGGGGGAGGAAGGCACCTACCCTGCCGATTGCCTACGTCTGCGCCAAGGTAAAATCCAGTAAAATAGCCAATCCCAAAACCGCAAAAAGCCTGACACCTTTTCCAAGGAAGCTGCGTGAAGCATCTCTTCCAGGGAGTTAAACTCCTTCCCCACTTTGACGATTCGCGCGTTATAAATCACGTCTTTGGCGCGACCCGACGCATCGAATTCCGTGGGCAACGACATTAGGTTATTGAGGCGGATCAAAGCCCAACTCGCCCCCAGGACCATCAAGCCGACCCGAGGACGAATCACGAGCAACGGCAATGAAATTGCGAAAAAGAGAGGCGTGAGATAGGCCGTCGTTTTGATCGCGGACTGACGCCAGAGGAGCGGTCGGAATCCGGCGGCTTGTTGAATGGCGTGCCCCGCCTCATGGGCAGCGATTCCCGCCGCAGCCAGATTGCAGCCATGGAAGTTCTCCGGTGCCAGTCGCAAGGTCTTGGTCGCCGGCAGGTAGTGGTTCGTGATCAGAGCGTTGCTTTCGACAATTTCCACATCTTCGATGCCTTTCGCCTCCAAGACCCGACGGGCGAATTCAGCTCCGGTCAATCCTAACGAAAAGGGCAGCAGCCGACATTGCATTTCCCGTCTCAAGCGCATCTGTCGGGCTGCGATGCCGACAATCACGGAAAGACCGAAGAGAAGCGTGCCGATTTTGAGGAGCATGATGTCAGACTACGGTGCTGAATCCGTGGTTCGCCAGTGAAATCCCCCTGAAGGGCGAAGTCGCTTCACGCCATCAATTCCGCAATTTGCACCGCATTGAGCGCAGCTCCCTTGCGAACTTGGTCGCCCACGACCCAAAAACTGAGGCCGTTCTCGAAGACCAGATCTTGCCGCAGGCGACCGACCAGACAGTCATCCCCATCCGTCGAATCCAGCGGAGTCGGGTAGCGTCCCAACTGGCGATCATCGATCAACTGCACCCCATCCGCCGCTTCGATCAGCCTGCGGGCTTCTTCGACGTCGGGCTTCTTCTCGAACTGAACCCATGCGGCAATGCTGTGGGATTTGTAAACCGGCACGCGCACACAGGTGACAGAGGCGAGGAGATGCGGCTGGCCCAGAATTTTTCGCCCCTCGTTCTGCATCTTCATTTCCTCACTCGTATAACCGTTTTCCCCCACCCCACCGATGTCCGCGATGACATTGAAGGCGATTTGGTGAGGATAGATCTTTGGCTCGACCTTTTGACCGGTGTGGATCGCTTTCACCTGAGCCTCTAATTCGGCGATCCCCATGGCGCCGCTGCCGGAAACGGCTTGATAACTCGCTGCGACAATTTTTTGCGCGTTCCACGCTTTGTGCATCGGATTTAGCCCCATCAACGTGACGATGGTGGTGCAGTTGGGATTGGCGATGATGCCTTTGTGGGACTTGGCGGCCTCTGGATTGATCTCGGGAACCACCAGCGGAACATCCTCATCCATCCGGAACGTCGATGAGTTGTCGATCACCAACGCTCCGGCATCGACCGCATACTTGGCAAACTCTCGCGAAATCCCGCCCCCGGCACTGAAGAGGGCGATCTCCACATCCTTGAAGGAATCCGGCGTCAGCTCATCGACCACGATCTGCTCGCCATGAAAGGGAATGACTTTCCCTTTAGACCGGGCGCTAGCCAAAAGTTTGAGGCTGGCGACAGGAAACTGACGTTGCTCAAGGCACTTCAGCATTTCCTCTCCGACAGCTCCGGTGGCTCCGACAATGGCCAAATGTTTGGGACGACTCATAGAATTCCAAGTTTGAAAACCAATCGTAACCTAGCAATGTGTGGATACGATGCAAGAACCCCAACGGAAAATCCAAGTATCGGTCCCGGACCAAGAATTGAGACTGCTCGAAGGCGAAACGGTCGTCAAAACCTGGCCGGTCTCGACGTCGAAGTACGGGCTCGGCAACGAAGAAGGCAGCTTCAAAACCCCGGTCGGAAAATTCCAAGTTTCGGAAGAATTTGGCGATGACGCCCCGGCCGGGACCATTTTCAAAGGCCGCCAACCGGTCGGACAATGGAGCCCTGACCAACCCACAGACGAAGACATGGTGCTCACCCGCATCCTCTGGCTCGAAGGGCTGGAGAATCACAATGCGAATACCAAAGAGCGCTTCATCTACATCCACGGAACCAACGACGAGGAAAGGATCGGACAACCCGCCAGCATCGGCTGCGTCCGGATGAAAAACGACGACGTCATCGCGCTCTACGATCAAGTGGGCGTCGGAACCGAGGTCGAGATTGTGGTCTAGTGTATCCCAACACGGTCCGGATTGAAGGCCGTACGTGCTTTCAAGCCTTCCGTCCCGACCCTTGTCCACCAGATTCGTTCACCCCCGAATCTGCCGGTCGAATCACGGCTTCTTGGCCTCGAGGATCTTGCGAATGCGGCTCTTGTTGTCAGGATGCGTGGAGAACATGTAGGCCCACTGGGGAGCGCTGCCGGATTGCTCTTCCAATACCTTGAACAACGCTTCCGCACCTTCGGTTTCCCCGTAGGTTGTCAGGATACAGCGAAGCCCAAAATCGTCAGCGCTGGACTCTTGCTTCCGAGAATGCTTGGCCAGGACCAATCCGGTGGTGCCTTGGGAGAAACTCTCCAGGTTTCCGCCAAACAGCAGGCGTACACCAACCCCGAATCCCAATTTCCGCCCCAGGCCCCGTAAATGATCGCGCTGCGCAAAGTGCCCTAGCTCGTGTGCCAAGACAAACGCGATCGCGACTTCTTCGTCCAGGGCGTTAAGCAAACCACGGGTAACCACGATTGTCCCGCCAGGAACGGCAAACGCATTGGGAGACAATTGCTCCATGTAAACCAATTGATAGTCGATTTGGGGGACTTCCTCGAAGCTCCGCAGTTTCTCCAAGACCTGCTCACATCTTGCGAACTTGTCCGCCAGGGAAGGAGGAACCTCGCTGGCTTCAACCCACTCTCCCATTTTTCGGAACATTTCTTGCTCGCGCTGCGGCGATACTCCGGCCACGACCATTTCAATAATCGCAACCACAACGAAGTAGAGGATGACCAGGGTAATCGTGATGAGAACCGCCAAGGTCAGCAGTTCTTTGACCAAGCCGCCATCACCTCCCCCACTACTGGCTTCTGCGGATCTCCCGAGACTGCGGGGAACGAATTTCACGCGGCGGTGAGGTTAGGTGCCGGAGCGGTCTTGTACTTGATGGCCGTACCAAAGGCCAAGACCTCAACCCCTCCCACTCCCTTTCGCTGATCTTGAACCGAGGCGATGTTGGAAGTGATGATTCGCAAATTGACGATGATGTCACAGTCCCGGGCCTGTTCTTTCACCCGTAGGATGGCCTCGCGTTTCGCCCGGTCTAACAGGCTTTCGTAAGACCGAATATTTCCCCCAAAAATGTTCCGAAAGCTGGCGAGAATCCGCTTAAAATGGTCCAGCGAAACCACGACTGACGCGGAGACAAGTCTCGAGTCAATCACTTGAGCGTCGGGATCCCAAGAGCTGGTCGGAACGGCAGGAAAGTGGTGGGTGGCTGCTTCTCGGTCGCGAATCGACGCAAAATGCCTCTTTTCGATATGGCGACCGACCACCATTGCCATCAGGGCGAAAACCAACGGCAACGCGTAGATGAAGAGTATCGCAATCAGTCCTCCGGTGGAATCGTCCATGGCCTCGTTGAGTCGTCAGGGTTAGCCCATCAGTGGCGGTGGCGGATTGCTCGGGGACAGGTGCACCCCACCAGCTTGCTGTATCTGAACGGCAGTCCCATAGACATACAGTTCCGCAGCGCCTTGCGTGACGGCCGACGTCGAAAATCGCACATTGACAATCGCATTCGCCCCCATGGACTGCGCCTGCTGGACCATCCGCTCCACCGCTTGCTTGCGAGCATCCTCCAGAAGTTCCGTATAGCCCTTGAGCTCCCCTCCAATGATATTTTTCAGTCCTGCAGCAATGTCCCGGCCCACGTGTTTTGCCCGAACGGTATTTCCGGATACCAACCCAAAATGAGCGGTGATTTGCTGCCCGGGAATCGACTCAATATTGGAAAGAAGCATAGTTTTGAGAAGTTAAGCTTCGAGGCTCGCTGTTTTTGTCGTGTTAGGCAAGCTTGATTTCACACGCCTCAAGTCAAGGCACCACCACAGGAGCTGCCACTGCCTGCGGTGCAGCCAAAACAGTGGACCCCGGTCCGGATCGGGATCTCCGCGAACGACTCGGGATCAATGTCCCAAACATGGATCGGCCCCGGATGCCCATTACGAGTGTGGAAATTCAACATCTGATTGAAGTCGCAATCGAAGACTTCTCCTTCCCAACTCACATTGATCGTATCCCGACACATCAGCCCTTCAACCGTGGTTGGGTTAAAAGCGTTCTTAAGCGTCTCCAGGTAATCCGCGTATTGCCCATTGCGCTTCAGGTAAGATGAAAACCGGGCAATCGGCATATTGGCGATGCAGAAGAGGCGGTGAAACTCGATCCCGAAATGCTTCTTCATTTCCCGTTTATAGTCAGCTTCCAGGGCTTCCTGTTCCGGGGGAAGAAACGCTCCGTTAGGGTTGTAAACGAAGTTCAGCACGAGGTCCGGACTTCTTCCGTAGCCCAGTTCGTTGAGCTTCTGAAAGGCCTCGATGCTGGAATCGAACACTCCGTCACCACGCTGCTCATTGACATTATCCGGCTCATAACAGGGCATGGAAGCAATGATCTCCACCTGGTTCTCCGCCAAAAACTCCGCCACCCATTCGTAGCCGGGTTCGTTCACGATCGTCGCATTGAGCCGATCCATGACGCGGCGAGGCTGATCGAAATTCCGCACCGTGGTGACCAATCGCCGGAAATCCGGAACCATTTCCGGAGTGCCGCCGGTCATATCGAGCGTTCCGATCTCCGTCTTCTCGAACCAATCCAGAATTTTGTCGATCGTTTCTCCGGTGACGATCTCTTTCCGCTTCGGCCCCGCATTCACGTGGCAATGGACGCAGGTCAGGTTGCAGAGTTTGCCGACATTAAGTTGTAGAATATCCGGTTGGGCACGCTTTAAGGGCAAGCCATGCGCCGTCAGCGCGCGATCAAATTCGTTGAGAGAAGAAGCCATCGTCTGGTTTAGTCGGGATCAGCATGGGGTGTTTACCCTGAAAAACCACCAAAGCCAAGCGATTCGGAACGTCCGATCACTTCCACCGCATCCAACGCTTCCACGATATCCCTACCTGTTCGCCCTGATTTCCGATGCGATTTGATCGTCCAATTTTTACCTTGCGTTGCCAAAGCTTCTCCAGTTCAATTTTCAGATGATGAAAAGCAACAACGCGCTTGGTTCTTTAGGTGCCGCTCTCGGGGCTTTCGGGATGCTATTTTCTTACCTCCACGCTGCCGAGCCGTTCGTTGCGCCGGATTTCGTCAAGGAACTCGAAGACCTGCCAGAAGTCGTCGAACGTGCGAACGTGGAAAACAAAGGGATCACTTTTTTGCTGATGGAACCCGGTTCGACCTGAGGCCCCTCTAACGCTGCCAGTGTGGTAGCGATCGAAGCCATGAAGGACGACTCGATTATCGTCTTCATTAGCGGTTTGAACTTGCACAAGACCCCTGAAATCGTCCAGGCAGCGTATGCCAGCAAGGAAGCGCGCAGCCCGACGCCAATTTTAGCCGTGTTCGACGCCCCCTTGGAAAATTTGGTCAGAGTGGTGCCCTATCGCGTGATGAAAGATCCTGAGGGTTTCACCGAGGTTAGATCCATGCTCGCGGAGATCCGTGGGATCGCTTCGGACGGGGTTCCGAAGATGAAATTCGACGAAGAAGTGTGGAAGGGTGCCCGCGGCCACACCATCAACGCCACCTACATTTCAAGCACGGCGGAGATGGTGTCTATGCGCCTCGCCGATGGCAAGACCACCACGTTTGCCATTTCCCTGTTGGCCGAGGATAGCCAGAAACGGGTCGCCGAGTTGGCGGAAGCCGCCTCCAACCCAGCGCCGTAAGTCTCACCGGGTCGAGCGCTTTCGACACACCGACAGGCTCGTTCGAAATAAGCGACCGCGACGACGATCCAATCGCGGCAGCAAACGCCGCGTCTGAAACTTGCGTGCTCTGAGCAAGCGACCTAACCGCCCTGGCCACCCGGCTTGCTCTTGCCAAAGACCGATGTGATATCGGAAACCTTGGTGATGAGGAGCCGACCATTGGTATCGCTGCCGTTTCCGTTCAGCGTGATCGGCGTTCCAACGTGATAGGCCAGATTGAAGTTGTGGAAATCGCGAAAATCGACTTCGACTCTCACCGGATCTTTGCCTTCAACATCGACGTAAAACACCTTGGCTTCGTCCAGATTATCCGACATCCGAAGTCGACCTTGGACCGTGATTTTACCCTCTGCGCTCTGCACCCAGCTCTCGAACGGACGTTCTTGAAATTCTTCAAAGGCACCACCATCCAGACCGGGAAGTGGATCCGCCGAGTTTGCATAGGACCCAACATCCACGCCGAATTTTTGAAGCAAAGTGAGGTGCAATCGGCCAAGCTGCTGATTCTCGGAGTAACGCAGATAGCGCCCCGTTTTAAGCATGCCGCCACCTTGGCCCGCCAGAATGATCGGAATACGCTGAGCGGTGTGGTTATCGCTATGCCCCATCCCGGAGCCGTAGAGAACGACGCTGTGATCGAGAAGGGATCCCTGATGATCCTGATAGGATTTCAGCTTGGTGAGAAGCGAGTCGAACTTCTCCATGTGCCAGAGGCTAATTTTGAGAAGGGCGTCGATGTTCGACCGACTGAAGTTCCGAAAAAAGTGCGAGAGGTAATGGTGCTGCTCGGTGATTCCGAGGAAATCGAAGATCATTCGGCTATTGCTGTTTCCGAGCATGTAACTGGCGCATCGCGTGGAGTCTGTCCAGAGCGCCAAGGCGATGAGATCGAGCATCGTCTCGACTTGATCATCCAGCGTGGCTCCTGGTTTGGGACGTTGCAGGGTCGTAAAGTCGACCTTGGAGTTGCTTGCCGATCCGTTCTTCATCCTCTCCAGCCGTTGCTCGGTTTCGCGAACCACGGTGAGATATTGATCGAGGATTTCGCGATCTTCGCGGCCAGCTTTTCGGGAAAGCGCATTCGCTTCACCGCTAACCCGATCGAGCAAACTCGACATTTCCCGGCGCTTGCGCGGGTGACTCATGGGACTGCGAAAGAGCCGATCAAAAACAAGCTGCGGATCACTCTCGCGCGGAATCGCGTCCCCATTTTGGTCGTAGGAAATGTAGCTGCAGCCGACTTGGCCGGTGAAGAGCCCTTCCGTCGTGAGTTCCAGCGACCGATGCGCGGTTTCGCCGCCAATTTTTTCGGCAATGAGCTGATCCATCGACGGAGCCTTCGTATTCTTGTGGTGCCCCGACAAAAAACGCCGCGTGGAATTTTGATGCGAGGAAAACCCGAAATCGCCCATGTTATCGAGGATCAAGAGATCATCGCGATGTTTGGCGAATGGGGTCATTAGCGGAGACATGCGGAAGTCGAATTCCGTGCCGCCATTGATATTCCACGAAGGCGGGTGAACGCCATTCGGCTTAAAGAGCGTCACGAACCGAACTGGCGGATTGGGATCGCTCTTCGCGCTCGCTTCCATCAGATTCAAAAACGGAAGGGGCAACATTGCTCCTCCGAGTCCTCGCAAAAACGAGCGGCGTTCGATTCTCCAATTTTTTGTCATGATGAAGGTTGGTTGATTACAACGGCCGATTAGGCTAGCTTTTGGGCTATGGAAATCGACGAAGAGATGACCATGGAAGAGATCGAGGCTCGCTTCGACCGAGAGTGGGTATTGATCAATGATCCCGTTCTGGACGAACAATACCACGTCGTGAAGGGCCGAGTTCGGTTCCACAGCCCGGATCGCGATGAACTCGACAATGCCGTAGGCAGGCTTCGAACGGATACCATCGCGACCTTCTTTATTGGCGCCCCTCCGGACGGAATGCAATTCCTCCTCTGATGAACTGGAAATTCGATTCTTCGGGCGGTTTGGTGATGATCGAGGTGAACATCGAAAAGTCTGGCCAGCGAAATATTTTCCGGATGGCGCTCGACACGGGTGCGACGCATACGTTCATCCGAACTCGCCAGCTCGAAAGCCTCGGCTACGAACCGTCGCAGAGCCCGAATAAAACCACCGTCACGACCGGCAGTGATCAAGCCTACGTTCCCGTGGTCGCTGTAGAAAAGATCCTCGCCTTGGGCCAAGAACGAGAAAACATGCCCGTCACCGCGATGGAACTTCCGGCCAGCGCCTCGATCGACGGAGTCCTCGGACTGGACTTTGTTCGCGGCCATGTGCTGACGATAGATTTTCAAAACGGAGAAATTCATCTGAGTTAGGTCAAGACGACGGGCCACTGCTTACAATCATCGTTTCCTGGAACGGCAGGCTGTTCACGACCTCTAAAAAGAGGTCGCGCCAGGTTCCGTCCGTCTCGTGAATGGTTTGGGCAATCGCCTTCACGGTCGGTTGATCGTGGAGTTCCAGTTTTCGGCAAAGCGCGTAAGACATCGTTCTCTCGACGGCGTTGCGGATGATCGCTTCCCGTTGATGGGTCAGGAGAATCGCTTTCAGCTCGGCGTAATCCTGGAACGTCTCGCCGGTTGGCATTTTGCCGCTCGTATCAATCTGCTTCGAAGGCTTGAACGATCCGTCGTCGGAATAGGCCTGCAACGCAAACCCCAGCGGATCGATCTTTTGGTGACAACGCGCGCAGGCGGCACTGCTGCGGTGCGCCTCGAAGCGCTCTCGAAAGGTGAGCTTCTGCCCGGGCGGACTCGGTTGGATCGCAGGAATGTCCGCAGGCGGTTCTCCCAGATGCTCTCCGAGAATCGTTCGCAGCATCCAGGTTCCACGCAGAATGGGACCGTGGTTCATCGCCAGAACCCCGGGAACCGTCAGAATCCCGCCTCGTTCCGTCGTGTGCTCTAACGTAATCTTTTGATTCGGCGCAACTTGCTGCTCAACGCCCTTCGGCTTGATGTGTCTTTCGAGTTGCTTGCGATCGTCTCCGTAATACTTGGCGGTCAGGTAATTCGCAAATGTGGTCTTCGAATCGATCAACTCCATTACGGGACGATTCTCGGTAAACAGGTAATTGAGAAAGTCGATCGGCTGACTTTTCATCGTTACCTTTTGGTTGGCATCGGAAAACGCTTCCTCGATTTGATCCAGCCCTAACCACTGAACGCCGAAACTTTCCGCCAAACTGCGGGCTTTTGGCGAAGCCAGCATCCGATCGACTTGCTGCGCCAGAATCCCCGACTCGCCCAGCGTCCCATCAAAAGCCAACTTCATCAATTCCGCATCCGGCACATCTTCCCAGAGAAAGTAAGAAAGCCGTTCCGCCAATTCAAAGTCATCGACCGGTTGTCGCCCCGACTTCCCCTCCATCAACAACCCACGATAGAGGAACGCTGGCGACATCAGCACGACCTTCAATTCGTTACGCACCGCCGCGCTCAACGCCTTGCCTTCTTTGTTCCGAATCGACTCAAGGATCGGCGCAATCTGACCTTCAGGAACCGGTCGCCTCAAGGCGCGCGGTAGAAACTCCCGAATCAACGTCTCCGCCTGATCGAAGTTCAGCTCATCTCCAATCCATCGTTCCAGCGCCACATCTGCCAAATACGAATACTGATCCCAAAGCACCGTCGAAAGTGGTGCGCCGTGGGTGTCGTTCACAAATCCACTCGCTCCCGGAGGGTCTGTTGGCAGCAATTTCATCACCAGTGACCGTTCGGTCACGGTCTGTTCGGCCTCCATGATATTGACCTCCAATTCAAAGCCGAACAACGAATGCAGCGTGTTGCGATACTCCGTCGCGGAAAGCCTACGAGGTCGAAAATTTCCGGGGCGAGCCTCCACTTCATCCGTAAAACGCTTGCCATACCAATTCATGACCATCTCCCGCTCCTCCTCCGACGGTTGAGTTTCATCTTCTGGCGGCATTTCCTCGAATTCGAGCACATCCACGACGGTTTCCCACAACTCAAACTGTGACGCCGCATCGGCATCCGTCTGAATCGCCAAAAAATCGACCTTTCCCTTCACGTTCTCCCCGCCGTGGCACTTCACGCAGTATTGCTTCAAAAAGGGCTGAATATCCGCTTCATACGCGGATGCGCCCCCGAGAACGAGCAGTTGGCTGATGAGGAAGAATGATAAGAGGCGCGGCACCACGCCATTAACGGGGAAGCCTGGTCATTTCTTTCACCTCCATGCTTGGCCTTCTCACCGGAATGAGACAGAGTCCCTCCCGATGAAACCCCGCGATCCTATCCAAGCACTTGTCGTCACCTTTTGGGTCACCTTCTCGGTCTGGGCTTCCGCTGAACTCACCCGCCCCAACATTCTTTGGATCACGAGCGAGGACAACGGTCCTTATCTGGGATGCTACGGCGATCCGATTGCGCGGACTCCAAACCTGGATGCTCTGGCTAAAAGCAGCACGCGATATCTGAACTGCTTTTCCAATGCCGCCGTCTGCGCCCCGGCACGACAAACCCTCATCAGTGGAATGTATGCGACGAGTCTGGGAGGGCAGCACATGCGATCAAAGGCAACGTTTCCAGACGGAGTGGAGTTCTTCCCCAAATTCCTGCGCGACTCCGGTTACTACACCTCTAACAACTCGAAAACCGACTACAACGGTGGGCCGGCAGATGGCGCAGCCGCCATGAAAGCCGCTTGGAACGAATCCAGCAAAAAGGCGCACTGGAAAAACCGGCCAAACCCGGAAACTCCGTTTTTCGCAGTTTTTAACTTCACCGATTCTCACGAGAGCAATCTCTTCCCGGCTCGTTGGAAAAACCGGGAACTGAAAACCGATCCTGCAACGGTAAAGCTTCCGGAATACCTTCCCGATCTCCCGGAAACGCGGCTCGATTTGGCGCGCTACTACGATTGCCTCGAAGTCATGGATCAAAAGGTGGGGAACGTTCTGCGACAGCTCGAAGAAGACGGCCTGGCAGATAACACGATCGTGTTCTATTACGCGGATCATGGAGGCTCGATGCCTCGTGGCAAGAGCTTCGCCTACGATAGCGGCACGCGAGTTCCGTTGCTGATTCGGTTTCCGGAAACGTGGGCGCGATTCCGGCCAAGCGACATTGGCGACGTCTCGGACCGGCTCGTCAGCTTTGTGGATTTCGCACCAACGGTGCTCAGCTTGGCTGGTGTCGAAATTCCCACCTACATGCAGGGCCACGCATTCCTCGGAGCCACCGAGGCTCCGGAACGCGATTACGTTCATGTTTTCCGCGCCCGCCGTGGCGAACGCTACGATATCGTGCGCGGCGTCCGTAATCGGCAGTTTCTCTATCTGCGAAATTACACCCCGCACCTGCCGGTTCTTCAGTTCAACGCCTATTCCTTCGCTATTCCCGGCTACGGAGCCTGGCAAGCCGCCTGGGAACGCGGCGACTGCAATCCGGCGCAAGCGCAATGGTTCGAACCGAAATCTTCCGAGGAGTTATATCAAATCGCAGACGATCCCGACAACGTGCGCAATCTTGCGACCAACGCCGACCATCGCGCGACACTCGAGATCTGTCGGAAAGAGCTTTCCCGTCATCTCAGCGAAATCCGCGACAGCGCGTTTTTCCCCGAAGGAATGAGTGGTCGGAACTATGCCGCTTATCAGGATGACGCGATCTATCCTCTGGCCGAACTGATCCCTCTCGCCGACGCTGTTTCCGAGCAAAACACCGAACACCTGCCCACGTTTCAAAGCGCGATAAACTCAGAAAACGCCTGTCTGCGCTACTGGGCTGTCACCGGTTGCGTCGCCCTCGGAGAGAAGGCGAAGGAAGCAAAGCCGGAGTTGGTGGCTCGGCTTGAGGACACCGAACCCGCCGTCCAACTTCAAGCCGCTCGCGCTCTGGCCGGAATCGGTGAAGCCGCGCTCGCGCTCTCCACGATTCGGCAATTCACGGAAAACGCGCCCAACCAGCACCTGGAGCTTCAAGCCGTCCTCGCGATCGATGAGTGCGATTTACTCGCGGTGGATCCCAGCCTGGAGGAAAGTTTGAAACGCACGAAGGGCTCCTATACCAAACGGGTGGTCGAAAAACTGCGCGCCAGCCAGGCAGAACGCGCAGCCTCCCTCCCCATTCGCCAAACCGTCAGGAAAATTCCAGAATCCATCGCCGCCAAAACAGAGAATCTCAACGATCAATTCTGGCTCTATCTGCCAAAGCAAGATGCCATAAGGGAGCAACAGCTGCCGCTTATCATCTACCTCCATGGCAGCAGTCGTCGCGGTCATGACATCCATGAAGTCAAGGCCAATGGTCTCCCTCCCCTGCTGGATGCGATGGATGATTTTGATTTTGTGGTCGCCTCACCTCAGGCGTTGTCCAACTATCCCTGGCAGACGAGTTGGCGTCCGGACGATCTGATCCTGCTCCTGGATTACCTGTTGGCCGAATTCAACATCGATCCTGATCGGGTTTACCTGACGGGGCTCAGCATGGGCGGATACGGAACTTGGGCCTGCATCGGGAAACACGCCGAACGTTTCGCCGCGGCCGCTCCGATTTGTGGCGGTGGCGATCCGAAAACGGGCGAAGCCATAGGAACGTTGCCAATCTGGGCCTTCCATGGAGAAGAGGATCGCATCGTCCCCCATGAGCGATCCCGAGAAATGGTGGAAGCCGTGAATGCAGTGGGAGGCAACGCCAGGCTCACCAGCTATCCTGGGGTCGGACACGATTCCTTCACCCAAACCTATGCGAATCCCAAACTCTACGAATGGTTCCGGTCTCAGGTCAGAGATCACAGGCATTGAAACTGAAGGAGGCGCTGACAACGACAACGCCGAAACGCGATCCGCCGAAGAAAGGATGGACGGTTCAGACCGTTTACGCTAGAATCCGATCGAACCTGCTTCTCTGACATGAATACACGACCTTTCTGGGCCATTTTTTGCGCCCTTGCAGCCACGTTGCCCGGCCTCCAGGCCCAGTCCCGCGACGACCTGCTCCGCTCATCATCCCAAGCGCGCCTGGAGTCCCAAATGGGACCCGGGCCAGGCGTGGGTCCCGATCTCCGAACCTACGAGCGACAGCAGGAGGAAATGGCTCTTGAGCGGGCGCGCCACTTTCGAGGGATCATGAAACAAGCGACAGCAGGCCTGCCCGGAGCACAATCCGATTCCTCCAGTTCGAGTTTTGGGGCGAATTCCCTCCGTCGTCGCAAAGACCCGCCTTCTACGGGAATTACCGATGGCACCTGGCAGACCGAGCGCCTTAAGAAGATGCGCCCGATTCCGACCTACGAACCGGTTCGTGAGCGGCGCGGGATTTTGGAAAGCGTCGGAGCCGGTTTGGACTCCGTGATGACGAATGATTCCTATGTTGAGCGACGTCGCGCCGGGTTGATTGACGACGACGCGGGTCCTTTGAAGCGCCTCGGTGATGCGGCTTCCGGACTGGGAGAGCGTGGACTGGCCAGCAATATGACTCAAGGCGTCGCGAATGTTGCCAGCGCGGTTCTACCTGGAGGAAACGCCGATGAGAACGCTGCGGAATCCGAGATGCGATCACGGCTGACTCAAGCCAATCCCGGGGCCAATAGCTCGAACACTCTCGAAAACGTGGCTCCGGTGGGGCGCGATGAGCCGGGCCGAATTGGCAAGCTAATTGGAAGCACCCGCCGCGACCAATCTCCGCCCGTAGAGATGGATGTCGCTATTGATTCCGGGGTAGAGGAAACGCGATCCATCGGTTCTGACTCAAAACGCGACTTCAGCCTGCCATCCCTCCCATCTCTACCTTCTTTTCGATCAAATGAGGCTCCGACGCAAGGGTTCGCCGAAATGGAGCCCGAGTCTGACAATCGCTTGAAGCGCTTTCGAGGGGGAACCCGAGAAATTGAAGTGCCTGACGCTCCCCTCGCTTCCAACCCTTCGATCTACGTTGTTTCCGCCAGCGGCGGTGCTGAATTTCATCCTTTTGGCGATGCGCTGGCTGCGGGTCAGACCGCGATTCCTGCCGGTGTCGTCGTCACGATGGACAAGGCCGGTGATGAATGGAGTTCGGTGAAACTTTCGAGCGGAAAATCAGGACTCATGAGAACGAAGGATCTTCGCCGAGCCCGCGAATCTGAAATGGGTTCCGCACCGCTTCCCACGATCGAACGACGCTCTCCTCCCTCTCTTTTCGGATCGGGCGGCAGTCGCACCGAGTCTTCTGACACTACCGGCCGGACGCCGTTTGTCGCTCCACCGACGAACGTTCCGCTTCCCAAGCTCCCGAGAAATCCCGGAAAAATGGACCTGCCACTTGGTCATGGCCTCCTTCCTCCGCTTCCCAACGAGGGCTGAACCTCCGGTTTTGCGAGACTCCACTGAATGAGCCAGGAAATCCCGGCGTCTGTTAGGGTGAGATGACACTCCGCAAATTTTCAGTCTGCGCTCTCTTCCTCTTCGTCGGTCTTGGCACTGGAATCGCTGAAAAGTCGCCGCTTCCGTCCGATTGCGGGCAGTTGCTCGTCAGTGTGGCAAATTCTTGGGACAGCTACCGAGCCGAAATGTGGTGCTTCTCAAAAACCGAGGAGGGCTGGATCGCGACTCGGGCCGAACCGATTCCGGTTCTCTTTGGGAAAAACGGGATGGCTTGGGGGAAAGGCCTTTGGCCGAAGGATCCGGAGGGACGCCTGAAGCGAGAGGGCGATCGTCGGACCCCGGCGGGCCTGTTCAAAATCGGAACCGTGTTTGGCTACGATAGCAGCATCCCGGGCGGCGGTTCCTATCCTTACAACCAAGTCGATCGATGGGATGCCTGGGTCGATGATCCGAAAAATCCCTACTATAACCGGCATTTCGAAGCGAGCCCGTCTAACAAGCCTGCCTGGTTCGAATCTCAGCGAATGCGTCTGGGTGACTACGCCTATCGCTACAAGATCGAAGTGTGCCACAACGATGCTCCGCCGGTTCCGGGATACGGCAGCGCCATTTTCTTCCACGTGCGACGCGGCGCGGATCGCCCGACTCATGGCTGCACCACGATGACAGAAGCCAATCTCGTCCGGGTGATTCGCTGTCTGAAGGAAGATCAAAATCCCCACTACATTGCCCTTCCGAAGGCAGACTACAAGCAGCTTTGGATTCAATGGGCCTTGCCGAAACTTCCCTAACCCTCGAGCGATCAAAGAGTCACAAATTGATCCAATTCGCTCGAATTTCCTGATAATTCAGGTTATTTGACCAATGAACAAGCCGTCTCCGCGTTTCCTTCCCCTCGTTTGTTTCCTGATCGGGTGTCTCACCGGACCGGCGTCTGCGGCGAGTCAGGAGCTGCCGCTCAGTGTCCGGTTTAAAGGTGAAGAACGATTCGAACAAATGGTCAAGAAAGCCCGCAGCGAAGGCTGGGAAAAATTGCCGATCGGCGAACGAATGATCAAGTTTGGGCGTGAGTTGCACGGCTTGCCCTACACCAGTTTCACCTTGGAAATCGACGATCACGTCGAAGCGCCTTCCGCCAATTTTGATGGTTTGGACTGCTGGACGTTTTTCGAAATCAGCTTGGGGATGGCGAGAATGATCGCGGTTGAGAAAGACCGCTACACCCCCCAAGATCTGTTGGATCAAATTGAGTTTACTCGCTACCGCGGGGGAACCTGCTCGGGAAACTATCTGGAACGGATTCACTACCTCAGTGAATGGTTTTTTGAGAATGAAGCTCGTGGCGTTGCCGATGATATCACGAAAGACTTCGCGTTCGCCAAGCCGATGACAGATCGCAAATGCCAGGAAATGACGATCCTGTGGAAGAGCTACCGTTATCTCAGAAACAATCCTGAACTACGTCCGCCCATGGCAAAGTTAGAGGCCAAAGTCAGCCAACTTCCCGTCTATTATATTCCCAAAGAACACGTTCACCTGATTGAGCCCAAACTACAAAATGGAGATATCCTCGGTATCGCCACCACTCATCAAGGAGGTTTCTGCTCTCACGTGGGTTTGGCGATCCGGACCAGTGACGGGGTTCTTCGTTTGATGCATGCTTCTTCCCAGAAACAATATCGAAGAGTGGTGATCGATAAGTCGATCTCCGAATACTTGAAGTCGTTTCGCGGCCATGCCGGCGTGATTGTCGCCCGCCCGTGGGAAGTCGATAAGACGATCACGGAATCCGCGACCTATCGGGCGAATCTCAAGAAGCTGACGGGAGGACGAGGATTAATTCCCACTGACTTCAAACTATCAGGCTGATTCTTTCTTGACCTTAGGTTTCTGACGGCTCTGGCGTTTAGCCTCCTGAATTGGGTCTGTCATCTTGGTAACTTCCAAATGGGGCTCGAGCGCGGACTTGAGCATCTCGTGGGTCTCTGCCAACTGCTCGGGAACACCATTTTTTGCGAGATCCGACTTCTCCAGAAGATCTTCCCGTGTGTCATAGAAGCGACCGTCTGCATAGAGCTTATATCGCTGATTGCGGACATGCTGACTGGCTTTCGCACGATCGCCGTTGCGCTCATACCAACAGTAAATCGTCTTCCGAGGCTCGTAAGTAGCAGAGCCCTTGAACAGTGGCAGGAGACTGTGGCCATCGACGAAGTCCGGAATGTCTGCTCCGGCCGCCTCAACGATGGTGGGAAGCACATCACTGAAGTCGACCAACTCTTGGCGCACCTCACCAGCGGCGATCGTTCCTGGCCAACTCACGATGAACGGCACGTGCGTTCCATTATCTTTGGTGCTTCCTTTTCCGCCAGGATAAGTGCCGCCCTGAAATTCCGACTGGAGCTCGGCATAGGTCCCATTGTCGCACGTAAAGAGAATCAGCGTATTCTCCCGTAGCCCCAACTCATCCACCTTCGCAACCAACCGTCCTACCATCGCGTCAGTCAGTGTCACCATCCCATCCCAATACTTCTGATCTCTATATCCACCTGGCTCGCCTTTGGCATCTTTCCACATCGTGGAATCCCAGTCTTCGCTTCCTGGGGTCGGAACAAACGGCCAATGCGGCTCAATCATCGGATAGTAGATAAAGAACGGTTCTTCGGCGTCTTGGTGCTCCGTCAAAAAATCGCAAAGATAGTCGTTTACCAGGTAGGGACCGAATTCACCGTTCTTGAAGTCCTTCTGTTCACCATCAATCTCCAACCCTGGATTTGGGTAGCGACTCGGCCGACGCAGCAGTTGCCACAAGCAATGCCGGTCGAATCCAAAGTTCTTCACCCCTTCATATCCACCTTCCAGTTGCCACTTTCCCGCGATGCAGGTCGAGTAGCCAGCTTGTTTCATGAGATTCCCAAACGTGACGGCTTCCGGATCGAGGTGCCCAAATTTGACATAGTTCCGGTTGTTATAGATCCCGGTCATGATTTGGACCCGAGAAGGGGTACAGATGGGCTGAGAGTGCGCGTGTTCGAATCGCATTCCGCTGGCAGCCAACGCATCGAGATGAGGCGTGTGATACATCTTGCTACCATTGGCAGAAACGCACTCATAACCCATGTCATCCGCCATGATGACAATTACATTCGGGCGATCAGCTGCATACCCAAAGGAGATCGCCACGGCAAAGAAGAAGAACAAATGGGGTTTCATGCGGAGAGCTTTAGCCCGCTCGCCCCGAGACGCAAACCGTTCTCACGAAGCCGAAGAATTCCCGCTTCCAGTTTAAGAGCCTGAACCCGGATACTTCGGAATACGCGGCTTCATCAGATCCGAACTGAAGGGCAGCGCTTTTGGCGGATTCGAGCTCTTGCCAGGTTTGGTCGGAAGATTCGAAGGAGGCCTCCAGGAACTCACGATCCGAACTTGAGTCCCCCGCGCCGTGTAGCGATAAATGATTTCTGCGGCCACTTCAGGCAGGCGAATACACCCTGCTGAAGCCGGGTAGCCGGGAAGATAACCGGCATGAACCCCATAGGGCGTATCCCCTAATCGCATCCAATACGGCATCAGTACATCGTAAATATTAGAGATTTTCCCATTCCGAACGCGCTCGGTCATTTTGAACGAGCCACGGGGGGTCATCTTGCCAGAACGCGCCGTGGAAATCTCCGTCTCCAGTCCGATCGCGCCGCCAACCAGCAAAAAGGCCGCTTGGCGTCCCACATCAATGATGACTTCGGTATTGTGCGGACCGGCTTGATTGAGAACGGGGGTGCATTTGTAAACCCAAATGCGATGGGTCTCATTGGGACTTTTCCGATTCGCAAGCTGCTTTGCTTTGCGCTTCCCTTCTGCCGTCAGCGCATACCGCTCGCTCAGAGTAACCGCAGGGACGCTATTCGTGGAATCCTTTCCGGCAAACCAGAACCCCTTTTTCTCCTGCGTCGGTGCGGTGGCCGGGACCTCAACGATTTCCAAATACACGACCCCATTTGCGGTCGCCGCAAAAAACCCTCCCACAAAGAGGATCAGAAGCGAAATTGTGCTGGAGGAGGACCGCATAACGCACTTGATCATTCATCACTGAATTCCCCGGGTCAAGCGTCTTACTAGTTGGAATTTATAATTCCCATACTTTTAAAGTAAATTAACTGTTTCTTCGTGGCATTTGTGCTTCATTGAAACGATTTTCAGCCGACACAAACCAAGCCGTGAGCCCCTTTCAGCGATATCAACTTTTCTACTGTGGCCTTCCCCTCCTCCTTGCCATCTTTTCGATGACAAGCCAAGACGCTGCAGCTCACCAGATCAAAGCAGTCGCAGCAAAGACGATTTTTGAGCGAGATGGCTCCTACCTTTTCGCCTTGAGCCTCGAAATCGAAGCCTCTCCTGACCCCGAGCTGAATGATGCCATCTCTCCGGAGGAGGCAGCCCTGGAATATCTCCGTTCCGCCGTCACTCTCCATTTCGATGGCGAGGTCTTAGAACCGCAGTTCAGTGCCTTGGAGCCTGTCGAACAGGATAACCCGCTTCCTTCGATGGACGTGGTGACCCAACTCTACACGGAGACGAGAGGCAAGGTCCCCAAGGGCGCGGAGAAATTTATGGTCCGGCTTTCGGAAGAGACGGACGTGGCCCTGGTCATGGTGGTGATTATTGACGGCGTCATGCAGAAACGAGCTCATACGTTGTTCGCCGGAGAATTCAGCCGCCCGATCGACCTTGGCTTCATCGGGACCGAGGTTCAGTCCGGCAGCCCCTTTGAAGCTGGCGAACCGGCAGAAACCAGGCCGAAGATCCTGGTCGATGCCTTAGCCGGAGCGGAGCTGCTGTTCTCGAACGACGCCAAACGCATCGTCCTTGCGGTTGCCGTGTTTCTCCTCGCAACCGGCTTTTTCCGGGGATTCGCACAGGTCATCGCCCTTTCTCTAGGTCTCATCTTTGGCCAGCTCTTGGCGTTGGTCGGGCAGGTTCCATCCTGGCCATTCTTGGGGGAATTGGTCCTCGGGATCGCCATCGTCATCATGGCGTGGAGCAATATCGCTCAATCGAAAGTTACCGCAGTGCGCTTTGCGTTGGTGGTATTGGTTGCGATGCTGATCGGCTTCTGCACGCAAACCACAGCCCCGGATCAATTGTTGGGATTTTTCCTCGGGGAAGTCATCGTCCTGCTCGCCATTTTCCTCCTTACCTGGATTATTCTCGGGGCGTTTTGGAAAAAATCCTGGTATCGAAGCATTCTCGTGGTCCCGGCTAGCTGGATCATCCTGGGAATGGGCGTCTTTTGGACTGGGTTGACGCTCTGGGAAGCAGGATTGCTGAACTGGGTGACCAGGATCGGCTAGGCTGCGTTTGCAACATCGAGCGGTCAGCCAAACCTGTCGCTCGCAGCTCGCGACTCCCCCGATGTTTCAAGCCCACCCTCCAAAATCGACTGGGAATTCCGCCACTTTTCTGAAAATTCGCAAGTTTGGGGCCGTGTATGCGACTGCAAGCCTCTTTTGCGTCTCTCTCCACCATCTTTTTGAACGTCGGGTGAGATTTCGCCGTCGCAACGCAATGTGACGCGGAACCTTGCTGAAGCCGAGGATTGTGGTAACACTTTAGACGTCCAATTCATTGCCCAACTTTGAAAGTATAGACCCATGGCCCATTCGCTACTTCCCCAAACTGCCCCGTGTTTTGTAACCCACAACATGGCTCTCGGCGGAGCCCAGACTGCGGTGCTTCGTTATATCAAGGCTCTCCCCGAGTGGGTTCGCGACCGCACGACCCTCTACTGCCAAAGCGATGATATGCCTCTGCTCGAAAAAGCCGTGAATGCGGGTTTCGAGTGTGGCGACATCACCCGTGAAGCTCCCGGCAACCCCTCAAGCTGGTTTTTGAGCTACGGAAATCTTACTGGTCTGGCAGAGCGCCCCACCTCCCTGGTGCTTCACAGTTGGGACGAAGCTGGTTGGCGTTATTTCAGCAAAGCGTACGACGGTTACCGCGGACTGACCGTCGCCGGTGTTTCCGAGAAAGTGATGGATCGGTATGCCAATTGGATGGAAGAAAATGGCCACCACAACGCAGGCATCCTCCCGCCGCCGGTCACCGAGTTCACTCCGGCGAAAGGAAAGTTTGACCACCGCGGTCGGATTGTTGTGGCTTGGATGGGGCGGCCTCTTGAGGACAAGGGTCTCATGTCGCTCCCTTACCTCCTCAAAGAGGATCCACGGATCGTTCTCCGAGTTTGGACCGGAGCCGAAACGGCCGGGCTGGCCTACACCCTCAAGGTGCAGGGCGAAGCGATGGAGAACTTCCTCAATTTGGCGAAGAAACTGGGCGTGGCAGATCGGATCGACCTTCGTCCCTTGGATTTTGACCCGTTCAACTACCGCCATCGCCTGGAGGGCTGCCACGTTTTACTTGGAAACAGCAAGAAAGAAGGCTTCCTCCTTACTGCGGCAGAGGCCCTCAGTTGCGGCGTGCCCGTCGTAGTCACTCGGACGTGCGGCATCGCTAACTACATCAAGCGCGGAGTCAACGGTTACTTGATCGACTGGAATGACAACCCCAAAGCACTGGCAAAAGTTGCCCATGGTGCCATTCTCAAGGCAGCCAAGCTCGATTCGATGAACTGTCTCGCCAGTGTGCGAGATCTTTCTACCGCCGCGAACTACACTGCGGCGAACAGCTTGGCGCTCGGAAAGCTGACGCATACGTCACTCCAAAACCCCGAAGCCCGCGTTACCTTTGGGGTCCGCGTCCATCAAGGGGTGGATGAGGAACTGCTGGAAGACGCGATCAATAGCATTGCCCAGCAAACCTACCGGAAGTTCAAGGTCGTCCTCCTGGTCGATGGACCATGGGCCATGGGAGAACGACTCGCTAAACGATTCGGCCTTCCGTTGATCTGCACGGGAATGGAATCCGATATCGAGCATTGTAGCTGGTTGCATCGCCAAGCGATCAAACAGTGCGATACCGAGTTCTACAAGCCTCTGGACTATGATGATCAATTGGTGCCGGAATATCTCGAACGCGCGGTTCGGATCTCCGATGCCCGGAATCTCGACATCTATGGCTGCTTGCTGATGACCCTCGAAAACGGAGAGATCATGCCACGTCTTCACTGGCCCAACAAGGGGCTCAACACCATGTTTACGGGGAACAGTGACGACAACATGCTGCCGCATTCTTCGGTCCTTCTCCGCACTCGGATGGTGCTCAACGCGGGCAACTACCAAGAACGTGCCATTGGCCTGGGCGCCGACGACTACCATCTCTGGTATCGCCTTCACCAGGCTGGAGCCGAATTCTATCGCGACGACGAGGTCCGCAACGTGGTGTATCGAATCCACGAAAAGAACTCCCTGAAGATCCGCCGCGAGCGTTACGGCCACTCCAACAAACGGAAAATGGAACTCCTCAAAAAAGGCGGAGCTGCCGCTGCTGGTATCGCCCTCCTCGCTCAAGGCCAATTGGCTGCCGACGATGATGTGAAAAAATCGGGGGCAGCGACCTTTTCGAGCAACGATATTCCGGCTCAGGTGACTCGGTTCGATCCTCCTCATTCTTAGAACCTCACGTCGACAAAGATCTCGGAAACGGGTGCCTCGCGCGGGTCCAGCCGAATACTCTGGTCAATTCTGCCGCAATTAACAGGTAGACCTGTCCCGATGACCGCTCTTGTTTTCGTTGAAACCAACAACGTAAACTAGAAACACCATGAAACACAAAGTCCTCTGGAAGATGGGGAGCTGCGTCCTTTTGTCATGGCCCGGCAACCTTTTCGCGATGCCGTCCACCTCGCAATACGCCAATCTCGATCTCGAATCGATTCTCGGAATCGAGGTTAGCGTCACCCACGATGATCCTGAAAGGGATAAGGAATTGGGGATTTTTCGGCTTCCCAGTATCCCGAGAGACACCAAGCTCTTCTTTGGCTACTCCTATTTGAGGGTTGAAGCTGACGGACTGGCTCAAGGAAGGCGCGAAATCTCTCAAGACTTCGTTCTCCGGGATTTTCCCGTGACCCTCACGGATATGACCATTGATATCCATTCTTTCCACGCTCGATGGCAGCCCACGGGAGGTTTTTCCTTCCAAGCGTCCCTTCCCTACGTGTGGCAGAATACGGAGATGCTAACTCCGGGTGGACCTGCGAGTTCCTCCACGGAGGGCTTTGGGGATTTAGCCCTTCGCCCCACCCTTCACTGGTATCTCCGAAGCATCCATACGCTTTCCGCAGGACTCGGCCTCTCAATTCCTACCGGAGATATTCAGCGCGATTTCACGGGAACGATTCTTCCCTATGCCGCCCAGGTGACATCCGGAAGCTACGAGTTACGTCCCCAGGTTGACCTCACTGGCGGATTTTTCGGTCTCAAAAACTGGGAGAGCGGGATTGGAGCAGCGGCGACCCTTCGTTTGGACGACAATGAAGATGGGTTTAAGTTTGGGAACATCTATTCCGTCGATGCCTGGGTGAAGAATCGGGTTACAGATTGGATGGACCTAACCGGCTACGTCCTGGGAACGTACTGGGGCGGAATCGACGGCGTCAGCAACACTCTCCCAATCGGAATGGCGCCGCCTTTTGACCCCACCAACTACGGAGGAGAAATGCTGGAGATTGGCGGACGCGTTCGGCTACTTGATCCGCGAAGCACCGATTCGGATCGTCACCTCTCGCTGCGCTATGCAGTTCCACTTTACCAAGATCTCAACGGAATCCAGCTTCGTGTTGGTTGGTCGATGGGGATTTCCAGCGGCTGGTCGTTCTAAGAGAATCTCCTTAATATGCTCGCGAATTCGATCTTCAGCTTCAAACGCCTGGCCTCCCCCTCGTGGGGAATTGCCTTGGTGTTGCTGAGTCTTGGGGCGAGCCGGAACTGTCAAGCGGCGGAAAAATATGACCTGGCCGTCGCTCTGACCTATTCGATTGCAAAATTTGCCGATTTTCAGGACACTCTGGAAGCTTCCGACATCTACATCGGCGTCTACGGAACCGGACTGGCAGCTCGGGCGTTTGCTGCGCTTGAGGGAAATCCGCTCCAAGGGAAAACCGTTCACGTGGTCAGCATCAATCGACGAACGCATCCCAAGGACATTGCTCGATGCAGTATTCTCTTCACCACGGAGCCCGAGGACCTCGAACACGCCGTGAAATCGACAGGAAACGCCTCGGTTTTACTCGTGCATTTCGGAAAAGACCGGACACCTTCCGCTCACCCCGGATTATCACTCTTTCTGGCCAACCAGAAAATCCAGTTCGACGTTTATCTGGATTCGCTCCGAGAACGCAAGGTCAGACTAGACTCCAATGTCTTGAAGCTTGCTGCTGAAGTCCATCGCGGCTAACGCGATAACAGCCTCCATCGTATGAAGCTGAAAAAGTGGAGACAAGAGAGGCAAATCGCCTCCTGAGACTTAACGCTTGGAGAACTGGAAACGCTTACGAGCTCCCGGCTGTCCCGCTTTTTTCCGCTCTTTCGCCCGTGGGTCGCGTCGGAGCATTCCGACTTCCTTCAAGGCACCGCGCAATTCAGGATCCGCTTTGATCAAGGCTCGGGAAATGCCGAGTCTGATTGCTCCGACTTGGCCATTTGGTCCACCACCATTCGCATTCACCTTGAGATCATACTTGTTGATCAGGTTGGTGATTTGGAACGGCTGCAAGAGACTGTTCTGGAGAGCCACCGTTGGGAAGTATTCCTCGAAGGCACGTCCGTTAATCACGATCTTTCCGGTTCCTTCAGACATCCGCACGCGTGCGACGGCGGTTTTACGGCGTCCGGTAGCTTGGTAAGTATCAGCCATGGTAAGATTAGGTTAGGCGACAGCCTTCTTGGTTTTGAGATCGTAGGGTTTCGCCTGCTGAGCTTCGTGCGGATGTTCGCTCCCGGCATAGACTCGCAGCTTCTTGAACATTGCTCTTCCGAGGCGGTTGTGAGGAACCATTCCGCGAACGGCGCGCTCGATCAGTCGCTCAGGATGCTTGGCGCGAACCTGCTTCGGCGTTTCCGCTTTCTGGCCGCCAACATATCCGCTGTAGCGCGTGTAAATTTTCTCGCTCTCCTTTTTCCCGGTCAGCTTGACATCCGCCGCATTGATCACGATCACGAAATCCCCGGTATCACAATGGGGAGTGTAGATC
>CAYGQD010000034.1:0-44700 GCA_964351855.1 uncultured Verrucomicrobiales bacterium
GCCCGTAGTATGGCGAAATGAGCACGTAGATGCCATTTTCTTTGGCCGACTTGATGAAGCGATAGATGCCTTCGACCTCTTTCTCGTTGAGATCGGTGATCGCGGCTCCTTCATCAACGTTTGGGATACGAGCGTGAAGCCGAACCAAGTTCACACCCATTTTCGCCAAGAAACGGCAATGACGATCCATCACCTCCGGGGCGCTGCGATAAAGGTCTGAACCAACCGCCCAAAAGCGAATTCTCCGAAGGTCTCCTCGCAGGAAATCACTACCGCTGGGAGTGCGCTGGATGAAGCCGGATTCACCCGACTGCTTCTCATTGAGATTACGAAGATCAAGCAGCGCGTTTTCCGCGAACGTCTCCTCGCCGGGATCAAAGGCCCAGCTGTTCGTCTCATCCAGAGGGAACTCAGCAGCTTGCAAAGAAATCGTTCCCAACCCAATCAGACACATCAAATAGCAACGCATCCTTCCAACGTAAAGGTTGAGGCACCGCCCCGTCAATGCGCCTTTTGAACCGAATGTTAGGGTGCGAACTCAGCTGACGGCTGCGAACGTCTTTTCCAATAAGGCTTTGGTCTTCATAATCCCTTCCGTCTCGCTGATCTCCTTGCCTTCAAACTCAACACCAACGTAGCCGCGATAGCCTGAATCGCTCACGATCTGCATCGCCTGCTGGAAATCGGTGTGGAGGTCATTGCCTTCCTGATCGAAGGCAAAGCTCTTCGCGCTGACACCTTTAGCATAGGGCATGAGGTCAGCGATTCCTTGATAGCGATCATAGTAGAGACCGATCTCGTCTTCCTGGAGATCCAATCCGACAAAGTTCGCTTTCGCTTGTTGATAGGCTTCATCGTTGCCTCGGTTACGAACCAGATAGAAGTTCCCAAAGTCGGGCAGAGTCCCGCAGTTCGGTAGATCGACTTCCTTCATGACGCCAGCGAGCCAAGCCCCGTGGGAGGACAATCCACCATGATTCTCGACAATGACGCTCAACCCCATGGGAGTCGCATGTTCGGAGAGACGACGCAGTCCATCCACGCAGAACGCTTTCTGCTCATCGGCTGAGAGATTATCATTCGAACGTGCGTTGACCCGAATGGAATGACAACCGAGAAACTTCGCGGCATCACACCACGAGTAATGGCCTTCAACGGCGTTCGTTCTCCGCTTCTCATCCGGATCGCCCAGATTGCCGACCCCATCACACATGATCAGAACATTGGTCATTCCCAGGTCATCCGTCCGAGTCTTCATCTCCGCGAGATAGGCCTGTGGTTTGGGCTGAAATCCCCATTTGTCTTTCTTCCGGTCTCCAACGGCAAAAAACTGATTCACATATTCCAACGCTTCGATCCCGAAATTTTCCTTGGTATGTTTCGCCCAGTCCAAGTGATCCAATTCGCCACCAAACAAGGAGCGATTCATGGACCATTGAGCGAGAGAAATCTGAAAACGGGGTTTTTCAGCAAGCGCGGAAAGCGGAAGACATGAGGCGACCGATGCAGCCCCCAGCTTCAGAAAATGGCGGCGGGATTCATTCATGGGGCGATCCTAGCAGCCCCATTTTCGAATGCAAGAATCCAAATCGGCCTGATAGGAAAGCTAGCCGTTTCCGCCTGGAGGCTCTTCGCCTTCCCCCTGAAATCCCCGCTCTTCCATCTTCTTCAACACCTCTGACATGTCCTCCACTTCGTCCCATACTTCCCGGGTGATGTAGATGGGAGAGTCCTGCTGAATTGCCATGGCCATGCTGTCGCTGGGGCGGGCGTCTAACTCGACAATCTTCTTCTGGAGCACCTCGTTTTCGCAGCTGATGATGAGCCGGGCGTAGTAAACGCCTTCCTGGAAATCGTTGATGATCACCCGATCTACCTTCGCGCCCAAAGCCAGCAAAATATCCGCGATGAGATCGTGGGTTTGCGGCCGAGGTTTCGGGGTCGAGCGCATGAACATGGTGATGGCAGCTCCGACGGTCTGATCGACGTAGATCACGAACACCTTTTCGTCATTTCCCAAGAAAACCGCGCAGCCCCCACTGGTTGGCAGGACGGCCCTTACCTCGATTTCAAATATTCCGTGATTGCTCATGCTGACAGGTTTCTCGCTTCGCTAGAATCGTTCGTTCAGAGAATTCCTCGATTCAAGTATTCTCGTGAAGTGGCGACGTAGCGTTGTGCCCATACCTTAAGCCCATCTTGTTCCTCCTGAGCAAGTTTTCGTTTCACTTTTGCAGGAAATCCCAAAACGAGCGAACCGGGCGGAATCCGGGTTCCCGGCGTCACCACCGACCCGGCTCCGATGATACTTCGGGTGCCGACGACTGCTCCATCCATCACAATGGCCCCCATCCCGACGAGGACCTCGTCCTCGATTTTGCAGGCGTGGAGCAAGGCTTTGTGACCCACCGTGACCCAATCGCCTACTTCCGTCCCAAACCGATCGGCCAGATGAACCACCGTTCCATCTTGGATGTTTGAGTTCGCACCAATGATGATGCGATTGATGTCACCTCGCAAGACACACTGATACCAAACGCTGGAATTTTCTCCGATGGTGACGTCTCCAATGACCGTTGCCCCTGCGGCGATAAAACAGGTTTCGTGAATCTGCGGCGGCTGATCCAAAAAGGCGTAGGAGTGAGGAACAGGCGTCATCTCGACTAGGGATCCAACGATCTCAACTGAGGGAACAACACCACGTCCCGAATGGACTCGGCACCCGTCAACATCATGATGAGGCGATCAATGCCAACGCCAATTCCACCGGCAGGTGGCATTCCATGTTCCAACGCTTCGATGAAATCCTCGTCGATTTTCTGCACTTCCTCGCCCGCTTGATGTTCGAGGCGCTCTCGCTGCACCCCGGGATCGTTGAGCTCGGAATAGCCCGGAGAAATTTCCTGACCGTTGATGATCAACTCGTAGACATCGACGACGGAATCGTCTTCCACATTTTGCTTCGCTAAGGGCACTAATTCTTTGGGCACGTGAGTCACGAAACACGGATCATTCGTTTTCTCCTCAATCAGCTTCTCAAAGACCTGCTGAGTGACTTCATGATCTTCCATGTCAGGGCTAATCTGAACGCCGAGTTCGCCGCACCGTTCTCGACGCTTTTCGGTAGAATAACCAAACCACTCCGAATCGATTTCCTCAATCAAGCTCCGATAACTGGCCCGCTTCCAGGGGCGAGCCAGGTTGATGGTTTTGGTGACTTCTCCTTCCGCATTGCGATGCTCAATCGACAATCCGCCACAGTATTTTTCGGCCAATAGACAGACCATTTCCTCGACGAGATCCGCCATCATCTCAAAATCCGCATAGGCCCAGTAGGCTTCCAGCATGGTGAACTCCGGATTGTGGCGTGTGCTGATCCCTTCATTCCGAAAGTTTCGATTCAGTTCGAACACCTTCTGGAACCCACCCACTAAAAGTCGCTTGAGGTAGAGCTCCGGAGCGATCCGCAAATACATGTCCATCCCCAAGGCGTTGTGGCGCGTTTGAAAGGGTTGGGCCGCCGCTCCACCAGGCACGCTTTGCAGCATGGGAGTCTCGACTTCCAAAAAGTCTCTCTCTGCCAAAAACCGGCGAATTTCCGCGACCATCTGACTGCGTTTTTTGAAGATTTCGCGGCTGCGATCATTCGAAATCAAATCCAAATACCGCTTCCGATACTGAAGCTCGCGATCGGCAATTCCATGAAACTTGCCCGGTAGCGGTCGCAGCGACTTACTGAGAACCGTGATCTTCTTCGCTTTCACGGTGGGCTCGCCCTTTTGAGTCACAAATGTTTCGCCATCGACTCCCAACCAATCGCCCAGATCGAGTAGCTTGAAGACCTCAAAATTCTCCTCATCCACATCGTTCTTGCCGATGTAACACTGCATCTTTCCTTCAAAATCGGACAACTCGAAGAAGCTCGTTTTTCCAAATCCACGCTTTGCGGTCATGCGTCCCGCGATCTTCACCGTCATTCCCGGCTCAAACGCGGACCGAATTTCTGCAGGAGAATGAGTGGTCTCGAATTTGCCTCCAAACGGATCGATGCCTCGTTCTTTCAGTTGCTCCAGCTTTTCGCGGCGCACCGCAATCAGCCGATGCTCATCTTGAGGTTCTTCAGACATGTGGCGGCAAAAAGCCCTAAATCTCCCAAAAAACCACTTCTTTTAGCGTGGATTTTGAGTGTTGGTAGACTCCTATGAAGACCGCAAGGATCCATCCCCACGTGATTCTGGATGGGCGTTTAGCCATTTTCAACGAAGATGCTCGTTGGCTCGCCTTGGCGGACTTGCATTACGGATACGAAGTCGAATTTCGCCACGCGGGAGGGATGTTTCCACTCTACGGGATGGATAAGATCGAAGAGCGGTTGGCTGCACTCATCGCCGACTATTCTCCCAATCGACTGATCCTGGCTGGCGACATCGTTCACGGAAGCTTTTCAACCAAAGAGGGTCTCAACTTCATTCGGCGAATCGAGAAGAAGGTGGATTGCCTCACCCTCATCACCGGAAACCATGATCGCAGCCTGCTTTCGCGAGACGCGAACTTTCAGAACCACTTTCGTGGCGACGGTTTTGTGATCCATCACGGCCATCAGACTTGTCAAACTGACCCTTCGGAGATCGAAATTATCGGGCACCACCATCCCTGTGTCTCGATTCGAGATGGAGCAGGACTTCGAATCAAATTACCAGCGCTAATCCAGGAGCAAACCGATGGCTCAGAACGTTGGATCCTTCCCGCTTTTTCACCATGGGCTGGAGGCACACGTTGGAAGAAGAGGGATCAAACCAGCAGACACTGGGCTTGCAGCCCGGAACGCGTCTTCGAATTCCAAGCCACAAGCTCTCGACAGCCGGTAGGCTAGAGAGAACTCCCTACTTTGGCGGGGCCGGAGCTTCAGGAGCAGGGTCAGCTTCCGCAGGCTCAGCTACGCCAGCCTGTTTTTCCGCTTTCTGCGCTTCCAATTGCAGCTTCAGGGCCTCAGGCATTTCCGGTTCACGGGTGAATTCCCGATACTGGACCGGAATATCGCCTTTGCCGTAACCTTCCTGATAGACTCTCGCTAAAGCGTGAATTTCCGTCTGTTGGGGATAGTTCTCTTTGATGCCCTCGTCAACGGACTGAATCGCAAGCGCCTCTTCCATCGCCTTCTGGCTCAAGACAGGGTCGCTTCCATAGTCAATGGTGGCCACTCGATAGAAATCCCGAAGCGCATTCTCTTTATCGCCTTTCGCGGCAAAAACTTTGCCTCTCATGTAGGCCAACTGCACCAGAGTCGCCGGAGAGTCCACTTTGAACTTCGGAATGGGAACCAGGGCTGCTTGTTCTCCGGTGGGAGCCTCTTGATACTCTTCCAAGCTTGCGGCCAATCCGTCCCAGTCTCCCGCAGCGACCTTCTGCCACATCCTGAAAATCTTCAGCTTGGGAAGAAACACTTCTGCCAGGGCCGCTTCCAGGCTTTTCCCGGTGTTCGTCTCTAAGGCAGGCCCGATTTCAGCGAATCGCCCGAGCTTGCGCAAACAATCGATCTGAAAGTAGCGAGCCTCAGAAGCGAAATTTCCGCGCTGTTCTCGGCTAATCCCCCAGAGGTTGTCATAGTCCGTGGCGACCTTTTTGAAGGCCGCCTCAGCCTCTTCAAAGTTCGACCGAGAGTAAGCGTGACGAGCCGGCCCCATGATGTCCCCTTCATCCGTAAACGCCACGGCAAGGACTTGGTTGTGGGCATAATTCTCGCCAGGTCCACGCTCATTCTCACTGTAGGTGAAGCGGATTCCTTTATCGTTCGTTTGGGCAATAAAGCCCGTTTTTCGACTTCCGTCAGCCAGGGCAATTTGGCAGGCGGCCGAAGTGGCTTCCGAGCGGATGGGAAAAAGCGCTCCCACGATCAAGGCCACCAACGTGAGGTTCTGGAATTTCATAGTCTTTAAGGTTCGAATTCTGATTTCCGTCCGGTGATTACGGCTGACGAAGCCCGAGTTCGATTTCGATCTCTCGGATTTGATCGGCCGTCAGCCCTAATTCGACTTCCACTCCCTCTCGCTTCCGTCGCAAGCGATCAAGAGCATCGTAGTCGCCCTCCGGCATATTCTGCCAGGAAAAGAGGATCCGACGGAGGTATTTGTAGGCTTGAAGCCGCTTTTCCAGGCCCTCTTCCGGGCTGGCATACTCCCGATTGAAGCCGAGTTCAAAGCCCCGCTCAATACCCTGAGCAACCCATTCGGGGTAGCCCGGATAGACGCCGAAGTTGGCATTGTAGATTTTGATCGCTTCATCGATCTGCTCATCGTTCTCAAGAGTGAAGCCGTAAAGATACATGGCTTCCGCACGACGCTCTTTCCTCGACTGATCCCATCGTTTGTTGTTGATGTAGGGCTCGAGAAATTCCATGGCGGTTTTCCACTTCTTCCGTTCGATTGAAATGCGGGCAATATTGAGGTGCGCTTCCGGCACTAACTTATCGGCCTCATACTTTGGATCTTTGTAGTCGTTGATGATGCGACGGAACCGCTGAATCGAATTATCGATCTCCGCAGGATTGGAACTGGCCATTTCGATTCGTCCCAGGGCCATTTCGGCGGGCGCTTTGTAGAGATCGTTGTCACGAAGCAAGAGTTCCTCAAAGAAGGGCTTTGCCTGGAATGGGTTCGTCTTCTCGAAGTTCTCACCAATCGCTTTGAGAGCGATATCGGACAGCACTTCCATTTCGTAGTCCTTCAACTTGTCAAAAACCTCACCAATCGAAGTATCAACCCGGGCGACCTCCGCCGGATTGTCCTTGCCTACCTTCTTCTTCTCCTCTTGATAGACCATGATTTTGTGGATCAACAGTTGAGTCTGAAGCGTGGTGTTTCCTCCAGTGATCAACTCATCATATTTGGCAATGGTTGGCTGATATCCGCGATTTTCGATCGACGCGGACTGGTAGGAACCAATCGATTGAGAGAGCAACTCCACCTTGGTGTCGTCTTTGGCCAACTCCACTATCATTTTCTCCAGTTGGGTCAACCCATCATCGGCCCGCCCAGCTTGCTGGAGAGCGTCCATCCCAAAGACGGAAATCTGAGGTTCCCAATAGTTGCCCACATGTTTAGGGAAGAAGGCGTCATAGTGCTGGACCGCTTCAGCCCACATTTCCAGTTCGGTCTCTACATCGACGAGTTTAAACAATGCCTCCGCACGAACGTCACTGTGTTCCAAACGCTCGGCGACATCTTTCGCCTCTAAATAGGCGGCGATCGCCTGATTCTTGTAATCGTCTTCTTCTTTTCCTTCTTCCGGGTTCGCGGCCATCGCCCGAAGGGTATCGCCGGTCAGGATATGAGCGCGATCGAGAATCGCGGAAGTGGGATGCTCCTGCTTCAACTGATCCAGTTTTTGAAGGGTGCTGACGTAGTCGCTCTCCTGAATGTAATAGCAGGTCGCCCGATCAAAGAGGGCCTGATCCTTAAAGGGGCTCGATGTGTAATCTTGGAGAAAGGAATCCAACAGCGGACCTGCAGCACCGTATTTCCCGAGAATAATTTTGTTGCTCGCCTGGAAGAACCGACTCGACTCCCGATTCGCACTTCCCGGATACTCTTTAACGTGGTCCGCCAGAACCGGCTCAGCCTCTTCCTGTCGATTCAAGTAATAAAGCGACGCTCCATAAATAAACTCTGCCAGTTCACGGTTGGGATCTCCCAACGGGAAGTTCAGCCGAACCTTGTCAGCAATCTCCAAGCAAACCTCATACTTCCGATTCCGGAAGAGGGACTGAAGCATGAAGGTGGAAACATTGTCCCGTAGTTCGTGATTCGGGAATTTGTCCATGAAGACCTCACCATAGTATTGAGCCCCATTTGCGTCGCCCAAAGCGAACGCATAACGAGACGCCTCGTGGAGAATCTGCGGGAGATTTTTTGAGGTTGGATAGTTCTCGATCAGATGCTGGTTGATGACCAATCCAGCGCGTCGATTTCCCAATCCTTCCCATGCCGCAGCCACCAAACGCAGCGTCTCGAGTTCTGGAGGATCTGTTTCCTGAAGCTTGGCCTCAAACTGGGCGATGGTTTCATCGTATCGAGCTCTCGCGGCACCACCAGTCTGAGCCGCCCGCGTCTTCAGATCCTCAAGAATATCTTGGGTGGTCGGCACCATTGCAAAGAAACGAAGCGCCACCACGTTGAGTCCAGCTTGCTGGGCCCTGTATCCAATTAACCGAAGTCGATCCACAAATCCGAGCTGCTGCTTTTCGTAAGGACTGATGGAAAACAAGCCGCCATATTGATCCAGAAACGCATTCGCAGCTTTGTTGATCGTATCGTGGTCTCCTCCATTTTGGGCGCCATCCACCCATCCCAACGCCAGATCGAGCATCGCCTGAAAGAGGAGTCTCCCCGAAGCCTGAAACTTCTCTTGCTCGGCAAAGAGGCGCTGAATCTCTGCAGAACCCTCATCCAGTTTCCCGACCCCAATTAAGCAAACGCCCTTCCGCAAAACATACGCCGCATGAATCGACTTCAGAATGCTCGGATCCGGTTTTAGATCGATGAACTTCTGATACAGGTCGAGCGCCTCTTGGTATTCGCCCTGGGATTGGGCCGCATATCCCCACTGAAAGACGGCTAGCTCCCAAACCCGATTGGGATTGGCCACCTTCGGAGCTTCTTTGCGGCTACCGTAAGGGACTTTATCCGCATTCGGGTAATCCTCGTGCGAGATTTTAAAGGCTTCCGCGGCCTCAGGAAACTGCTTCAATTGGAGATGGCAGAGCCCTTTTTCATAATAAACGCCACCAAACATCGGACCATAGTCATCCCAAGCGAACTCGGAAAATTCTCCGGTCATTTCCTCGTAAACCTTGAGCGCTTCCGCAAAATTTCCGGCTTGGGAAAACTGAGAGGCCTTGTAATACAGTTCCTGGATGTCTTGGGCCTTGGCCCTGGAAGGAGAAAGGCCAATGCTCAGAATGGTTAGGAACAGGGTAAGAGTGATCCTCGATTTCATAGCAAATTTCAAAAGGTGGGGTAGAGTCGGGTTTTTGACGAACGGCTTGAGGGGTTACTTCATTTGGGAAATGAACTCATTGTAAGGTTAACCTGATTGATTTCAAGACTTGCCAAGCAATTCAGGACATCCATGAAACGCTGCCCCTTGGCATCATCGCTCGCAGATACAGAAACCTCAGGTGTAGAGTCCAACAAATTGGACGCTGCTTTGTAAATCCTTAAACGCTCATGGAGTTGCGGTAATTCCCGAACACTGACATCGCGATCAAGCACCTCATCATTACCGAGGACTGACCCATCCGCTTGAAGCGCTATTTCGAAGGATGGAATGGCGATGCCCGAGTCTGTTGGACGATCGACCTGAATTCCTAAGTCAGATTCCTCGGGAAGAAGAGTGGAGGTAGCGACGAAGTAGATCAGAAGGAGAAAGCTGACGTCAACTAGAGAAGAAAGATCCAGACCTGGCTTCGGTTCGGAAGATGCCCCGCTACGTCGGGAAGAATTTTTCATGATTGCTCAGGGATTGGGCTTGGTTAGCCACCCTGATCAAATCCTGACAGAGTGACACTGCTGATACCAACATCAGCCAGTGTGTTCAAGACGTCGATGAACCGCTGTCCCTTAGCAGAATCTTGGGCAGAAAGAATAACCACGGGGGTAGACTCGGATAAATCTGCAGCGGATTTGTATTGCTCCAGTCGGTCCCTCAATTGCGGAAGATCGCGACTGTTGACATCGCTATCCATGATTTCGTCATTCACCGAAACCGCGCCATCTCCAGACAGGTTGATCGACATTTGGTCAATCTCCACCTTGGAACTGCTACTTGAGTCGGTCGTTGGCAGAGTCATTCCCAGATCGGCCTCCTCCGGCAAGAGCGTCGAGGTCGCGATGAAGTAAATCAGCAGGAGGAAGCTTACGTCAATCAGAGATGACATGTCCAAACCGGGATCCGGTTCTGCTTCGCTCTGGAATCTTTTTCTGCGGGCCATGATTTACGATCGTGCTAAGCGACTATTGCTCCCGTGGGGGTTTGGAACGATACGCTCCGAAAATGACATCGATGACCTGGGCCTCGGCACCGGCTCGGACCACCTCCTTGATTCGTTTCACTTCGGATTCACGGTCAGCTCGAATGTGCAGCTTCGGACGGTTTCCGCCTTCCACCTGATTGTCGCGAACCTCACCGATGTAGCTTTCAACCTCTTCCATCCCCCCGTCAGGCCCTGTGGACAGCAATTTGGAGGAAACGTCATAAACGCTGCCATCTGCTCGAATATTGATGACGATCCGCCCCAACGCATTCTCGGGCTTCTCGGCGGCCTTCGCGATCGGTGGATTCACCTCCGGGTCGATCTGGATCGTGATCAGATGGGAACTCACCATGAAAAAGATCAGCAGGAGAAAGACCAAGTCGATCATGGACGACATGTCCATGTCCATGTCGCCAAGCTCTTCGGTCGCCGCAGCTCTTAGTTTGGAGGAAGCCATTGGGGGTTTTCGAGAATCGGTTGATTCAGAAAGGAGAAATTATTCGGCCAAGCCCTCTGGCACCTTGGCCAGTTGTTGGTCTGCGTTCACCGTCGCAATCGCGGCATCGATGGAATCCGCCGCACTCTTGTGGGCTTCTTTCACCATGGCGTTGAGCCGGTTTTTGTAGAGGTAGTAGCCAAAAATGGAGGGCAAAGCGACAACGAGTCCGCCCAGCGTAGTCATTAAGGCCACGGAGATCTTTCCAGCGAGGTCAGACGGATCCGCCTTACCAACACCCAAGACCTCGAACGCCCCGACCATCCCCCAAACAGTTCCCATCAGCCCCATCATTGGTGCCATTTGGGCGATCACGGAGAGGTAGGTGATCCAGGTCATGTAGGAACTCGTTTCCCGAACCGTAAAGTCAGCGATCGCATCCTCGACGCTCTCTCGCCCTAACGTTTCCGGATCGGTTGCATCGACATTGGGCAACGCCGTTGCCATCATTCGACCATAGAATGACGGATGGGCAGCGGCAGTTTCAATGGCGCTGCGAACCCGCACCTCACTCATCAATTGAAGGATCTGTTGCTGAAGTATCTTCGGAACAAACTTCCCTTTGGTGGTTTGCAGTCCGTTGAAGACATAAAGAGTGATCGTGGCCACCGATAGCAGACCGATCGGGATCATGAAACCACCACCAGCGATGATTTTATCAAGCAACGTGCGCTCTGGTGGGGGCGCGTCTCCGTCCGCAGCATCTTGAGCCATTAGGTCCGGAGCGGTGATGAAAATTGCAGCCATTACCAAGATGCCTGCAAAGAGCCACCATCGAGTTCGGTTTGGGGAATTCACTAACATGGGAGATGCGATGTCGTTAAGTTATCCGAGGTTTTAATGAGAGGCTAGTTCTGGCCTAAAAAGGTAGGGTGTGTAAAGAGAAATTCTTTCTTTTTGGGTAGATTCCTTTCTCAGACTGGAATCTCTCCGCCTTCTTAGAACAAAGACGGCTTAAGGTTTGTCACTTTCGCGGGTAAGTTCCAGAAAAAAGCGCTCCAGATCCCAATCAGCCGATTCCCTTTGTTTCCGCAGTTCCTCCACCGTCCCTACCTGAATTAGCTCACCGTGATTGATAATCCCAATCCGGTCCGCTAACTGTTCGGCCACATTCAGGAGATGGGTGGAAAGAAACACCGTCGTCCCTCCTGCCCGCTGGGCACTTAGTTCATTCTTCACCACGCGTGCATTGTGAGGATCCAGGCCCACCATCGGCTCATCAATGATCAACACTTTTGGCTTATGAAGAATCGCGGAGGCAATCGCAAGCCGCTGCCGGGTGCCGTGGCTGAGGTTCTCCACGAGTTGATGCGCAAACTCGTTCAACTCGAACTTCCTGAAGAGCATTTCGGTATCGACGAGCGCTTCTTCCGGTGCCACTTCGAACAATTCGGCGATGAACTGCATGAACTCCAGCGCTGTTAGCTTGTCGTAGAAAACCGCCACGTCGGGAACGAACCCCAGCTGGCGTTTCGCTTCGAGCGGTTGCTCCTGGATGTCGAACCCACAGATTCTCGAACTCCCGCTCGTTGGCCGCAGCAATCCGGTGAGAAGCTTGATCGTGGTCGTCTTTCCCGCTCCATTCGGCCCGAGAAAGGCGAATAATTCTCCCGGCTCAATTTTCAGGTTCAATCCTTTCAGCGCTCGGAAAGAGCCGTAGGACATGGAGAGGTTTTCGATTTCGATCATAGTGAGGCTATTCCGCCGTGGCGATGTCTTGCGGAACGAAGGCTTCTCCCAGAATGAGCAGATCCGGGATACCGTCAATCTTCAGGAGTTCACCCAACTCGCTCAGGAAAACCCGCACCTTCCATTCCTCCAAGAGGGAAAGGCTGATGATGAAACCGTGGTAACGATCCTCAAAAATTCGGAACTGGCCATGCCGACAATCCACCGTCGGCTGCACCATTGCCAACAGTTGTCCCAGCTGTTCCGAATCCTGATCGAGAATTCCCAGATCAATGGGCATTTCTCCCAACAACTGACTGAATTCTTCCAGCGTCCGTCGCGTTTTCTCGGGATCATTGGACGAAAAGGCGATTTCCCGACCCTGGCGAATTTCATAGGTCAGATTCGGCGGGTAAAGCGAGAGCTGCACCTGCCCGGTAGCCAACTGAGGAACCCTTCCTCCCAGCCGCACCGCGCTCAGTTTCATGTCAGAATCCAGGAACACCGAACCGTTCCAGGACATTTGCCCAAAGGAAATTTCGCCAGGTTCCGTTTTCTCAGTCAGGAACCCCGAAAAGAAAATCTCCCGAACCGCGCCCGACTCATCCCAAGTGATTGGCGACTTCGAATGGCCGCTCCGCGGGTTCAGATTCATCCGGCCAATTTGTCGGCCATTCCTTAGAATCGCCAAATCCGTCGACTTCGCTTGCTCGAAGAACAGCTCGGCGACTTCCTTCGCGTCCGCCTCAGGATATCGCTCCTCATCGGGAAAATAGGTCCGCTGGATCAACACGGTGGTTGAGCCGAGCCAGGCGAGGACAATGGCGATTTGGAGAATCCGCAGAATCACGAACCGCAGACCTATCTTAGATTCCGCACGATGTCACGAACTTCGCACCGTTTGGCTGGCTGCTTCGCCCAATAAATCCATCACGGTGACGATTCCCTTCAGCTCGTTCTCCCCATTCGTGACCAAACACTTGTAACGGCCGGAACGTATCATCTGCTCCAGCGCCTCTTTCACAGATCCCGTGTCGAGACAGACCGGCAAATGCATCGGATCGATCACGCTGAGTTGCGTATCGTCCGCAACGTTCTCGCGCTTCAAATAGTCGAACAAGCTCTCACGACTGATCACGCCGATCAGTTTTCCAGTCGCATCGACCAGTGGATAGGTGCTGAACCGTCGCTCGCGGAAGAAGGCGAGCGCCTCACGAATGGTTTGATCCGGGCGCAAGCTGGCCAGGTCCGTCCGCATCACTTCGGCCACCTGCTTCAGCAGCAGATCCGCGTCGAGTTTCTCCTCCACGCTGCGCAACTCGTCGATCGCCGAATACTGAGCCGTCGTTTTCGCCAAGACCCGACCGAGGCGACGACTTGCCCGAAAGAAGGGCAAAATGACCTCGCCACTCACCGAAATCAGCTCCGTACACCCCGGCGATACCGCATCATAGTGATAGCCGCTTCCGTGAACTAAAGCGCGCTCGCCAAAGAAATCGCCCTGGCGGATGGTTCGGACCAATTGGTCCCCGTCTCTCAATTCAATCGATCCCTCTTTGACGACATAGAGCGAGAACGCGGGCTCACCGTGCGTGAACAGCCGATCTCCCGGCTCCAGGTGCACTTCCCGATAAACCTGAGAATAGCGCGGGTTTAGCAGATTGATGTCCCGGGAGAAAAAGACGTCCAGGCTCCACTCCAGCGCCACGCGTAGCTTTCGATCCAGTCCCGGCAGCTTTGAGAGATAGACTGTCCGCCACATCCACCAGGCAAAGAACCCGGAAAACCGCATCCCGAACACGCTCGCGACGGCCGTCTGGTGCCCGATCGAGGCCAACTCCCCCAGACCCGTGAACAAAAACGGCTGCGGTTCCTGATCCTTCCCCACTCGCATCAAATTGTCCGCCAGCTTTTGCCCCTGACGCATCGCGAACTGCGCCGTCTGCGGACAAGTCGCCCCCTCCTCCCCTTTCGTCATCGGCACGGCGGCGCAATCCCCGGCCGCCCAGAGGAAATTGAACCCCGGCACCCGCATGGTCGGGTCCGTCTGGATGCGGTAGCGCTCGTTCGGGAGATCATACTCGTCGCACATCGTCCGAATCAGGGAATGGGGTGCGTTGCCGACCGTTGAAATCACCGTAGTTGTCTCGATCACATCCCCGTGTTGCAGATACACCTTGGTCGCCGTCACCGCTTTGACTCGCTCGTTCAGCCGAATCTCCAGACCGCGCTTCCGTAGCTTCCGCTCCGCGTAATCACCCAGCTTCTCACTCAGGGTGTTCAAAATGTGATCTCGGCTGTGGACCAGAACCACCCGAATATCCTCCTTCGCGACCCCTTGATAATACTTGGCGATTTCGTGGAGCATATCCAGCATTTCGCCCGCGGTTTCGACCCCGGAATACCCGCCGCCGACCACCACGAACGTCAGGAGTCGCTTCCGCACCTCTGGCCGATACTCTGCGTTCGCCTCCTCAATCCGCGAAATAATCGTCGCCCGCAGAATCATCGCATCACCCACATTTTGCATGAGCAGGGCGTGCTCCGGCATTCCCGGAACGCGGCTCAAATCCACTTGCGCCCCCAGCGCCACGACCAGATCCTGAAATTCGATCGTCACTCCGGAGGAGAAGTGCCCGGTGTTCACGTGCATTTCCTTCGTCTCCAGATTCACCCCTGTGACCTCGCCCTTGTAAACCCGCATCCCGCGACACAACCTCCTAATGGGATTGACCACATGTTGAGGCGAAAGCGAGCCCCCCGCTACCTCGGCGAGCATGGGCTGGAAAACCATGTAGTTCTGGTCAGACACCAGAGCACAGTTCGCGGCGCGCTTTCCCATCCGATCACAGAGCGCCTTCCCGCAAAACACGCCCGCAAACCCTCCCCCCATGATGACGGTGTCCAATTGCAGTCGATACGGTGCGATTTCGTTGGCCATGGGCGTGGAAGAGAGCACAGAAATCCTAACCAGCAAACCAAGGATGGAGGCGAAATAGGTCCAATCTGCCGTATCCGTTGATCATCAGTTCCGATGGCTTTCCAGAAACCCGAGAATGCTCTCTGCCAAGGTCGCGCTAATGCCTTCGACCGCAGCGATCTGTTCCGCAGTGGCTTTCCGCAGGCGCGCAACGGAGCCAAACGTTTCCAGAAGCGCTTTTTTCCGGCGCAGACTCACTCCGGGGCAATCATCGAGGATGCTCTCACTGACCCGGCGCTTCATGAGCAGCTCGTTGTAGCCGTTCGCCCAGCGGTGGGCTTCGTCGCGAATGCGCTGGAGCATTTTCAGGGCACCGCGACCGTGATCGAGGACGATGGGGTCGCTTTGGCCGGGACGGAAGATTTCCTCGCGTTGTTTCGCGAGTCCGATGATGGGGAGTTCTTGCAGTCCGAGGCGCTGGAGCTCTTTGCAGGCAGAAGAAAGCTGGCCTTTGCCCCCATCCACGATGACGAGATCCGGCAGCCGGACGAACCGTTTCGCCTTCTTTCCCCCGCCGGAAACGCCGATCTCATCGCGCACTTCCAGCTCCTTTTCGAGCCGCCGGAGCGCTTCGAGCGGACCTTCCTGGCTGTAATCCGCCTCCTCACCCACCCGTTCCCGGGCTTCGAGCAAGATCCGAGAGTAGCGGCGTCGCACCACCTCTGCCATGCTCGCAAAATCGTCCTGTCCCTGGACCGTTTTGATCCGGTAACGCCGATAGTTCTGGTTATCGGGCGCACCATTGGTGAAGCGAACCATCGAAGCGACATTGTGGGTCGCGGAAATGTTGGAGATGTCGAAGCATTCCATCACCAGAGGCGGACGATCCATCATGAGGACTTCCTGGAGTTCGCGGACGTCTTCCATCGGGTCGATCCCGTCCCCCGTCTTCGGCACCCCTCGTCCGCGGCGGAATTGGCGAGTCGGGCTGACCGTTTTCTTCATCTGGTCGAGCATGTCCCGGAGATCGGCGGCGCGCTCGAAGTCGAGCTTTTCCGCCGCGTGCTGCATTTCCGCCTTCAGGCTTTCCAACATGAGCTTGGATTTACCCGCGAGAAATTCGCAAGCGGCTTCGACCCGTTCCTTGTAATCCACCTCGCTGATGTTGCCGATGCAGGGAGCCGAGCAGTTTTTGATGATGTCGTCGTTGCAGTGTTTGTAATCGTTCTCGCCGGGAAAGAGCGGGCGGCAGTTCCGGAGGCCGAATTCCTTATTCATCCACTGAATCGTGGTCCGCAGCGCACCGGAATGGGGAAACGGCCCGAAGTAGCGCGAGCCGTCTTCCTTCCGCAGGCGACAGAGCTGAAACCGGGGGAAGGGATCGTCCAAATGAACCTTGAGAAGGAGGAAGCGCTTGTCGTCCCGGAAGCTGACGTTGTATTTGGGCCGATACTCTTTGATTAGTTTTCCTTCGAGGAGGAGCGACTCCGGCTCATTGCGGACCACGTGGATCTCGAAATCCCAGATGCTTTTGATGAGGGCCCGCGTTTTCAAATCCGCCATCCGACTCTTGGCCGGGGTGAAGTAGCTGCTAAGGCGTTTACGAAGACTTTTCGCTTTCCCCACGTAGATGATCGAGCCAAAGCGATCTTTCATCAGGTAAACGCCCGGCTTGTGCGGGACATCGCGCAGCTTGGCTTTGAGATCGGGTTTGGAAGGGGCGGACACGTCAGGGTTTACTGAATGGGGATTCCGGTTGGACGCAACTTCGCCTTTTTGCGACTTGCGAGAATTGGTCGCGACCTTTTGGTAGAAACTGACGTCGAATCACTTAACCGCCGACCCTTTCCCCTCTTGCCGGAAGACTCCGCTCAGCAACTTACCACCCTGATCTCCCAACGGATGTTGGGCATCTTTGATATGCCGGAAGGCTTTCCGGACATTCGTTTCGACTGGGTCACGGAAAACGATCAACGGGAACGCATCCTGGTCGAAGCGAGCGCGACGGGAAACTGGCCCCTGACGGGAAATCGGAGCATTGGCGAGGTTACCCTGCGGGCAGACATCCACAAATACGCGCCTCACCAACTCTCCACCGGAACGCTGAAGGGAAAGCTGGCGATGGGTTATCACGTCTTCCCCGTCACCTATCACTTTCCGGGTCCGTTTCAGTTCCAGATCGACCTGTCCCGGGTCCCCATGGAGCACCTCATCAATCCGGTAGCGGCGGATGCCCAGTTGTTTCAGTGGCTGCCGGCCCTGGCGCTGCGAGACGCGAAGTTTCTGTTCTCCCCGCACACCGGCCAGTTCACTCTGAATGCGAAAAGTGACGATACCTGGACCGTGCCCGTAGGCCGAGACGGGATCGCCCTGCGCTTACTGAAACTGGATTTGAGCCGCGAATCGAGCCTGTTGGGGATCAAGGGACGGATTGAAGGGACCACGTTGCTGGGCGGCACGGAACTGGAACTGAGTGCTCCGGTCGACAAGCCATCGGTGCTGATCGGACAAGCGCGTGGATTTGATTTGCGAGCAGCGATCGGGGCGTTGTGCGATGACGTGCCGGACCGCTTCGTGTATCCGACAATCAAGCGGTTGCTCGAAGCGTCTGTTCAGGTCAATTTGGCGGATCAATCCTTCTCAGCCGAGGGATCACCGACGGATTCCGGACAAATTCGGGTAAAAGCGTATCGTCACGACGGGCGCTGGGGCTTTGTCGCAACCACCGAGATGCTGCGAAGCTGGCGGCTCTCGGATCTGGCCTATTTCCTCCAGCCACTCGACCGGATCGACATCACCAAGCTAAGCATCGTCGCGACCTCCTTCCATCGCGTTCCCTGGGACGTTCCGGGTTTGGCTCACGAGCTGACGAGCCAGCTCAACAGTGGCACGAACCTCGTGATTCCGACCCGGCTGGGAGGCTTACCGGAATTCGACCACTTGGCACGTCTCTACGGCGGCGGTGAAACGCTGGTGACCTTAATCGGGAACCTCAATCAGCAGCTGACCTTGCAGGGAAAGCTGCCTCGGTTGGAAATTGCCGATGGAGTGGGATTCGTGGAACCGACCCTCCATTTGGTTCAAGCCGAAACTGGCGAACCGAAGGTCTGGGTGGACGGACTCATTCACGTGAAGGTGGGCGAGATCACTCTGGCGATGACGGGGAGCATGCAACTGCAGGGGCAACGCGGGGAGCTGAGCGCGACGTTGAACGAGCCCTGGAATCAGCCGCTTTCGACCAAGGGCGTTGTTGTGAATCGGCTGAACCTCGCAGCGAGCTTGCAGGAAAACGTGCCCCCGGAGGTTCAGCTGGCCGGACGAGCGAGTTTGCAGGGGAATCCCGGCTCGGCTCGGATCGCGCGAGTTTCGCCCCTCGAATCCGAGGTGCAGCTGGACTTTGATCGCGTCGCGACCATGGAGCTTTTGGCGTCGCTGCTGGCAGACGGAGCGGGGAAAGTGCCCGGCGATCTGCGGGCCGCTCTGGAGGCTGGCTTTCACGATGTGCTCATCTCGCAGAGGGCGTCCGGCACAAGGCTCAAGTCAGGTTTTCGGCTGCTGGGAGAGACGGGACAGATTGAGGGAGCGATCAGCGAAGAAGGGAGACTGGAGGCTCAGGGCTCGATCGATCCCATTCGGCGTCTCCGGATCGCGAACGGGCGGCACCTTCTTGAATTGACCCGGCCAGATGATCAAGGAGAATTGGAGGGTCCGGCGGTTCGGATGGAGCTGGGTAACAGCCTGCTTTCAGAGATCGAGTTGACCGCGAACTGCACCTTGTTCGCAGAGTTCACCAGCCCGATTGAGGCGCGAATTGGCAAGAAGGGAGCGGCGGAGTTCCACTTCGAGTTTGATACGGATCACGTCGGTTTCGACCTGAATGCGATCGTTTCGGCGAACGATTTTTCGGCGGCGGGCGATTTTGGCCTTCAGATTCAGAGCGAGCTTTGGCTGCGAAACCTGAAAGCCGATGCGGTTCTCGGTCGCGTAAAGGTGGATGCACCGTTTCACGGGAAGCTGAATCTGAAAATGATGGGAGAAGGCTTCGACGCGGAATTGAGCGGGCATCTCCTCTGGCAGAATCTGAAGCTGGAGGTGCCGAAATTCGTTCTGCGGACCACGCCGGTCGATTTCACGGAGTTTTGTCAATTGGTCGTGGACGAGTTGCGCCCCCATGCCTTTGCGATTTTTCAGTCCGCCTTCAGTGATTCCGAAGGGTTTCGAGCAGCGATCAACGATGGCTTGCTGACAACGGGGCCGACCTTGGGCGTGACACCGGAGAGTTTGGGTAGGGCCATGGCGCTGGTTTTCAAGCCCGATCCCACCCAAATGGCCTTTCTGCTCCGAGATCTCGGCTACTCGACCCACGATATCGCCCTCGCCTTGAAGACGGTGGCCAAGCTCTCGCCCGAAGCAGCCGCAAAACAGCTCCACGCGGCGCAGTGTTCCTCGAACCAAATCGCCTCGGCTCTTCGCGCCGCCTACGTGGCCAAACCCGAGGTCATCGCCCAATCGCTGCGCGCGATCGGCTTCAGCCATCATCCGGTGACCGAGGCGTTACGACTGGGAGCAGGATTGAAGCCGGAAGACGTGGCTCGGGCCTTGAAAGCAGCGTCGTTTGAAGCTGGCGACATCGCGATGGGGCTTCGAGAGCACTTTCGGATTCCTGCGGGTGAAGTGGCGCTGGCGTTTCGATCCACGGGCATCAAATCGCGAGAGGCGTTGGCGGCGTTGTCACCCGCGTTCGAGATCAATCGCGAAGAAGCGGAACTTCTATTAATCAATGCCGGTTATTCTCCTCGCGAAGTGAAGAGCGCCTCCGGCAAAGGTGGGCGGTTTTCCGGGGTCTTTGGCTAAGGGTCGGCGCAAAAATTACGTCGGCCATTTGTTTGTCTGTTCGGTCTGCGCCTTCGTTGCGATCCAGTTCACGTAGCTCGCTACGCTCCACTCGATCACGCCTCGGCGGAGACCGAAAATCCTGCCCAACTTTGCCGGCGTAATTCTTGCGCCGTCCCTAACTAACTTGAATCGAGAAACCGAGTCGACTCACCACAACTCAAACAGTCGGCCAGCCGAACCACTAGAAAAAGCCTTGCTCACCGTAGGATCGTGGCTTGGCTTGAGAGTAGAACCTCAAAAAACCATGAAACGAAAATACGTGAATTACTTGGCACTCCCCTTGATCGCCCTCGGAATGGTCTCCTGTCAGACGATGGACCAGAATGTGTCACACTATCGCGGACCGGGCGAAGCGCTGGGGCGAGGAATCGACAATGCCTTTCGTGGCGTCGGAATGGCCGCATCCAGTGGAACTTACGCCGCAGCGCAGGGAGTCGAAGATGTCACGCGAAATGTCGGCTGGTTTGCCCGCAACAGTGCCACCGGAGCCGGAGATGGAGTCGCTACCGTCGCCAATGGAGTGAACCAAACCACCCGACAGCTGGGAAGAAACATCTTTCGTCCGGCCAGATTTTACCCGCAGGAAAATACTCCACCAGCAGGACTCATTCCGGTGAGGGGACAACAAAATCCCGAGCGTCTTTCGCGCTACGATGCTTCCGTCCAAGGCTACCGACTCGGCTTCAACCATGGTCACGCAAGCCTCGCACCCGAGCCCACGGCCGCCACTCAAGCAGCTACGACGATCAATCGCCGGGCCTACTACCATGCCTACATGCGAGGCTGGAACGCAGCTCGATAAGTCCCTCTTTTCCTCAACCTTTAAGAGCCGTAGCAGTACGAACTGCTTCGGCGCTTTTCGTTTGGACTGATAGACTTCTCACCAGGTCCCGTCCAACCTTGGAATGTCTGATGATCTACAGTTCAAGGCCCTTTTGGAATCGATCCAATCTCGGGAGCAAGAAATGATCGACTGCGTCGCAAGCTGGGCGGCGATCAACTCAGGGTCCTCAAATACGGAAGGGCTGAGGGTGATGGCGGAGCGACTGGAAAATTTCATGAGCCGGTTGCCCGGAGAACTGGAAAAAATTCAGTTACCCAACGGAACCGCCCTCCGGCTCACCTGTCGCAAACACGCCGAGAAACGTGTATTTCTGAGCGGCCACATGGACACGGTCTACTCCGTCGATCACTCCTTTCAAACCTGCGAGCGACTGGACGAGAATCGACTCAGAGGCCCCGGAGTCGCGGACATGAAGGGAGGGTTGCTCGTCATGTTGGAGGCGTTACGGGCCTTTGAAGCCGTCAACGAAAACCCGGGACTCGGTTGGGAAATTCTCATTTCTCCGGACGAAGAAATCGGGTCTCCCGGTTCCGCGCCCCTCCTCGAAGAAGCGGCGCAACGCTGTCAACTTGGCTTGATCTTCGAGCCCGCGATTCAGGGAAGCGGAGACCTTTCCCGCCAACGACTCGGCAGCGCCACCTATCAGCTCACCGCATCGGGTCGATCTGCCCACGCCGGTCGAGATTTTACCCAAGGCCGCAACGCAATCGCGGGCCTCTCCGCCGCAATCGTTCAATTGCACGCACTAAATCAGAAGCATAATGTCGTTTGTAACGTGGGCTCGATCGAAGGCGGAGGTCCGGTCAATGTGGTGCCGGATGAAGCCTCCGCGATGCTCAATTTCCGAGTTGCAGAGACCGCGGTGGTCGATCGAGCGATTCTTGAGGTGACCGAATCCATCAAGGCGGACTATGACGTTGCTCTTAGCTGGAAGGGGGGCTTCACCCGTCAACCCAAGCGGCTTACGTCTGCGATCGAAGCACTCTTCGCTGATTATCAGGCCTGTGCAGAGAGGCTCGGCTTCCAACTGGGTTGGCGCGATACCGGTGGCTGTTGTGATGGCAATAACCTGGCCGCAGCTGGACTTCCGAACCTCGACAACTTAGGCGTCCGCGGAGGGAACATCCATAGCGCTGAGGAATTTGTCGAGTTGGACAGCCTGGTGGAAAGAACCCAGCTAACGGCGCTCTTTCTCCTCAATCACGCACGATCGTCTGGGCGCGGTCGGGACCAACTCCGATAAACTTCACCGGAACCTCGAGGATTTCTTCCAGGCGGGCGAGGTAGCGTTTGGCTCCGTCAGGAAGCGACGCTTCATCGCGAGCCCCGGAAATATCGGTCTTCCAGCCCGGCATCTCGTCATAGACCGGTTTTCCTTTGCCGAACTGAGCCAGGTCAGCAGGAGGCAACTCCACGTTTTCTCCATCGATCACGTAATGGGAACAGATGCGGACGGTGTCCATTTGATCCAGACCGTCCAAGTTGGTCACGGCTAATTCATCGATTCCGTTGATGATAACGGATTGGCGCAAGAGGACGGCGTCGAGCCAGCCGCAACGCCGCTCGCGTCCGGTGGTCGCTCCAAATTCCCGTCCCAAGCCATGGAGGTAATCCCCGAATTCATCATCTTCCGTCGGGAACGGTCCCGATCCCACTCGAGTAGTGTAGGCTTTGCAGACACCAACGACTTTGTCGATCCGGTTGGGAGCGACGCCCGATCCGGTGCAGGCACCGCCGGATGTGGTGTTGGAAGAAGTCACGAAGGGATAGGTCCCATAATCGATGTCGAGATAGGTGCCTTGGGCTCCTTCGAAGAGCAGGTTTTTACCCTGTTTCATCGCCTGGTGGAGATAGGCCATCGTGTTGGCCATGTAGGGACGGAGGCGCTCGATCGCCGCCAACGTCTCCAAACCGATGGACTCGGCATCGATCTTCTCGATTCCAGCGGCGGAAAGCAGTTCATTGCATTCATCGATTTTCGCGCGAAACCGAGTAGCAAATGCTTCGATATCGCCGGTATCGACCATGCGAAGGCCTACGCGATTCGCTTTATCGGCGTAGGTTGGGCCGATCCCCCGCTTCGTCGTGCCTATTTTGGCGTCGCCAAGACCAACTTCGCGGAGGGCATCCAATTCCCGATGGTAGGGCAACGTCAAGTGGGCCCGATCGCTAATCAGAAGTCGGTCAGGAGTGACCAGAACACCTTGTTGCTCCAAGGTATCGATCTCTTTGATCAATCCCACGGGATCCAGAACGACGCCGTTTCCGATCACACAAGTTTTTCCCGGCCAGAGAATCCCGGAAGGCATGAGATGAAGAACATACTTCTTTCCCTCATTGATCACGGTATGGCCCGCATTGTTTCCGCCCTGAGCCCTTACCACGACATCAGCGGTTTCCGTCAAATAATCGACAATTTTTCCCTTCCCCTCATCGCCCCACTGGGCACCCACAATAATGGTGTTCGACATAGTCTGGTTTGTTGGAATCGGCGGATAATCGTTGCGTTAGGACACAAATCGTCGGCCGACAAAATGGATTGAGCCGCCATCCTGCACTGAATGACGGGTGAATCAACTCAAGATGGTTTTCAGTTAGGGCCCGTTACAAAATAAACTGCAGCAAGATGAGCAGGATTCTGGTTTGTCCCCAAGGCGGAAATGAACGGAGTTTAGCGAGCTAAATGAGCTGATTTCCAACGCGGTCGACGGATCAGAAGACAAGCAGGTTTTTGTAAGTTATTTTGGAACGGGTCCTTAACTAAGGAAAACAAACGTCGCGCCAATCAAACCCAGCGCGCAAAGGATCGCGACAAAGCCCAACCCTTTGACCGCCGCCGCCACGGGATCTTTCTTCTTCACGTTCTTCGGAAACGGAGAAATGCTATGAAAATTGGCAGGCCGCCCAGCGATCCCGAGAGGCGTCGAAGCATAGCTACCGACTGGATCTCCCACACTAACCGGGGCTTCCTCGGCCGCATATCCCGCCGTTTCCGAATGCAGGAACGAGGCCGCAACCTGACCAAACAAGATTTCGGAGCCGTGCTCAAGAATCGCCTCGTGCACCTGCTGACCATTGACGAACGTTCCGTTGGTCGACTGGTTATCGGAGAGGGTGAAGGTTCCATCCGCATTCTTCACCATCTGCGCGTGCATGCCGGACAAAGAGCTGTGGTCGATGATGATGTGATTGTCTTCGTTTCGGCCAATGGTGACGTGGGGTTCATCAAATTCGTAAACCGCATCTTCTCCATCAGGAATCTGGACGATAAGTTTTGCCATAGGGAGGGTATCTTAGGGAGCTGAATTCATTTGGGCAAGCCAGGAATTTCGAGGATTCGACGCTGGTGGGAGTTCCAAAATTCGGCCATAGTGACGGGCCGACCTACCATGCCCACCCATCGCTTCGTTTTCACCCGCCGTGTCGAATTCTCTGATACCGATTTGGCGGGCATCATGCATTTTTCGAACTTTTTCAGATTCATGGAGGTCGCCGAGCATGCCTTCTATCGTTCACTGGGTTTCAGCGTGCATGATTTCCGGCCGGAGCCGGGCAGCCCTGCCATTGGCTGGCCCCGAGTCCACACTTCGGCAGATTTCCGGCTGCCGCTTCGCTTTGAGGAAGAGGTGGACATCGAGCTTCTCGTCGAACGGATCGGCCAGAAGTCGATCAGCTACGCGTTTCGTTTCTGGAAGTCCTCCAAAGAACTCGCGGCGACTGGCAAATTTGTCGTGGCTTGCGTTCAGTTTGAAGAAGCTGCCGGAGGCATGAAAGCGGTGCCAATCCCGAATGCGGTTCTGGAAGCGATCGCCGTCGCCCCACCCGAAGTGCTGAAATTAGAAACTGCACCCTGACTTTTTCCGCAAATTGATGGAAATCTGACGACTCTTTATTGTTTGTTTCGAACTCCCTGCCATGACGCCACCTGATCCATCCGCAAGAAAACCCCTCAGTTTGGGACAACGACTGTGTTTGTTGATTCCGTTGATCGCGGTCGGCGTCATCGCGCCAACCGCCTGCTACTACGAGGATTACGGCGGTGGCGGCGGCCAGGTCTACCAGGCGGTGCCCTACGGAACCCGCGATTACAGTCCCAGACCTCAACCTCGGACCAACTATGGCTATGGCTACGATCCCTACCACTCCGGCTATCAAACTCGAAGCCCAGGATACAACCCTTACGGCTACGGAAGTTCTCAGCGGAACCAAGATTACGCTCGGCAAGTCGAACAGAAAGCAGAACGCCAACGCGATCTCGCTACGCAGCGTTCGCAAATGGCAAATCGACAAGAAGAGTCGAACGAGCAACGAAAAGAAAGCGGGAACGAGGGTTGGAAATATGAAGGTCGAAACGAAGGCCGTTCGGAAGAAGGTTCTGAAGAGAGCAAGAAAAGGCGATAGCAACCACGCTCTCCCGCTGGAGTGAAGAAGCCTTTCTCATCTTTGGATCGCTGGTTGGCTCCTGGGTTGCTCATTTTCATTGCGCTCACTCAGATCTATTTCGCCCATACCCGGAACCTGACTCCTTGGAAAGGAGGAGGGTTTGGGATGTTTGCCAGCATTGACGCGCTCTCCATGCGAGTTGTCAGCTGTGAAGCAGAAACGGAGGCGGGGAACACCATTCGGATTGATGCCTTGTCTGCGGTGGGCCCCGACCGGCGTGATAGTCTCCGGGCACTTCCCAGTGACCGCGCCCTACCCTGGCTGGGAAATCTTCTTTTGGGATTGGATTTCGTTCCGGAAAGCATTCGGGAAAAAGAGGCGCATTCACGCCTGCGAACCGAGAATCCCGGGCTGGATTGGAGTTTTGACCAAAGCGACGGTGATGCCTTCATCTCCTATCGCCCGTATCGAATATCGGATCCTGAAAGCGACACTTCGGTGCGTATTGCCTCGGTCAAGCTCCGCTGGTGGCGAATCGTATTTAACCATGAAGGTCAGCAACTCCTTACCGAACCGATCGGGGAAGAAATTCGTGTTGGAATGTCTGCCCCATGAACCCGTTCACGGCTGCCCGAGATCTCCTGTCTGGACTTCTGTCCATTCCGGTCGAAGAACTCATTCTCCGGCTCACGCTGCTTACCCTGCTTCTGCACGGCTCCAGCGAAACATCACTCGATGTCCCCCTGCAGGTTCTCTGCGGCATGATGTTGATGAGCCGAAATCACTACCAAAGCCCCGGTCTTTGGATCGCCGTTACCGTCTTCATTTGGAGCATTAATGCCTCGGATTGGCTCTGGATCGACAATCACAAATACCTGATGAGCTATTGGGTTTTGGCCTGCACTCTGGCGGTCTCAGCCCTCCATCCTCTTGAAATTCTACGATGGAATGCACGACTCTTGATCGGGCTCTGCTTTGCCTTCGCGACCCTCTGGAAACTGATGGCCGGTCAGTACTGGAATGGCGAATTTTTGACCTACACGCTGCTGGCAGACTCAAGAATGGAGTTCCTGGCTAATGTCTTGGGCGGCGTTTCCGAAGCGGACTTGGCCCAGGTCCGTACCCTGGAAAACACAATCTCCCTCCTTCCCGATGAGATGCTCCGGGCAAGCATCGAGGTCTCTCCGAGACTTCAAGCACTCGCCTTGGCAATGTCTTATTGGACGCTCCTGATTGAAGGGATCATTGCCGGATTCTATCTTTATGAATCACGGTTCAGCCGAAGGTGGAGAGATTCAGCTCTCCTTGTTTTCATCGCTTCAACCTACTTTTTCGTCCCCGTTTTAGGCTTTGGCTACATTCTTGTGATCCTCGGGCTCGTCACCTGCGAAGGAAAACCGAAGACTCGAGCCACTTACCTGGGTGTCCTCGTGATTCTTCAGCTGGGCAGACTTCCCTGGGACCGGCTATTCGGGTAGCACTGGCGGCACCTTTAGCTGTTCGCGAATGGCGATAAGGATTTTCGGAATCTTCTCCTTCTGGGTTTTCACCATCAGATTCTGAGGAATAAACCGGCCCGCATCAAGATGGAGTTCGTAACTCAACAGGGTCTTTTTCGAACCGCCTGCGGATTCTACGGCCTCAAAAATCCAGCAACCCAACACATCACGAAAATCGCCGCTGATTCGTTTGAAATCCACACGATCGGGATAATGGCCAGTGTGCTCAACGGTGTAAGTCGCGGTCATTCCTCGGATGATGCCCGTAACCTTCTGGGAGATCCTGGTGACATTTTTTTCTCGCGAGAGAACGGTTGCGGAGATCACACTCTCCATGACCTTGTGAATCTCTTCTTTCTGGTCGACCAACGCCCAGACCTCATCCAGAGGCTCTTCCAAGAGAATGGCAGCGGCCACAAATCGCTTTTCTGAGGAGGGATCGATGGCTTTTTCTCCAACGACGACAAACCCGTCCTGAAGGAGAATTTGCTCCGCGCTGCTGTAATCCGAAAATTCCCGAGCCCACCCCGGAGATGCCGCGAGGCAAAACCATCCGACAAGCCAAAATCTGATTTTCACGAGGAAGAGGGACTGGGTGAGGGAAGATCTTTACTTCCAAGCGACGACAGGAGGGAATTCTCTCCTGCAGGAGCGCGGAAAACACCAGTCGTTTCGATCAATGATTCTCGATAGGAGGGAGATTTCTTCAACAACGCTTCGTGGGCAGCCCGCAAATGATAATGCGGAATGTTGGGGTAGAGGTGATGAATGAGATGAAAGTCGTTCCCGTAGCCCAGCAAGGCCCAACGGGTAAAGAAATCGGCGTGAATGATCCGCGAATTGTTCAGTTTTCCCGTGCCCAGATTTGCATGTTGGTAGATTTCCCGCAGCAGCATCAGATAAGGAAACACGTAGACCAACGGGAGAATCCAAAACAGCATGTAGTACGAGGCCAGATTAAACCCCGTCAAGAATCGGATCCAGCCAAAGGTCAATAACAACGCGGTATAGAAAAGAAGACGAACCATCGCCATTTTCTTGCCGTTCCTCGTCCTCTTGAGGTTTCCGAAGCGGGTGTTGGGGATCAACCTCCAAACCAAGACGGCCAGCCCAAGATACAATACAGGGAGAGTGAACACGAAGGTACCGTTCCCGGTTGAGGCCGAGGAACGGATTACGACCACCAGCCCAACAAGGTAGATGATACCCAACGTCATGGGTGAGGTCGCCTTTGCGAACCAAGTGGAGGACCCGGTCGACCCGTTATCCGCATTTTTCCCAACCGCCAACACGCGGAAGAGATCGAGCAAATTCCGAAAGACAAACGGCGGCCAGAAAAACTTCGCGTAGTAGTTCCAGATGAACGAGGGACGCGGCATCGGGAAGCGGGCGTAGAGAGCGTCCGCCTTACTTCCGGCGAGGTTCGGATCGCGCTCCGGATCATTTGGATGGTAGTGATGCCCCTGGTGTTTTGCACGATAGGATGCCGCGCTACTCCAAAGCGGGAAAAAACAAAACAGGTTCGCCAAGAGTTCATTCCAACCCCGGTTTGGCACCATGAGTCCATGAGAAGCCTCGTGCCCCATCAATCCAATGCGATGCATCAAACACCCGTTCAAAAGAATCGTCACAACGGCCACGAGAACTCCGACCCAAGACCCAAGTCCCCAATTACCGAGATTTTCCATGACGATGATCGCTCCTGCCTGAATCACGAAGAGAGCGAAATACTCGCCAGAGATGCTCATCAGGTTCCGATACGGAGAAACCTGGGTCCACTGGCGCAGTTCACTCGGTTCCAATAAAGACTGTTGAGACTGGTTCATGGAATCGGGAAGGATGTAGGGAAGAACGGTGGTATACCTCTCCCCGAGGGAACTTGCCTTACGAATATCGCTTCTCCAACTGAAAATTATAATAAACAATAGAAAGATTACTCAACCTTACAAATCGGCATTCTGTTAGGATCACAGGCATTTTGGAGAATCGCTACGCATCTCCCGGGCGGAAAAATGCAATCGCACGTCATTTTGAATTGGACGGGCAGACGCAGCAAATCCATCGCCCGATCTCCCCTTCTCTTCTCAGTTCGGACGCTGGTGCGCTGCCTCCGAAGCACTCAAGTCGCAGGTTTTTCGGGGAATCCCGAGATGCATCCCGGCAAATTCATCCAAGTCACCACGGAGTTTGAAGGACGCAAAATTCCCCGACAGCACATCCCGAATCACTCCTTGAGCACAAGTCATGGCCGCCAAATCCTGAACCTCATGGAGTTGCTGAAACATTTTGATCTGGGTATCGCCGGCGGCTTTGGGGAGATTAAAATAGCCACACCGAATCGTTGGCCCCAATTCCTCCGAGAGAGCTTTCCGATATAGAGGAAGCTGAAGATCTTTCCAACGATACTCCTTCCCTGCGACGTTAAAACGCGCGTAGTCGCAGAGGCATTCCAGGTTTGTCGATGCCGTTATTCGCGAAACATGAGTGTTACCGGGATCTTCGGGTCGATCCGTCGTTTTGTAGTCCAAAACGCGAAACTCTCCGGTTTTCTCGTTCGTGTCAATCCGATCAACCTTTCCACGAATCCTAACTCCATCGATCTGCAGCTGATCATCCAAATTCCGTTCTACACTTTTGATTTTCCAACCGTTTTGGCGATCAAGAGCCTGAATCTCCGCAGCGGCAAGCAGACGCTGACGAGCAGACTGCAGCTGGATTCTAACAGGCAAGGTAAGTTCACCGCCAAATCGTTCCCGGGTGAGACGGTCCAGTTCGTCATCGAAAAAGGCTTGGATCTGGCGGCAATCGACTGAATCCCGGATGCTGGAGTCTTCTCCAAATCGGCGCAGAACTTCGTGACAGAAAGTGCCGAACCCACCGGCATCCAGTTCGAGTTTGTCGCCATCAACCGCGCGCATTTTCTCGATGTGTCGCCAATAGAAATGAAGCGGCGATGCCAAATAATCGCGGAATGCCGTCACCCCGATCGAATCGATCTCCACGGGCCCGGACCTGGGTTGAAGGAGAAATCCCGGCGTCCAAGCCAAATTGGGCTCATTTGGTTCGACTTCTCGAAACAACTGCTGGGCGCGGTTCGCCAATTCGTGGTCATGGCAGCGAAACAGAAGACGCGAGGGACGTAGAGGGTCTCCCGTTCGCGAGCGCTTGCCAAACAGGATATCAACTCGTCCACCGTTGGCGCGAGAGCTCAACAGGGCCTCGAACAGATAGGCGTCCCGAGCAAGGCGATCTTTATTCGTCTTAAACAAGGTGTGCTTCGCTAAAATCTGCCGCAGTTGCTCCGGCAAATACACATCGCCCACAATCGATTCCGGAACAAACCCATCGTTGAAACCGGTAAGAAGCAGATGCGGGGCATCGTCCCAAGCCAACTCCAACCACCCCAAAAGCTCGACGGCTCCCGCCGGTCGTTCCCCATAGATCTGTTCGCCCTCCAGGAAATGAACGATCAACTCCAGCTTCTCACCAGTCGCCAATTTCAGCGGCTTGGCGAGCGGGCTGGCGAGAGCGTCCAAAATGGGGCTCAGGCGTTCCCACGTCGTCCGCAAGATCTGTTCGGATTCACTTCCCGGATGGGGGGACCGAGCAGAAAAAATATCGTGGAGAAGGCCTGGAAAGCAGTTCTCGAGTGGCTTCCGATCCAACGTTTTCAGCAGGGCCTCGGTATCGGTCAACGCACTCAGCATTTCCACACTCACCTGAGTTTTCCCGATCCGCATGAAACGCCGTAAGTCCCGCAGATTCTGCGGCAAATGCTCCTGATCCAAATCGTCGAACCGTTTGAACGCTCCGGGAGTCTCCCAAAACATCAGTTTACCCGAAAGATAGGCTAGGTAATCCGGGCAATGGAGCAACTCCATGAATGCCGAATAGCTGCGATCTTTGAGAAGGCGGGCCAAAATTCGAAAAAAATGGATGATCCCCTGGGTCCGGAGAGCTCTGCCTTGGGGGTTGAAAGTCTCAATACCGTTGCTTTCCAATCGCCGCTCAATCGCCGGAGCCACATCCTCGTCCAAAATGCCGATCGAAACGACCTGCGATGGATCTTCATATGCAGCCGCGAAATCCGCCACGGCCTCGGCTTGAGCCGGTGAATCCGGGAAAACGTGAATCGTTTCCTCCTCACTCGGGATTTGCAGAATCCTCTCGTTCCACACTGCGGCAATCGGTCGTCCCCAATTATCGAAGGCAGATGCCAGTTCTACGGGCGCATTGACGAGCACCTGCGTCGGGATCTGCTCACTCAGCGAATGGAGAACCTTCAATGCAATGGGAATGGGGTCCGGAGTCGCCACCACATAGATTTCCCGGATTCCCGGCGGCACATCCGGCTGAGAAACGCGTCGTTTTCGGAGTGTCGATGCATCGATCAAGCCATTCCGATTCAGCAGTTCCTTGAAGCGCACTTCCAATTTGGCCAATTCCAGCCAGCGATCTTCTTCGAACAACTCTTCATCCACCAATTTCGGGATATCCGCGATTTCAAGCCCCGATTCACCGAGAGTTCGACACAATTCGACCAAGCTCTTCGCGGTTCCGCGGGCCCACCCAACATCCTGAGTCACCGGCTCAACCGGAAAGAGGGCCCGAAACTTTGCCAAGTCCGCCTTCAATAAAACCTGGATCCAGCCCAAAAAGCATTCTTCGGGTGTCGCCAGTTTCCCGGTGTCTGTGGTCGAAATGAGACTGAGGAGGAACTCGGTCGGAACGACTTGGGGGGCCAACATGGCCATCCCACGTTCGTTCGCCAAATTCGCCAACATCTCCCGCAATCGGCGGCCTGCATTTCGGGTCGGAACAATCACCAGAATCTCACTCAAATCGAGGAGTTCGTCCCCTGCTCGACTCACCAAATACTCGCCAGCGAGTTCAAGAACAGGTCGGTCCCAACCTAGAAAATGACGTCGTTCGGGCATGCGTGGATTCTGGTAGTTGGTCAGGATGCATCCTACCCGGGCGTGTTGCAAGGATTGGCCGAGCGCAAAAAAACGCTCTTTAACCGGGTCTCCCCGAGCCAAAGAGCGAATTTTGTGGTGCGTGGCCGTTACGGGCGCTTTGCAAAGTTGTTTTACTAATTGGCTCGCCTATGGCGGCCTCGCTTTCTTTGGGAACAATATGACAAAGCACCCGAAAAAGGTTCATGGGACGTAACTGTCTGTGGACCAATCGACTCCACCACGACCACCAACGTAGAGAGGCCGAAAATCAACCGAGATAGCTCTGGCTCGGGAATCTGTTGGTTAGGACCAACCGGCGGTCTGGCAGAATAATAGATTGGATCGATTTCGCTCATAGGGAGGTCTTCCGTTTCGCTATTGCCTAGCTGACGGGATCCTACCCAGCCCTTACAAAACCATCAAGCAAATATTTCGCTAAAGTTAATTTTCATCTAAAATTAACTGAATCAGGCAGCTTAGCTCCGGGACACGACTTCCGTCTCCTGCCTCCCATTGACCCGATATTTGATCCCTGCCCAGGTGATTCCCCGAAGCGGTGCCGCGCTCAAGATCACCAGGAGATGGATCGCCATGTTCAACGTGGTGGTGAACAATTCGAGAACCCGAGCAGGCCAAAGATGGGCAATCGTTTCCCGGTCAAACTGCTCTCGCAAATAAGACGTCCGCAGAAATCCCTTCAGCACAATCAAGAAGGCAACGGCAAGAATCCACCAGAGAGCCCGCACATCGCCGAGCAGCAAAAAGCGTCCCCAAGTCACGGAGAAGCCGATGAGCCACGCGCTGGTGAAAAACAGGCCAATCGCCCAATAACGAGGTACGTAGGTGAGAACTTGGTAATACTGTCTCCGCCCGAACTCGAAGAACGATTCCCAAGTGTAATCCACTGGGGAGGGAGCCATGAGCGACCTGACAAAATAGAGCTTGTAGCCAGCCCGGCGCGCTTCCCGGGAAATCTGCAGGTCGTCATTCAAACTTCCCGCAAGAACTCGGGGAACCCCCACATTTTCAAACGCACCACGGCTCATCGCCATCGATCCCCCCCAAAGCAAGGTGTGCCAACTGGGCCCGGCCAAAATCCCAATCCCAGCATTGATATTTGTTGCCACCAGCGTGGAAAACCGGTTCGTCCGGGGAATAAACCAGCGATAGCCTGTGGTCAGTTCCGTTTCCCCAACATTGATCGGCGTGACCAGTTTCCAAAGCCATTGCTCGCCTCCGACAATGTCAGCATCGGCAAAGGCGATGATTTCATCCTCCGCCCTGAGATGCTGGAAGGCTGCCAACTGGTTGTGCACTTTTTGGCCCTGATTGTGAGCCAGTCCCGCCACCACCAACTGCACTTCCGAAACGCCCGTGTCCACTGCGTCAGGGCGGGTCCAGGAAACGTCTACGCTCGCCAGCCCAAGATGCTGTCGAATAGCAGCTTGCGCGGGATCGCTGGTAGACTCCGTCACAAAAATGAGCCGGTAAGCCGGGTAATCCTGATGCAATACGAGTTCCAGGAAATGATCGAACGTCGGAGACACACCCTTCGCCGCGATGATCAGAGCAACGGGCCGCTTCGGATGTTCCTTGGACAGGGTTTCGAGCCGCTTGCGCTGCCGTTTCAGGAGCAAACAGGACACCCACGCTTTGAACGGAGCGTAGGCCGCCTGAATCATCCACAGAATCGTGATGACTTTCAGAAAAATGAGAAGCGGTGCGGAGATGTTCAAGCTGGCCGCTCTTCCATACCTTACTGCCTCTGAAGGTCAAGGCTTCGCCGGATTCGAAACCCGGATCGGACTACTTGACAGGTGAGACCGGCAACCGAAGATTTTCCTCAAGTCCTCCTACCCATGAACTTCCGAATCTTTATCTTTGCCGCTTTCGCCGCCCTCACCGCTTCTGCACTCGCCGAAAACTGGTCCAATTGGCGAGGTCCCTACTACAACGGCTCCTCCAACGAGACCAATCTCCCGGAAAAGTTTTCGAAGACCGAAAACATCAAATGGTCGCTGAAATTGCCCGGAGCGGGATCTTCCACTCCCATCATCTGGGGAGATTCGGTCTTTCTGACCTCCGCGAACGCGGACACAAACTCCGTCGCTTTGGCCCTCGATCGGGTCACGGGTGAAGAAACGTGGCGTAAGGATTTTCCCGGTGTCGGGAAAGATGATCGCAGCAACTATGCCGCGCCCTCCGCCGTGACGGATGGGGAAATGGTCGTTTTTTTCTTTGGAAACGGTCAAATCGGAAGCTACGCCCTGGATGGCACGGACTTTTGGTCCGATGACATCGCCAAGCGAATCGGTGGATTTGCCTTTGGGTGGACCTTTTCCTCCAGCCCGGTGATTCACAAGGGAACGATTTACCTCCAGATTCTTCAGAGGGATGAGCCAGTCGATGGACGTGGTCAGGAGAACGCAGAATCGTTCATTCTCGCTTTGGACGGAAAAACCGGGAAAGAACTGTTTCGGACGCCCCGCCCTTCGAAAGCCCTGATGGAATCTCGAGAGGCGTTCACTTCGCCGATTATCGTGACTGCCAGCGGGAAAGAAGAGCTGGTTATTGTGGGAGGAGATTGCATCACGGGGCACGATTTAAACAATCAATGCAAGGAACTGTGGCGCTGGGGAACTTGGAATCCGGATCGCGAAAAATGGTGGAGGGTGGTTCCGTCTCCCGTTTATGGCGACGGCGTTTATCTGGCTTGCGCGCCTAAAAAGCAGCCCATCTATGCGGTCAAAGCCGACATGAGTGGGAATTTGGACGATTCCGCTCTCGCCTGGGTAAGCAAGGTCACCAAAGAACAGCCAGTTACCAGTGACGTATCTACTCCATTGTTCTACGAGGGCCGGTTTTACGTGTTAAGCAGCGATGCGAAGGCCTTGGTTTGCCTGGATGCCAAGACCGGAGACGTCATCTACAGCGAAACCCTTGCGGCCAGTAGCATCAACCGCCAGAAGCTGGAAGCGTCACCGACGGCTGGTGACGGAAAGATTTACCTCATGAATCAGTTGGGCGATGTCTTTGTCGTCAAGGCTGGCGACGAGTATGAACTTCTCCATCACGTGGAAATGGGGGAAACGCTCAGCAATATCACTCGCTCCAGCATTTCCATTTCTCAGGGAAACCTTTTCATCCGCACGGACACGCATCTCTATTGCGTCGGCGAATGAGGCCCTCCCGCTCGTGAAGCGGTGCGTCTGGATTTGCGAAAACGGGAGCGGCGAGGATATTAATCCTAAGAATTCCCGTCGGCAAAGACCGTATTTATTCAGATGCCCTCAAAAGGCCCATTCCAATCTGATTCAGAATCTCCTGAAGATTTTGTTGCGTTGGTGCTTGCCAATCAGGTGCGCATTCGCAACTTCATCCGCTCTTTGGTCTCGAATCGGGAAGATGCTGACGATCTTTTCCAGAAAACCAGCGTCGTCCTCTGGAGGAAGTTCGATCAGTACGAACCGGGAACGAACTTTGCTTCTTGGGCGATGCGAGTCGCTTATTTCGAGGTTTGCGACTATCGCAAGAAAATGGCACGCGCCCGAGTTACCTTTAGTCAGGAGGTATTTGATGCCCTCGCGGAGAAAGTCTCTGAAGTCTCGCTGGACGAAGATATCCGGAAGGATGCCCTCGAATCTTGTGTCGATGGGCTCAGCGAAATGAACCGCGAATTGATCCGTTTGCGCTACATCGAAGATCTGCCAATGGAAGCGGTTGCTGAGCAAATCGATCGCCCACCAAAAACCGTTTATCGAATCTTACAACAAGTCCGTAGCTGGCTGCTGAACTGTATTCAACATCGATTAGCTCGTGAAATATGAGAACTGAAGACACCGAACAAGAATTGCGCTCGCTGATCGGCGCGTGGTGCGAAGATACAATCACGGACGAAGAGGTTCGCCGATTGAACTGGATTTTGCTGGGGAACGAAGTCGCGCAGCAACTCTTTGCTGAGCTGACCAGCTTGAATGCCATCCTCGAGCAATTGGGGCCCGAGACGGCGGCCGGAAACGTTGTTCCCATTGGCCTGGACCAGGAACCGCCAAAGACGAAGAAAACGTTTCGCTGGAACTATCAACCCACGTTTTTCGAACTTGCCGCGTTGCTGATTGCCATGGCCGCTCTGTGCTGGGCGATTTTGGATCAAGGGCCGACAACCGATGAACTGGTAGAATCCTCGGAAAATCAGGAAACTGAAGCAGATGGTGGCTATGCCTTACTCACCCACTCCATTGCCGCCAAGTGGGCGGAAGGGGCGGATCCCGTTCGACCGGGATCCATTGTGGGCAAAGGAAACCTGAAGTTGGAATCCGGCTGGCTCCATCTTCAATTCTACAATGGGGTAAAGGTCGTGCTCGAAGGTCCCGCAGATTTTGAGATTCTTTCGATGGAGGAGAGCTTTTGCTGGCAAGGTCGCGTTCATGCGAGTGTCCCGCCCCACGCCCAAGGCTTTGTCGTCCACACTCCGACGGGAGAATTGGTCGATCATGGCACGGATTTCGGCGTCGAAGTCAACTCGGACGGAAGTTCGGAGATTCATGTCTTCGACGGAGAGGTCGTGTTTCGCAATCCCCACCAGGAAACGGTGGCTCAACTCACTCCTGGAAATGCCGCTCATATTGACGAATTCGGACGCCCTCTCCCGCTACTGGCAGATCCCGATGCCTTCGCCAGCAACACGGAAATCATGCAATGGCACTCCGATGAGATGGCGCGGCAACTGGCCCGCTGGTATCACACCAGCGTCCGTTGGCGAGATGATGCCAGGGTCTTGGCATTCTATGATTTTGATACCCAGGACTTTCTAACTGGAGTTCTCCCGGCTACGACCAAGAATCCATGGGCAGCAGGACAAGATGGTGTCATTATTGGCGCGGAAAGTACGGATGGACGCTGGCCCGGAAAAGGTGCCCTGGAGTTTTCCCGTCCCGCAGACCGGGTTCGGGTTCGAATTCCCGGTTACCACGATGCACTGACGCTTTCTGCCTGGGTCCGCATCGATCAGATAGACCATCGGCCTCACGGGCTTCTGGTCAGCGATGGTTTCGATCACGGAGCCCTGCACTGGCAATTTCACGGCGGAACCGGCGAGCTGATGCTCAGCACCCGTCGAGAGGAAAATGAGCGGGCCGACTACCGGTCGCCTTCGGTGATCAACGCGTCCCACCTCGGAGAATGGGTTCACTTGGCCTGTGTTTACGACCGCATTGGTGGGTTCGTCGCTCACTACTTCAATGGATTGGAAGTCTCTCGGGAGGCGTTGGACGTCGATGTTCGCTTACGAGCGGGAATTGCCGAAATCGCCAACTGGGGCGCACCAAGTGATTCCGACCACCACCCTGTCCGCAATTTTATCGGCGTGATCGATGAGTTCGCCGTTTACGGTGATGTCCTCCAGCCCGAAGAAATTGCGTCTATTTTCGAAACCGGCTTCCCCCGATAATTCGGAAAAAGCGGGGATCAGGGTTTACCAAAGAATGTAGTGACCAGCGCAGGGGCTGGCTTCTGATCCATTTGGCTCGTAACCACGACGGCTACCAAAGTAGTTCCGATGGCGAAGATAAACGGATGAATGTTCCAGGGCGCGAATTCCTTGAATTCCCCATGGATTGAAAATCCAATGAGATAGAAGACCAAAATCGTCACTCCGCCCGTGATCATCCCGGCCACGGCTCCCCGATGCGTCATTCGCGGCCAATAGAGCGCGAGGACCATCGGAACCAGAAAACATGCGCCAAGGCCTGCGGAGGCGAAGACGATCAGAGTCTGAAGAAATTCGGGAGGATTCAAGACGGCAATCACGCCAAACACTCCCAGAAAAATGGTGACTCCATGAGTCAGGCGTTTGATCGTTTTCTCTGAGGCTTCCGGATTGATGGATTGCTGGTAAATGTCACGTACGACTCCCGAAGAAACCAATAAGAGGAAACTATCGACACTCGACATAATCGCAGCAAAGGGAGCCGCCAATAACAGGCCTGCCAACCAAGGAACTCCCGCATTCTCGGTTAGGGCCGCTGCCATTTCTGGCATAATACGATCCGGATCAATCTCCCAACCCGGAAGAAGCACTCGTGCGCAAGTAAAGATCACTACAAGCGGCAAATAGATTACGGTAAAGAACACCGCGACCAAAATCATGGCGCGCCGCAGTACTCTGGTATCACGGAAAGCCATCTGCCGGACCATGAAACTCGGTTGTCCCGCTCCGCTGAAGTTCCAAAAAGCGAAGAAGCTGAGCGCCAGAAGAACTGGGAGGAACCCACCTTGGCTGGTTCTACTGGGACCAGGAGGCGTCAAATAGACACCTGGTTGAGAACTCCCATACGCATATGCCTCTCTTTCAGATAGTTCGGCAACAAGTCCCGGTTCAGCCAGCTCCCGAGTCTTGGTGATCTCCGAGGCGGTCGTGAGAACGAGGAACTCGACCGGCTCGCTCGCGCTTTCACCCTTCGAAATGCGAAGCAAATGCTTCAACCGCCCCATTCCACCATCCGTCGTTTCAACCCAAGTGCCTTTCGGAATCTCGAGACCGCTTGAATTCGGTCCAGGTATCGTAATGACTGCAGTGGCCCACTCCGGTGGAGTCATTTCCCCGATCTCCTGGGACGCATTCTTCAGCCCACCGACCTGAACCACGGCAAAAACCAACATCAATAGTACCCCAAGCGCCATTACCAGCCCCTGCATCACATCCGTCCAGACCACCGCCCGAAACCCGCCATATGCCGTGTATAAAACAACTGAAACCGTAAATAAGATCAGACAAATAAGATACGAACCTTGGGCTTCTCCGATCCACAACCATCCTTCGGTGAGAGTCTCAATGGAAGCGGCCGTCCGATCAAACGCCTCATTCCCATCCAAAAGGACCGCCATGATCTGCGCCCCGGCTTTGAATTGGGCCAGCAAGTAAAAGAACATGAAGAACACGAGAATCAGAGTTGCCGTGTTCCCCACTGCGGGACTGGCGAAACGTTTCCGCAGCAGCTCGGGAACGGTGATCGCCCCGGCAATTCGCCCGACCTGATTGATCCGTTTTGCAAACAGTCCCAAGGCCACCAAAGGACAGACCATGAAGCCACAAATCCACCACGCCAGCGACCAGCCATGCGTATAGATCAAAGCGGGAAACCCCATAAAACTCCCTCCGGAAGCTGCGGTGGCTCCATAGGTCAACGCAAACGCCCACAACCCGATATTTCTCCCCGCCAGAAAATATTCGCTTACGAAAGGACGATCTTTCTGGGCGCGATTCGCGAGCGCTGCCAAAGCGAAAACGAAAACCAGGTAGATCATAAACGTGATCAGAGCAGAGGTCGAGGCCTCGGTCGTCGCGGCGAGACGCGTCCCTTCAATCATCCGTGGAGGAGTTTTCAGTTTCGCCATCCTGATCAGACTCCAACGAAGTGTCCTTCATGAAACACGTTGTGAACCAGATAATGAACCCCAGGGCGCAAACCCAGGGTATCACCACCCCAAACGCAACCCATTTCGGAATGCCTGCTATCAACGGAATCAAGGATGGCTTGGTGCTGGAAGCAGATAGCACCGCAGATCCGATTCCGGTCCAGAGCAGGAACACCCCCCAAGCCGCTAAAATCACCCACATCTCTTTTCGAGATTGTCGAAATGACGCGTCGAGCGCGCGGGCCTGTTCATCCGAGTCCATCTCGAAACCTTGATGGGCCAGACACGATTTGGCGAGCCCTGATTGAGGCTAAAATGCGCAGATTTCCTCGCGACGTGGGCGGTCCTCTATCCGCTATTTCGCGATTTTTTCGTCCTCGCTTTCGCCATGCTCGGCGTTGCTTTTGCGGCGCGCCTTCGTGACCGTTTTTTGCCCGGCCAAAAAGGCGACCAAGTCTCGCAATTCGCGAGGAGGGAGCGCCGCGCCAAGAGGAGGCATCGGGGAAATCGGAGGAGAGATGTTGGTGATGTTGGAGCGAAAAATCTCCGTCTCTTTGTTGTCCATCGCGATCAGGGTCACCGCGTCCTCCCCCTTCGGAACCACGCGACCAATCAAGAGACTACCGTCACTGAGCGTGACCGAGGACATTCCGTAGCCTTCGGTGATGACCGCGTTTGGATTCACGATCGCTTCGACCATGTCATACCCCTTCAATCGCAAGCCGACTGCGCTCAAATCAGGTCCCTGAATCCCGCCAGCTCCATCCACCATATGACATTGTAAACAAGCGCCTTGATTGCGGAAGACTAACTCACCACGGTCAACGTTTCCTCCCCCTTCACTCAGTGAGAACACATGATTCGGATCTGCGGCGGCGAAGGTTGAGGCAGCAGATTGAGCCTGAGTATCGGAAGATTCTTTCAAGGCGAGGTAGACATCCAGCCAGAGCTCTTTTCGTAGGCCATCCGTTTCCCGTTCTTGCCAGAGGGTTGTTAGAGCCGATGGCTTCTTCGTCGCGAGACCAGCAATCGCGGTTTGGGCCGCTGGAATCGGGCCGTTGAGAACAACTTCGATCCCACGATCTGAAATCCCTGCCAAATCACGAGCGAACGCATGCTGAATCGCTGCGGCCTGGACGGACCCATCGGAATCGTCCAGCAGGGATCGAATCAATCCATCGTCTCCTTTCTCGCCCAATTGAGCCAAACTGTTGAGCGTGGCAACCCGGATTTCAGCATTCAGCTCCCCATTGGACGCGAGTTTCCTCAACGACTCGGGATCAAGGACCACCCCCATATCGTCTCCCAACTTCATCCCGAACGCGGTGAGTTGAGACGGTTGACCGCTGGTGAGGAACCCTCGCAGCTCGGCAGCGATCTCCTGGCCCAGTTCGCTCATGCTCCGTTCCTGGATCGTCTGAGGCCGGTAATGACCGAGAACGGGATCCGTTTCAATCGCAGCTTCCCACATCCAAAGCCCGTTCAACGCATACTCCCGGATTCCCTGAGACAGAGACGCATTGGAAGCAATTTCGAGAATTCGTTTGGCGTTCTCAGACTGGCCGTGTCGATAGTTTGCGGCAATCACTCGCCGTTGGAGGCTTTCGGGAAGTGCACTGGGGTCCAGCGCGGCCAATGCTTTCCCGGATGATTGATCCACGACTTTTGTGTCGTAAATCGCGCGAATCGCCTCGTTGCGAACCACGCCATTTTCGTCATTGAGGAATTGGGTCAAGGCGTCGCTTTGGTGGCGGCGAAGAAAGAGAACGGCCATCAAGCGCTCCTCCACGGAAGTTGCGTTGACCCGTTCGATCGCGGCTTTCTCGGTCCCGATACGATCAAGAGCGGAGAGGTATGCGTGGCGCAACACGGGATCGACCTCCCCTTCCCCATTCTCAGCCGCGGCGCCATAGAGAGCTTCAACCGCTTCTGAATCTCCCGATTCCGTCACACGACCTAGCGCCACCGCAGCGAGTGAGCGAACCCGAAGCGACTCATCAGACAAGAGCCCTAAAAGGCCATCCCGAGCCGAATTCTCTCGCAAATCACCCAAAACTCGAGCCGCGTTCGCCCGAATTTCGGGTTGGGAATCACCGAGCAGGCCCTTCAGAACTTCTTCAACGGCGCCGGTTTGCCGCGCAACTTGATGAAGTCCCCAAATCGCGTGCAGGCGAGCGAATTCAGAAGCTTCGGAATCTTGAGCCGTTGACGCCAGCTGCGTGACTCCACTCTGACCGCGATCAACCAACTCGAACTGCGCGAGCTTGCGAACGCGCTGATCCGCGTGATCGAGCAAACCAACCACCGTTTCGAGCGATTTCTCTCCAAGTCCTTCCGCGAAGAGCCGAGCCACCTTTGCTCCTTCGGCCCGAAGCGCTTCGTCGCGCGGCTCCAGGACTTGAATCGATCCGTTGGTGTTGACGCTCCAGCCTCCGCCAAAGTCGGCGAAATAAAGTTTCCCGTCGAAGCCAAGCTCCACATCAGCTGCAGCAACGCCTTTGATGAATTCCCGGTTACTCTTCAGCCCATACCCCGCTCCGCTCGGCTCCATCTTCAGCGCCAGGGTATTGGATCCTGCGGAGGCACCTCGATAATTGGTAAGCAGAAACTGGCCTCGTAGATCTTCGGGAATCGCCGCGCCCGTCAGCCAGGTTACGCCGGATGGACCATTCGACGCGTGAGCCGCTGGAGGATAAACCCATTGGGGTTGCTCGTCGTTGAAGGTATCGAACATCTTCTCCGCCACCCACATCGACTTCGGAGGACAGAAATCGCCCCAGTCGAGCACGTTCCGGTAATGGTGGGGAGACTGGTGGGACATGTCCCAACCGGAGTCCGTGTTGTCCAGAACATAGACAATTCTCGCCTTGTCACCAATGTCGCCGGTGTTGTCGAACGTGAACAAGTTCCCGTAGTCATCGAAGGCGAGTTCCTGTGGATTGCGCAACCCCATGGCGTAGACCTCCAGGCCGGACCCGTCCGATTCGCAGCGGAACACGGCTCCACGCCCCGAACCTTCATGAACCTTGCCATCCGCCGTAGTGACATGGTAGCCGCGATCGCCCACTGAAAAATAGAGGAGCCCGTCCAAACCCCGAATCATGCCGTGCAGATCGTGACCGATGAAGGAAACCCGAACCCCGAATCCTTCGGCAATCACCTCATGAGTATCGGCAACTCCATCGTCATCCGGGTCCGTCATTTTCCAGACGTTCGGGATACAGGTGAAATAAACCGCGTCGTTCTCAGGAAGAATCGAAAATCCGATCCCATCGAGAGGTTCCTTGAAGCGATCCGAAAACAACGTCCGATGATCGGCGGCCCCATTCCCGTCCCGGTCCTCCAATCTCACCACTCGGTCGGCAACCTTGCTGAACCACCCCTCCGGGAAATGGGATGCGAACTTATCATACATCTTCTGGCGATCTTCCACCGTGACCGCTTTGAAGTCGTCTCGAATCATTTCGTTGGCACCTCGCAGATCGGGCACTCCAAGCCAGAATCGATTCGCCTCGGTCACAAAAACGCGTCCCTTCGGGTCGATTCCCAGGCTCGCCGGATTCTCAATCTGAGGAAACGCCGCCCAAGTGTGACCGACGAACCCATCATGTTGAATGATCCCGCGAAAAGGCGTTTTTTCGTTGCTCGGCTCGGGAACTTCCGCTTCCGGAACCGTTGGCAACTGCTTGAACTTTTTCGCTAAATCCTCGGCGTTGGCGGCATCAGAGGAAGGGGCAATGAGAACAAGAAGGGCGATGAGTGGGGTTAACAATCTCATGATCGAACGGTCTACAGGTCAGGGGCGACGTTGGAAATCGTTTTGTGTGCCACTAACCCGCCGGTTGTTCAATCTCAATTGTCGCTCAAGGCGAAGACTTCCGCAGCCCCGTTGAGCTGGGAAACAGATTCTTTCCTGGAATCCAAAGCCTCAATTCCCAGAATAATGGCGATTCCGAAAAGGAGCCCTAAAACTGCCACAAGACAGGGCGCGAACACTCGCACCCGCCGTTCAAAACGCGTTTCCCAACGCGGAACAATTCCCTGAAGTTGATCCGAAGACAAAGAGCGGGCGGCGAATCGGGAAGAGTACTGAGAACGTTTCATAGTTGTGCAAAGATCTGGTTATCAAATAATCAATATTTCCCAAATAAATGCAACCTCTTTCCTCACATTCAGCTCATTTTGAGATGATTGCAGATCCGCCCGAATCTCCCGGAACGCTCTATTTTTCGGTCAACTCTGAAAAACCGTTCCAGGCGGCGGGCGAGGATTCACGAGTCGCATTCTGGATTTTGCCACGAAGACGGGTCACCGAAAGATCGCTCTGATAGGATGATTCGAGTGTTTCAAGAACCCTTTGAGCCGCTGAAAAGTCTTGTTCGAAATAAAGGCTCAGAGCCTTCTCGTAACCTGCGGCAAATTCCATGCGAAGTTTCGAGACTTCGCCAGTGGTCCCGAGCAGCTCGTAAATGAGTTCAGGCTCCTTCCGGCCGACGACACGGACCCGATCGAGCTTCCGCCAGACGAAATCATCTCCGGCTTCGTCAACCGTGGTGGCTGCAGCGATGATTTTGGTCCCGTAAAACTTGTTTGCTCCCTCCAAGCGACTCGCCAAATTCACAGAATCACCCAACGCGGTGTAGTTGAGGCGATCCAACGAGCCCACATTGCCGACCACGGCCTCCCCCGTGGAGATCCCGAAACGCGTGGGGAGTCGGGGAAGCCCTTGCGACTCCCACTCCGCGTTGAGTTCTTCCAATCGCTGATGACAGAGCAACGCGGCTCTCACCGCATCCCGGGCATGGGCCAGATTCACCTTCGGCGCACTCCAAAAAGCCACGATCGCGTCGCCAATCAGCTTATCGACCGTTCCATCGTGCTCCGTCACAATCCCGATCATCGCTTCGAAGTAGCTCGCCATGTGCATGGTTAGCGCGTCGGGAGTCATCTGCTCTGAGATGCGAGTAAACCCCTCCACATCGGTAAAAAGGAGGCTCATGGAGCAACGCCGCCCTCCAATCACCGCCGCCTCTCCTTTCTCCAGAAGTTCGCGAACCACCTCGCTGGGAACATATTTGGCAAACGAATTGAGAGCCAGCCGCATGCTCTCCTGCGCCTTGAACAACTGGGCGATTTCCTCAATTTCGGTGCTTTGCTGATCCACCTGCTCGGTGTTCAGCGTTCTGAGCCGGTTGGCTTGCCGGGTGAGCGCTTGAATGGGTGAGCTGAACCGCCGGGAGAGGCGGATCGAAATAAACGTCGCGATCACCAGGGCCAGCGCGGCTAGGCCGTAGAGATACTTTCGCCCTTCTTTCAGCTCGCCCAAGAAGTCGTCCTCAGGAACGGCTACCCCAATCCAGAGTTGCGGGCCCTCCGTCATGATGCTCGGACGGACATAGGTCCACCAGTGCCCGGAGTCAAAGCTCCAGCGGAAAGGGCGATTTTGGTCTGACAATCCTCGCTCCATGCTGAGAATCTCGCCGTCTTGGAGCCGGAAGCGCTTGCGGAGTTGAGCCGAAGCTTCCGCGAAAAGCGGGATGCCGAGCGCGTCCGGATTTTTGAGAAGCCCTTCGCGGCGACGCTTTGGTTC